>JAPKYX010000156.1 GCA_026394075.1 Acidobacteriota bacterium
GGCGTTGCAGAAGATCTACCGGGCGGAGCGGCTGCTGAAGGAACTGGGCCTTTAGACGGTCTCCGCGGAGCCGGCTCACCGGCGTCCTGGTCTCGCTACGATAGCGGTATGCGTTTCCGTGTCGTCCCCTTGCTGACACTCTTGGCCGTGGCCTGCACCGCCGAGACTATCTCTCCGGCAGAGCGGCAGAAGGCCCTCGACTATCTCGCCCGCACCGGCACTAAGCTATCCAGTTCGATCAGCAGCCTGAGTGAGGCCCAGTGGAACTTCAAGTCCGCGCCCGAGCGTTGGAGTGTGCGGCAGTGTGTGGAGCACATCGCCGTTACGGAGATGGGCGTGCTGCAACGCATTCGCGGTTCGCTCAGCCAGCCGGCACCGGCGGGCTTGTCGGTAAAGCGTGACGGCCTGATTCTACAAGTGATGCCGGATCGGTCCCGCAAGGCCACAGCACCGGCGGAGGTCGCCCCTGTTGGGAGACCCGAATTCGAGAAGCCAAGCCAGGCGCTGGCGGCTTTTGAACGTGCCCGCCGGGCCACGCAAGACTTCATTGGGTCCACCGACGCCGACCTCCGGACCCACGGCCTCAACCACTTCGCCTTGGGTGACCTGGACGCTTACCAGTGGGTTCTATTCCTGGCCACGCATTGTGAGCGCCACACCAAGCAGATCGAAGAAGTGATGGCGGATGCTGGATTCCCCAAATAATGCCTGTCAGCGCCTGATAGTGACTACCCCAAAAGGTAGGTGCCGCATGCGAATCGAAGCCGCTGTGAACACATCTCTACCAGGGTAAGGTTGCGCCCGCACACGTCCACTATGACCAAACCGTCCATTCTGACCGTTGACGACGATATCGATGTCCTGCGCGGGGTCGAACGTGACCTTCGCAAAAAGTATGGCAGCGAGTACCGCATCCTGCGGGCCGAATCGGGCGAGCAGGCGCTGGAAGCGCTGCGTAAGCTGAAGCTCCGCAATGATCCGGTGGCACTGATGGTGGTGGATCAACGTATGCCCAATATGGATGGCGTGACGTTTCTGTCGCACGCCATGGCCATCTATCCCGGGGCCCGGCGCACGCTGCTGACCGCCTATGCCGACACCAACGCGGCCATCGCCGCCATCAACGAAGTCAAGATCGACCACTACCTGCTGAAGCCTTGGGATCCGCCGGAGCAGTTCCTCTACCCGGTGCTCGATGAGTTGCTGGAAGAGTGGCGCGCCACCTACCGCCCGCCCTTTGAAGGGCTGCGTATCCTGGGCCATCGCTGGTCTCCACAGACACACGCCTTGAAAGACTTCCTCGGACGAAACCACATCCCCTATGAGTGGCTGGATGTCGAGGCGACGGAGCGTGATAGCGAAACCGCCCGCGTGGTGGACGCGCTGGGCGCTTTGGATGAGCTGCCGGTGGTGCTGTGTGCTGATGGGACGCGCTTGAACGCCCCGACGCTGGAGCAGGTGGCGGAGAAGGTGGGCCTAAAGACACAGGCCGGGACCTCGCTTTATGATCTGGTGATCGTCGGCGGCGGCCCGGCCGGATTGGCGGGTGCGGTCTATGGCGCTTCCGAGGGCCTGAAGACCTTGCTGCTCGATCGCGAAGGGCCGGGTGGACAAGCCGGCATGAGCAGCCGGATTGAGAACTACCTGGGCTTCCATTCGGGCATTTCCGGCGGTGAGCTCACCCGCCGCGCCGTCATCCAGGCCACGCGGCTGGGGGCGGAGATTCTGGCTCCGCAGGAAGTGGTGGGGCTGCGCGCGGAAGGCAACTACCGCATCCTGAAGCTGCGCGACGGCAGCGAGATCACCACCTATGCCGTGCTGATCTCGACCGGCCTGGCGTGGCGCACGCTGGATGTGCCGGGTGTCGCGAGGTTGACCGGCGCGGGCGTCTACTACGGGGCCGCGATGACGGAGGCGCTCTCCTGCCGGGATGAGGAAGTGTTCGTGATCGGTGGCGCAAACTCGGCCGGGCAAGGCGCGATGCACTTCTCGAAGTTCGCCCGGCATGTCACGATGCTGGTGCGCGGCGAATCCCTGGCGGCCACGATGTCGCAGTATCTGATTGACCAGATCGCCGCGACGCCCAACATCTCCGTGCGCACGCACAGCGAGGTGAGTGAAGTGCTGGGCGAATCGCAACTGGAGCAGGTGACCATCTCGAACCGCCAGACCAGTGAGCAGGAAACCGTTCCCGCCCGCGCACTGTTCATCTTCATTGGAGCGATGCCCTGCACCAACTGGCTGCGCGGAGTGGTGCCGATGGACAAGCAGGGCTACATTCTGGCCGGCCCCGATCTGATGGTGGATGGGAAGCGGCCGGCGGGCTGGATGCCGGACCGGGATCCGTTCCTGCTTGAAACCGGCATGCCCGGCGTATTCGTGGCCGGAGATACTCGCGCGGGCTCCATCAAGCGCGTCGCCTCCAGCGTTGGTGAAGGCTCCATCACGGTGGCGATGGTCCACCAATACTTAAGCAAGGTGCGCTAAATGATCCACGATCCGCGCGAGACTTCCCTTTTCCCCGCCCTGGACGAAGACGTCCTGGCGGGGCTGCCGCAGTACGGCCAAGTGGTCGACTTTGAAGATGGCGCGGTGCTGTTTCCGGAAGGCACGCGGGATTATCCGCTGTTTGCCGTGCTGGAAGGCCGGGTCCGCGTCACCAAGCGCATCAACGGCGAGCCGCAAACGCTGGCCATTCATGGTCGCGGGCACTTTGTGGGCGAGATCTCCATGCTGACCGGTGCTCCGGCGATCGCCACCGCCACGGCCGTCGGTCCGACGCAAGCGGTCCGGATCGAGAATGCATCGTTTCGCAAGTGGGCCGGCAGTGACGATCCACTGGCCAAGGTGGTCTTAAGCGCCATGTCGTCGCGCTCCCGGGAAGTGGAGGCCCACTCGCGCCAGCAGGAGAAGCTGCCGCGCTGGGCAAGCTTTCGGCGGGTCTGGCGCATGAGCTGAACAACCCGGCCGCCGCCGCCAAGCGCGCCGCCAAGACACTGCACGATGTGCTGAATGAGCTCCGCATCGAATCCATCCGGCACGACCGGCGCTACACCGAGGCTCAGCGTGCCAAACTGCTGAGCATCGAATCCGAGCTCTACACTGGCCGCAACGCGGGCGAGTTGCTGGATGCGGTGGAGCGCAGCGATCGGGAAGATCAGATGGCCGAGTGGCTGGATGAGCACCAGTTGGAGAACCCGTGGGAGATGGCGCCCACGATAGTTGAGGCCGGGTTCACCATCAGTTGCCTCAATCCGATCTCCGCTGCGCTCGACCAGCCGGCGCTGCACGGTGCTATCGGCTGGATGGAGAACAGCCTCCGTGCAACATGGACCGCGGCGACTTTCAGGAGACCGACGTCCATCGCGGGCTGGACAGTACGCTGGCCATCTTTGCCCCGCGCTTGAAGCGCACGGCGGTGAAGCTGGAGCGCCGCTTTGCGCCGGACCTGCCACGGATCTGCGCCCACCCGGGCGAACTCAACCAGGTGTGGACCAACCTGATCGACAACGCGCTGGATGCGCTGGATGGCCAGGGTACGCTGACCATCTCAACGCGGCCCGACGAAGGCGGCGTGGCGGTGGAGATCTCGGACAACGGCCCGGGCATTCCGCCCGACGTGCTGTCACGGGTGTTTGAGCCCTTCTTCACCACCAAGGCCGTTGGCCAAGGCACGGGGCTGGGCCTGGATATCGTCTATCGCATCATCCGCGCTCATCACGGGGGTGATGTGAAGGTCTCCTCACAACCGGGGGAGACTCGCTTTATGGTGCACCTGCCGTTTAACCCACCCAAGGAGCTCAACTAGCATGTCCCAGCGCGCCCCCTCGTGTTCCCACCTGGACCAGATCCACGACGTCAAGCCGCATACCAAAGGCTGCGAAGAGTGCCTGAAAACGGGCAGCCGCTGGCTGCACCTGCGCGTGTGTAAGACCTGCGGCCATGTCGGCTGCTGTGATTCATCGCCTAACCAGCACGCAACCAAGCACTATCACGCAACCAAACATCCGATCATGCAATCAATCGAGCCGGGCGAGCACTGGATGTGGTGCTTTGTCGATGAGGTCGGCTGGGAGTAGCCCACGCGTACGCTTCAAGCTCAGTCGGGTCTATGAAAAGCCCCGCGCTCACGCACGGGGCTGATCGATCACACTACCGCTTCGTTGCGTTGGCCGTGCCGGCGGCGGGTGCGCCTGGTAGTTTCTGATAGTCCGGGAAGGCTGGCCGTCCGGGCTTGACTGCTGGCTTTTTGGCCAGTTCAGCCATCACCAGCTCCACCGCTTTCTCCAGTTGCGGGTCCTTGCCCTGGCGCACTAGCTCATCCCTTCAGTTTTGCCGCAGACGATCCGCGCCGGGGAACCGGCCATTACTTCGGAGGTAATTGCTCGTCGTGGCGTTACTCAGTTACGGTCTTCTCATGGGTAAGCACTTCCTACTGGTCATCGCCTTGGCCACTCTGATGTCGCCGGCCGCCGGCGCAGCGTATCTCGAAGCGTTCGTCGAGGTGCGCTCCACGGAGTGGCCGTTCGGGAACGTCCAATTCTCGGACCAGAGTTCTACGCGACCGATTGCGGTTTCCCAGACGGACTATCTCTACTGGGGTTACGGTGGAGAATCCGGCGCGGCCGCGGGGGGCGACCCAGCGAATGCGACGACTTGGGCCCGCGCCTACGCTCGCGGCCAGTATGGGGTGCTTCAGTCGGCGACCGCCATCGTTCGCGCGTATCAGAACTACCAGGCACCAACGGTGACGCCGGGCCCAATCCCGTTCCCCATAACAACGGAGGTGCGCGCCATTAACTTCATCCCGGAACTGGCGATCCTGGCCGGAGACGATGAGGACCTGACCTTTCTCGGGTCCGTATGCCGGGGGACGGCGTGTGGCATTCCACAGACTAGCCTTGTCCTGCAGCCGGGCGAGGGATTCGCAACTTGGTCGTTCTTCCAGGACAGCGCGGAAGGCCTGGTGTCAACGCGGCTGATGACCGCAAGCCTCACCGTAAGGCTTTCGGCGGCAGGCTTCGAGGTTGTCGAGAACACTTGCAAATACCACATCACGTTTCCCAGCCGTCCATGCGAGCCGCTCCAAGGCTATTTGGTCCGCGATACGCAGGGGCGGATGGGTGTTTGGTTCGATCCGCAGTTTCTGGTGGGTCCCAGTTACGACGTCAAGGGGCCGTTTCAACTGAGCTATGGCGCGGCCCTTACCGTGTCCGGCCGCTTCTTCAGCAACCAAGGGTTGCGGATACTGTTTGCGGATCCGCAGGAGCTTGAGTATCGGTACCCGGACGGGTTCACCGGTCCCATCGGAGTCCCCTCAGCCGCGGCGGTGCCGGAGCCGGCGACGTCTGCCACTCTCGGGGCGGCCATCGCTTTCCTCGCCGTTATGGCTCGGCGTCGACGGCCGTAAACCTCGCCAGCGACTTTGGCTTAACGCACGCTCTGGATCTGAACAAACTCGCGCGCCGGAAATGCGACCGGCGCTAAGTCTGCGGATACCGGGCGGACGCAGGACGCGGTGCAGGGCGGGGCGCATCCCTTTTGTGTCCGGTACTCGCGGGCCAACTTCCCCAAGTTGCCCTAACGCTTGGTGGCGTTGGCCGTCCCAGGACCCGGGGCACCCGGCAGCTTCTGATAGTCCGGGAATGCCGGGCGCGGGGGCTTAGTGGCCGGCCGTTTGGCCAGTTCCGCCATCACCAACTCCACCGCTTTTTCCAGTTGCGGGTCCTTGCCTTGGCGGACTAGCTCGGGATCGTTCTCCACTTCGACATCCGGCTCGACGCCGACGTTTTCCGCAATCCACTTGGAGCTAGCCGGATCCCAGACGGCGGAGCTCGGCGCGCTGACCACGCCGCCATCCATCAGTGGCGGAGCGGCGGCACGGCCGATC
>JAPKYX010000121.1 GCA_026394075.1 Acidobacteriota bacterium
CAGCCGGACATGAATCCTGAGAACGTCATCTGGAAGAACTTTTTGGGCGAGACCCCGCAACGCGAATTTGACGCCAACCGCTACATCAACTGGCGCTTCTTCTGGGACTACTCCGGCGGCAACGTGTACGAGAACATGTGCCACCAGCTCTCCTTCTGGTATCGCGCGATGAACATCGAGATCCCGCGCGCGGTGAACATGACCGGCGGCGTCTATCTGTGGAAAGACGGCCGCGAAGTGCCGGACACGATGTCGGTCTCGATGGAACACAACGCCTCAGCCGGCACCTATGGCAGTGAAATGCTGTTCACCTGGGTGTCAGGCTTCGGCAACAACCACCTGGGCGTCGGCGAGGACGTGCTGGGCACCGACGGCACCATCACCAAGACGCAGCAGATCCGGTACACGCCGCAAAAGGTGAACCGACCGCAGGGCCTGGAAATGATCGGCTCCGCGAAGGCCGCGCCCAATGCCCACATGGCGAACTTCATTGACGCCGTGCGGGGCAACGCCAAAGTGAACTGTCCCTTCGAAGTCGGCTTCCGCGTATCGATCGCCTGCCGCATGGCGGTAGAAAGCTACCGGCAGCAGCGGACGATGAAGTGGGATGCGGTGAAGGAAGAGATCGTTTGAGTTTAAATCTCTCCGATACGGCTGATGCCGGGCCAGCGGTCGAAATCTTTGTCGAAGCTTAAGATTCGTTCGATTCCGTAACGCCGCATGATGGCGGCGTGGACGGCATCGCGAGAGGACCCGGCGGCACCGCGGGTGACGAAATCGGCCGCCAGCAGCACGTCTTCTTGCTCCACGGGAAAAACACGGTCGACGAAACGGAGCAGATACTTGAGCGTCGGGTTGATCTCTTCCATCGCTCGAATCGCCGAGTAGCGGTGTACGATCTCCTGCAGTACTTCCGCGTCTGTCACCAGGATCTCGCCGCGGACGGCCGCCTGCTCCAGCAGATACTGCGCTGTAGCCTTCAGCGGGTGTGCCCGGCCACGCACGTACATGGGGATGTTGGAATCAACAAAGATCATGCGCTCCAGCCGCGGATGTAACCCGACATGATCTCCGTGTTCATTTGGTCGATATCGCCAGTGGGCGCGCTCCCCTGGGCGAGTTCCCGGATCGCCCGGAGCTTCTCTTCGACCGAACGTTTCGGTCGACGCTCCTGCGCCGCTTTCAGTTCCCGCCGGACAAGCTCACCGACGCTGATCCGGTCGCGTTGAGCAAACTGCTGGAGCGCGGCCATGTCCTCATCGGGAAGCACTACCTGGAGCCTCTTACTCATGCCCTGAGTATGCCATACTCCGGTCATGGACTTTTCCTTTAGCGAGGATCAAGTCGCTCTCCGCAAGTCGGTCCGCCAGTTCGCGGAGGCCGAGATTCGTCCGCATGTGATGACGTGGGACGAGGGCAACATTTTCCCGCTGGATGTCGTGAAGAAGTGCGGCCAGCTGGGTTACCTGGGCGCTATCTTTCCGGAAGAGTACGGTGGCGCGGGCCTGGGGTACATCGAGTACGCCATCATCATCGAGGAACTGGCGCGGGTTGACCCGTCCGTCGCCTTGATTGTGGCGGCACACAATTCGCTTTGTTCGAACCACATCTTTCTTGCTGGCAGTGAGGAACAGAAGCGGCGCTATCTGCCGAAGCTCGCGAGCGGCGAATGGATCGGCTGCTGGAGCCTGACCGAAGCGGAGGCGGGGTCCGACGCGGGCGGGACGCGCAGCCAGGCCGTGCTAGATGGCCAGGAGTGGGTGCTGAATGGCGGCAAGACGTTCACCACCAATGCGCACTACGCGCAGGTTTGCGTCGCGATGGCGGTGACGGACCGGTCGGCGTCGCAGCATGGGGTCTCGGCGTTTGTGATCGAGCACGGAACGCCCGGGTTCCGCTTGGGGAAGAAAGAGAACAAGCTGGGCATGCGGGCTTCGGCGACGGGCGAGGTGTTATTCGAGAATCTGCGCCTGCCCGAATCGCAGCTATTGGGCAAGGCGGGCGAAGGGTTTGTCGACAGCCTGCGCATTCTCGACGGCGGCCGCATCTCGATTGCGGCGCTCAGCGTCGGCATTGCGCAAGGGGCGTTTGATGCGGCGCTGAAGTACTCGAAACAGCGCAAGCAGTTCGGGCGGCCGATCTCGGAGTTTCAGGCGATCCAACACAAGCTGGCCGACATGGCTACCGACATTGAAGCAGCGCGGCTGCTCACGTATCGCGCCGGGTTTCTGAAGGATCAGGGATCGCGGGTGACGCGCGAATCAGCCATGGCGAAGCTGTTTGCCAGCGAGATGGCGGTGAAGGTTTGCAATGAGGCCGTGCAGATCCACGGCGGCTATGGTTTCATCAAGGATTACCCGGTGGAGAAGTTCTACCGCGACGTAAAACTGATGACGATTGGCGAAGGCACCAGCGAGATCCAGAAGATGGTGATCGCGCGGCAGCTGTTGAAGGATTGACCATTCTGTTTGATCTTGAACCGATTCTGAAGGGTGACCGGCGGGCGATTGCGCGCGCGGCAACGCTGGTCGAGAACCGGCGGGGCGATGCCCTGCTCTCGCAACTTTTTCCGCACTCCGGCCGGGCGCTGATCCTGGGGATCACCGGCGCTCCGGGGGCGGGCAAATCGACACTGGTGGATCGATTAGTGGCCAACTTTCGCGCGGACGGAAAACGCGTGGCGGCCATTGCGGTGGACCCGTCGAGCCCGTTTACCGGGGGCGCGATTTTGGGTGACCGCATCCGCATGATGCAGCACCACGCGGATGACGGAGTGTTTATCCGCTCCATGGCCACGCGGGGCGCGATGGGCGGCTTGGCGGCGGCCACGGCCGACATGACGCTGCTGTTTGATGCGGCGGGCTTTGATGTGGTGATCGTCGAGACCGTGGGCGTGGGCCAGGACGAGATTGATGTGGCACGCCTGGCGACGGTGACGGTGTTGGTGCTGGTGCCGGGCATGGGCGACGACGTGCAGGCGATCAAGGCCGGCTTGATGGAGATCGCCGACCTGTTTGTGATCAACAAAGCGGACCACCCGGGCGCGGAGCGACTGGAACGCGAGATCCACTACGCCGACATCGCGGTGCCCGTTTTGAAGACGGTGGCCAGCGAAGGAAAAGGCATCGACGAACTGGTGCAGGCCGTCCGGGCGGTTCCCGGACAGAACCGGGCCGAGGAGCGCTGGAAGCGCCGGATGCGGGAGATGCTGCGGGAACGGGTGATGGAAAAGCTATCCTGGGAAGAGTTGGATCTGGCGGCGGCCGACGTGGCCGCGCGACGCCGGGATCCGTATACCTTAATCCATGACCTCGTCGAACGATTCAATGCCCGAAAGCCTGCGCGGATTTCCGATTGACCATTTGGGCATCGCCGTCAGTTCGCTGGATGCCGCCCTGGGCTTCTGGCGGGACCAGTTGGGCTTGACGGTTGAATCCCGCGAGACGGTGGAGACCGAGAAGGTCAGCGTGGCCATGCTGCCCGCTGGCGAAAGCCACGTAGAGCTGCTGGAAGCCACCAGCCCGGAGTCGCCGATCGCCAAGTTTATCGGCAAGCGCGGCGAGGGGTTGCATCACATCGCTCTCCGCGTGCCGGACTTGGTGGCGACGGCTGCCCGACTGCAAGCCGGTGGCGCGCGCCTGTTGAATGAACCACGCGCCGGGGCGGGCGGACACTTGTACGTGTTCGTGCATCCGGCCTCCACCGGCGGCGTGCTGCTGGAATTGATCCAGGCCTGAGGCGCGCGAGGCCCAGAAATTGATACAACAGCTACCGGCGGTTCCGTCCAGGTAGTGCAGTTTGAGAAACGTGTGAGGGAAAGAGATTTGAACGTAGAGATCGGCATCATCGGAGGCTCGGGTTTGTACTCGATGCCAGGGTTTGAGAACAAGGAAGAAGTGATCGTGGACACGCCCTATGGCGCGCCTAGCGATGCCTTCATCGTGGGCGACCTGGCCGGACGCCGGGTGGCGTTTTTGGCGCGGCATTCCCGTGGCCACCGCATCACGCCCACAGAGCTGAACTTCCGGGCCAACATCTACGCCATGAAGAAGCTGGGCGTGCGGTTTATCGTCTCGCTGAGCGCCGTCGGATCGCTGAAGGAAGAGCATGCTCCGGGTGAGTTTGTCGTGGCCGACCAGTTTGTGGACCGCACGATGGGCCGCATTTCGACCTTCTTTGGTGATGGCTTGGTGGCGCATGTCAGCATGGCGCATCCGGTGAGTGATGAGCTGCGGGCAATTGTCTATCAGGCTTGCCAGAACGCCCAAGTGACGGCGAAAAATGGCGGCACGTACCTCTGCATGGAAGGTCCGGCATTTTCGACGCTGGCCGAATCGAACCTCTACCGCAGCTGGGGCATGGACGTCATCGGCATGACCAACCTGCAGGAGGCCAAGTTGGCGCGCGAGGCCGAGATCGCCTATTCCACCGTGGCCATGGTGACCGACTACGACTGCTGGCACCCGGATCACGATGCCGTCACCGTGGCCGACATCATCCGCGTGCTGCACCAGAATGCCGAGAACGCCGCCAAGGTGGTGCAGGAGGCCGTGGCGCTGATCCCGCTGGGTGCTGAATTCAAGGCGCATTCGGCCCTGAAGCACGCCCTGATCACTGACCCGAAAACGATTCCCGCGGCCACCTACGACCGGCTGGAACTATTGGTGGGCCGCTATATTCCCCGCGCTTGATGACCGTCAGGCGGCGCAGGAGTTTTTCCGCAACGTCGTCGAACCCCTAAGCGACAGCTTCGACAGGCGAAGTGTCGATGAATACGCGCAGCTGTTCCGCGACGTGCCGGGATGCGACTTTTGGCGCTTCCAGCGGGTGCGGCAATTGCGGCCGTGCATCTTTGACGCGGCCGATATTGCGGTGCTGTCGCGCGTCACGTTAGGCGCGGATGTGGCGGTCACCAGCGTCATCATCGACGGCCTGAAGCGGCGATTCCCGCAGGCGCGGATCTGGTTTGTCGGTCCGCGCAAGAACTATGAACTGTTCGCCGCCGATGGGCGCGTCGGGCATATCCCGCTCGAGTATCCGCGCCGTGGCTCGATCCGGGAACGGATCGCCGTCGCTCAGACACTGGTGTTGCCCGAGGAAGCCCTGGTGATCGACCCCGATAGCCGCATCACGCAACTGGGGCTGGTGCCGGTTTCAAAGGAACGCAACTACTTTCTGTTTGAATCGCGGTCGTTTGAGGAACAATCCACCGACCCGTTGCCGGTGCCGGCCGCAAAGTGGTGCGAGCAGGTCTTTGGCGCAAAGGAGGCCCGGGCCTACATTGCACCCGCGTCAACCGTGCCGGGCGCCGATACCGCGATCAGCCTGGGCGTGGGCGGCAACGAGGCCAAGCGCCTTGATGCCGCTTTTGAGCGCCAGTTGGTCACTGAGGCAATAGGGCGAGGGTCCGTGCTGATCGACCGTGGAGCGTCCGAGGAAGAGA
>JAPKYX010000030.1 GCA_026394075.1 Acidobacteriota bacterium
CCGCCCCAGCAGCATCGCGTAGTTGAAGCGCGTCGGCGCATCGCCCGGGCGCAGTCGCAGAGCACGGGCGAATGCATCCTGCGCCTCGTTGAAGCGCCCGGCACCACCCAGCAGGTTCGCGAGATTCGCGTGAGCATCGCCATAGTCCGGCTTGATCCGGATCGCCTCGCGGAACGACGCCTCCGATAGCTCCAGGATCCCGAGATTGTTGTGCACCTCGGGCATCTCCGGATCATGTTCCAGGGCCCGCCGAAGGGCCTTAACGGCGTCCGCTTTGCGGCCCAGGGAGCGATAGGCCAGCCCCAGTTCGTGCCAGGTGAGCGCGCGCGTCGGGGCCAAAGCCGCCGCACGCTCCAGCACCTGGGCCGCCTCCGGGTACGCCTTCGCTCGGCGCAACGCCGTTCCCAGCTTCTGCACCACGGCCGCTGAAGCTGGATCCCGCCGCGCGGCCTCGCGGTACCAGGGCAGCGCCTTCCCCGGCTGGCTATCGTTCTCGAGCGCCTCGGCCAAGTCCAGATACCATTCGGCGCGCGCCGGGGCCGCCCGCTCAATGGCCCGCGTGAGCTGGACGACGCCCGCCTGGAGATTGCTCTTCTGCTTCACTTGGGCGGCGGCGAGATACAGCTCGCTTTCCGGCACGGCGGGCAGCTTGGCCGGGTAGTGCAACGCCACCGGTCCACGATAGTTGTCGCGGACCTCTTTCCGCGCGGCCAGCAGGTCGCCCGCGGGCGGCCGGCGCGCAATGTAGTGATCTGTGGCTACCGCATGAATCACGTCTTCCGTGCGGCGCTTGGGCATGTGGCAGCCCGCGCAATCCTGCTGCGCCGTCATGTGGCTGCCCGTGGGATGGCATTGGCGGCAAGCGGTGTCTTGACGCCGGACGGCCTCCGCGCCGCGCGGGACCGAGTGCGGATCGTGACAGGTAGTACAAAGCAGCTTGCCGGGGCTCTTCAAGAAGCAGGCCGAACGCCTCAGGCGGTAAGCCGAGTTGACGATCTCGAACTTGTCCTCGCGGCCGGTGCCCGGGGCATGGTCGAAGTTGAGGATAAAGTCCGCCAGCGGTTCGCCGGGGCGGAACGAAAAGGGGCCGCGTTCCAGGCGCTGGATGGCGTTGGGGAGCGGAAAGCTGGTGGTCTCCAGGTGACACGCCATGCAGATCTCCAACTGCCGTTCCGCCGGGAGGCGCGCCGGGTTGACGATCGCCTGGCGGATCTGCGCCCGCGGCGTGCCTTTTGCGCCGGCCAGCTGTGCGTGACGCAGGCCAGGCCCGTGGCAGCGGGCGCAATCGATGCCTTGTGGTAGCGCACCCGTGTAGACCGAATCGGACACCGGCTTCAAGGGGATCGACGGGTAGGCGTTGTGGCAAAACATGCAGTCGTAGGTGATGGGGCGGCGGAAGCCGTCGTGATCGGGCCGGTCGTAGCCGGGGTTCATCGCCCACAGGCCGCCTTTGTCGGCGTACCAACCCAGCGGCAGCTCAAACAAAGCTCCGGTGGGCGTGCGGTGCAGAAAGGTTCGCGCCAGGTGGCCGGAGCCCATCACGTAGTGAATCTGCTTTTCCATCACGTTGATCTCGCGGCCGGCCGGATCCACTTGCCAGCGGCGTTGGAAGTGGTCTCCCGCGCGAGTGAACTGCGAGAACCAGCTTTCCGATGGCGCGTGATAGTAGGTGCCTTCTCCCGTGTTGGCGGGCGAAGCCGCCGCGAAGGAGCGGCCCATCCCCGTGCGCTGGTAGGACTCCCAAACATCGCGATGGCAGCTCGCACACAAGCGCGAATCCTCACCCCGCGCGCCGGACGCGGCGATCATTGCCACCACTAACAAGGCCTTCATGGGAGACCTTCAAGATACTAGACCACTGTGGTACTCTCACTTCCAATGCTTCGCGGCTGCCCCGCTATTTCCTGGGGGATGCTGGACCATAACGTCAGGTTTTTAGGGGATCGATTGATGAAAGCTATTCAACTAGCTCTATGTGTCGCGGCCAGCGCCACGGCACTGCTCGCTCAAAGCGGCGTGGCGACCATTCAAGGGACTATTCAGGATGCCAGCGGCGCCGCCATTCCGGCATGCGAAGTTCGAGCCCTGAACCAGGCCACCGGCGTCACCACGGACACCACCTCCAATGCGAGTGGTTTTTACTCGCTCAAGGGACTATTCGCCGGAAGCTTCCGCGTCACCTTTAGCGCGCCGGGCATGAAGAAATCGGAGATAATGATCATGCTCCAGAACGGCCAGGTACTGGTCCTGAATCCCCAGTTGACCGTGGGTGAGGTGACCGAGACGGTCAGCGTCAGTGGCGAGACCCTCCAGTTGGCCACCTACGATAGCGGCACCGTCAATACGCAACTGGACGCCGCGCGTATCAGCCAGCTTCCCCAGAACGGCCGCAACATCCTGGGGCTGGCCCAGAATACGGTGCCGGGCCTGGAAGCCGGCGGCACTCGCGCCAATGGCCTGATGGGCGAAGGCATGGAGTATTCGCAGGACGGTGCTCCGATGACCAACCGCAACTTTGGGAGCGCCGGCAACTCCGCACAAGCGACGCTGCCCGATCCCGATTCGGTGCAGGAAGTACGCTTTGAAACCATGAACTCCAGCGCGCAGTTTGCGACGCCGGCCACGGTGATCCTGACGACCAAGTCCGGCACCAACCAGTTTCACGGCAGCATGTTTGAAACGGCGCGCAACAACTACTTTGGCATCGCCCGCGCCCGGCAGGATCCCGCCAATTTCAAGGCTCCGCCGCTGGTGCGCAACGAATTCGGCCTTTCCATTGGTGGCCCCATTCTGTTCCCCAAGCTCTACGATGGCCGCAACCGGTCGTTCTTCTTTGTCGCTTACGAGCGCTTCTCGCTGCGCCGCAGCAGTCAGCAGTTGATGTACGTGCCCACCGTGCCGATGCGGAACGGAGACTTCAGTGGCTTGGTGAATGGCGCGGGCCTGCTGCAGCAGCTCTACGACCCCAACACCACCCAGAGCCGCGCGAACAACTACACTCGCCTGCCGTTCATCAACAATCAGATCCCGCTGTCGCGCATTAGCCCGCTGGCCAAGACTCTGTACGCGGCCACGCCGTTGCCCACCTCGAACGATAACCCGCTCATCAACTTCAACCTGAACGGCCAGAATCCGACGCAGCAGACGGTGCCGAATTACACCACGCGTCTCGATCACGTCTTCAACGACAAGAACCGGGCCTACTTCCGATTCACTGAGATCGATCAACAACAGCAGGCGCTGCGCAATTTCCCGTCAAACTCGCCGGCCAACGTGGCTAGCAGCGAACTGGAAGAAGGTTCCACCGGCTACCAACGCATCCCGATCCAGACCATCAGTGGTGCGCTAGGCTGGTCGCGCACCTACTCGCCGACGTTCTTCTCCGAGACGGTTTACTCCATGCAATGGCAGCGCATGTACGTCGAAGGCAACGATGCTTCGCGGAAGAATTTTGAAAAACAGTTCGGCCTGCCCAACAACTTCGGCCAGATCGGATTTCCGGCCATCGGCGCC
>JAPKYX010000120.1 GCA_026394075.1 Acidobacteriota bacterium
GCGCAGTTCATGTCCGGTGACCGCGCCTCCATCATGCAACGCCTGCCCACCTGCCAGTGCGTCATCATCAGTGAGCCGTTTGCCAATAAGCATCACCTGACCACGGGCGATTCTGTCACCCTGCCTTTCGGCCGCTTTGAGATCCTGGGCGTCTACTACGACTACGCCAATGAGCGTGGCTACATCATCATGGACCGGCGCACGCTGCTGAAGTATCTGCCAGACCCGGCGCCTTCCAATCTGGCCGTCTGGGTGAAGCCTGGCGTCGATCTCGATCAAGCAAAGCTGGCCGTGGAGCGGGCGGCCCAAGGCTCCAGCGTCGCCGTCTTTGCCAACCGCAACCTGCGCTTGGAAGCCATCAAGATCTTTGACCGGACCTTCGCCATCACCTACGCACTTGAAGCCGTGGCCATCATCGTGGCCGTGATGGGCATTGCCGGAGCGCTGCTGGCGCTGGTGATCGACCGCAAGCGCGAATTGGGCCTGTTGCGCTTTCTGGGCGCCACCACCGGCCAGGTCCGCAAGCTGATCCTGTGCGAAGCCGGGTTGCTGGGCTTGCTGGCGAACGTGGCGGGGTTCCTGCTGGGTCTGGCGCTGTCGCTGATCCTGGTGTTCGTCATCAACAAGCAGAGCTTTGGCTGGACCATCCAGTTCCATTGGCCGGTAGCCGTGCTGACCGGCGCGTTGAGCTTGGTCTACGTTGCCACGCTGCTGGCCGGGCTTTATCCGGCGCACATCGCCACGCGGCTGAATCCGATTGAGGTGGTCCACGAAGAATGATCGAACGCAGCCAATCCCGCCTAAGCCGTCGCCTGCGTTTGACTCGTCGTGAGTGGCTGGCCCTGCTTCCCGTGGCCGCCGCCGGTGCTGAAGTGAAGCCTCCCGCATGGCGCAAGGCGCTGTCTGGCTATCGCTACCAATTCCCGCGCGACCACTTCTCACACCCGGAGTTTCAGACCGAATGGTGGTACTACACCGGCAACGTCACGACGCCCCAAGGCCGCCCGTTCGGCTTTGAACTGACCTTCTTCCGGCAAGGCATCGACCCCGTTCCGACGGAGGCCGTATGGTCGGTTGATCAGGTTTACCTCGCGCATCTGGCCCTTTCCGATATTGAGCGCCAGCGCTTCCACCACTACGAACGCTTGAACCGCTCCGGCCCCGGCCTCGCGGGCATTGACGCGGAACGGCAGCGCATCTGGAATGGCAACTGGCAGATTGAGTGGCGCAATGGCGACCAGCACTTGGCCGCCGTCGCGCCGGAGTTCAACCTGCGGTTGGCCTTGCATTCCGACGCGATGGCATCAGCCAGAAATCACCCGGTGAAGGCCGCGCCTCGCACTACGTCTCGTTCACGCGCTTGCTGGCCGCGGGCGAGCTGGAATTGGCCGGACAGAAGTTGAAACTGACGGGTACGGCCTGGATGGATCACGAGATCTTCACCAACCATCTGGGTGACCAGTTGAGCGGCTGGGACTGGTTGTCGTTGCAACTCGCCAATGGCACTGAGTTGATGGTCTACCGGCTGCGGCGCAAGGATGGGTCGATTGAGCCGCTGTCCCATGGCACCTTTGTGGATACGGACGGGCGCGCGCGAGGGCTCAACCTGGACGAGTTCAGCTTCACGCCCTCCGGCCGCACCTGGAACCGCTATCCGCTGGAATGGCGGGTGAAGGTGCCGTCGCTCGGGATTGATCTCGAGGTCTCCACGCCCATGGAGAACCAACAGCTTGTATCCACCAACCGGTTTTCGCCGTCTTATTGGGAAGGTGCCGTGCGCGTCAAGGGCCAGCCGGGGCCGGGCGTGGGGTATCTGGAGATGACCGGATATGACCACCCCCTCACCATCTGAGCCGCCGATTGAAGTTGGCATCCCGTTCCGCCGATCAAGCACGGAAGGGGATATGCCGAGGCTACGCGATACATTTTCCAACCGGCTCCTATGGCTGGAACTGGTGGCTGTCTTCATCGGCCTGCCACTCCTGCTCCGCAGCCGGCTGATCTCCATCCCCGCCATTCCGCTGCTGCTTCTGGCCGCCAGCGTTGCCGGAATTCAGCTGTATCGCTGGGGCTTCCGGTGGACACACCTCGCCTTCTGGCCCGGAGCCCGGCGTCTGCAGTTGGTGTTTGTGCGGGCGGCGCTCTGCTGTGCCGCGATGGCGCTCTGTGTCTGGTGGTTTGCGCCGGACCGGCTGTTTGAACTGATCAGCAACAACCCGGGAGTTTGGGCGGTGATCGTGCTGCTCTACCCGCTGTTATCGGTGCTGCCCCAGGAACTGCTCTTCCGGACCTACTTCTTCCATCGCTACCGCTCAATCTTTCGTGACGACATGGCGATGGTGCTGGCCAGTGCGCTGACGTTCGGGTTTGTCCACATCATCTATGGCAATTGGGTCAGCGTGGGATTAAGCGCGATCGGCGGCGTGCTGTTCTCGATCACCTATATCCAGACCGGGTCCTTGCTGGCCGCCTGCGTCGAGCACGCCATCTTCGGCGACTTTCTGTTCACCATCGGCCTGGGTGGCTATTTCGTCAACCTGGCGCGCTGAGTCCAGCGCCCGCCGCGGGCGGCACCCTAGCGCATGTAGTCAAACAGCGTGCCCGTGGGCATCTTGGAGCGGGCACCCAGCGCCGCTTGCTGCTCATAGGCCGCGCGGTTGAGCGCCACGATCGCGCCGGTCATGTCCGTGTCCTCAATCTCGCTGATCTGGGCCTTCAGGTTCAGCAAAGTGGCATTGGCGGTGGAGCTGGCGTCAGAAACCTGGTTCTGCACCGTTCCGTAGTAGGCCAGCATGTCATTCATGTGCTCGCCGGCGGAAGACACGTTGGCCAGCGCGGCCTTGATGTCCTCTTCGTTATTGGCGGTCAGGGCGGCGTACAGTTGCGTGAGCGCGGCGCTGATGTTCTTTTCGGGTTCTCCATTGGAGAAGATCTCATCCCCCGCCTTGGACACCGGAAAGTTGCCTCCGCTGGGGTGCAATACTTCGCGCGTGGCGGAGTTGCCCAGGTAGCTGGATACCGTGGGCGGGTCGCCCGGAATGAACAGAAAGGCGGCTGTGCCATCGGCATCTCCGGAGAAGATGTACCGGCCGTTCACCACCGTGTTGGCTTGGTTTGACAGCTGCTGCAGGAGATTGCCGACCTCAGTGGCGATCTGGCGGCGGGTCAATCCAGTTTGAGTGCCGGAGACGCCCTGGGCCCCCAGCACCCGGGCCCGGTCGGCGATGCGGACGGAGGCTTGCAGGGCGATCTCGCCGGTATCGACTTCCGTCTTCACGCGGTCCAGGTTGCTCTTGATCTGGCTGACGCGCTCCCGGTCCGCCCGGGCCGCCAGCAGATTGCCTACCTCGTCCGGCGCATCGGAAGGAGCCTGGATGCGGCGCCCGCTGGCGATCTGCGTCTGCGCCTTCGTCTGACGGGAGGTGATGTCGCCCATCGCCCGAAGGAACCGTTGGTCGTTGGCTTTCAGATTGATGTTCATGGGATGTGTTCAGTCTCGGCGCGGCTACCGCAGAATGCCGATCAAGGTCTCGGCCATATCGTTGACCACCTTAAAAATCTGCGCCGCCGCCTGATAGGAGCGCTGGAACTGCAGGATAGATGCGGCCTCGGCGTCCAGCGACACCGCGGAGATTTCCTCCCGATACGTCGTCGCCTGGCCCAGTAGTTCGTCGTGGGTCTTTTCCGCCGTGCGCGCGCCTTCTACATCGCGCCCCTGTTGCGCCACCAGCGTGGAATAGAAGTCGACGAAGCTTTGCCCGTTCAGCGTCTTCGCCGTACCCAGCTTGCTCAACTCCAGGGCGTTGCCGTTGCCGCCCGGCGCATCCAGTGCCGCCCCGGCCAGCTCCGCGGCCTGCAGATCAGTCAGTTGAAGTGTCGCCGCCGTGCCGCTAGCGTCGTAGGTGAACAGCGCCGTGCGCGGAGACGCGCCGGTCTGGTCCAGGCCGCGCGCCAAGGCCGTGTTGACAGTATCGGCAAAGGAGCTGGCCAAAGTATCCAGCTCCGCCTGATACCCATTCAGCGCTTTATCGCGGAAGGCAATCAGGGCGGGCAACTTGCCCGACGTCAACTGATTGGTGATGTCGTCGGTGGACGAGTTGATGATCTTGGCTGTGCCGCCCGACAGGTCGGCTTGAATCGGGTATTGGCGGTCACCGATCGCAAACGTGGTCTGGCCACCCAGAAACACGGTAATCGAGCCATCGTCCTGCTCAATGGTGGTGAAGTTGGTCAGCGAGGAGAGTTCCTCCAGCGTCCGGAACAGCACCGCATCGCTGCCCGGATCCCGGCCGGAACCAAAGTTGGACCGGCGCTCAGAATTGATCTTGGCGATACGCGCGCCGATGGCATTGATGCCGTCCACCAAATTCTTGATCTGCGTGTCGGTGTTGGCTTGCGCCTGCTTCAGCTGGGCGGCAGTACCTTGAAAGCTGCTGGCGACAGATCCGGCACGGGCCAGCACCAATTGTCGCGACGACCGGTCGTTGGGCGACACGCTCCACTGGGAGACCGCTTGAAACAGCTGGTTCAGCGCACCGCCAATGCCGGAACCATCCCGAATATCAAAGACCGGCTGGATCGCTTCCAGATTGGTCCGTTGCTGCTCGTAGTAGTTCTTCAGCTGGCTCTGCCGCCAAACCGATTGTTCGGCATAGCTACTGCGGGAACTGGCCAGCGGACCGCTTGCCACGCCGCCCAGGATGCCAATGCTGGGCTCAAACCGGAGAGCATTAAATGTCGGCCGCTGCGAGGCAAAGTTGGGAGTGGAGGCGTTGGAGACGTTGTTTTGCGAGACACTCAGTCCCCGCTCAAACGTCTTCAGCGTGTTGGTGGCTGTGACGAGACTGGTGAATATTCCGCCCATAGTTCATGGCCTGGGCGGGGCCGTGGGTGCCGGGCCTAGCCGATACCCAAAACCGTGCCGCCTGAGGCTTCCCGTGCCGCCACTTCCGGTGGCGGTTCGCCGGCCAACTGGCCTGCATGAGCCAGCAATCGGCGGATCCGTTCAATTTGTGTAGTCAGTAAGGCCAATTCCTGAGCAGAATCTTCAAAGCTGGGCCGATGAGACCGAAGCGGCTGGAGTGTGAGGCCTTCGTGGAGGTGGCCGGCGCTGACCACCATCAGGCGGGCAAATTCTTCCATCCCGGTCAACGGGTGATTCCGCAGCATCTGGGCCGCCTGCTCCAGCGTGGCTAGAGTTTGCTGCACAGACGCGTCAATTGGCTGCACAGACGCGTCAGCTAGCTTCACAGACGCGTGGCTATCGGGGGTGGCCAGCGGGGTCATGGTACGCGTGGCCTCAGGCCGTGATTGAGTCATCCACAATACGGCGGGCCACCGTCGCGGAATCCACCTGGTAGTTGCCGGACAGGTAAAGCTCCCGCAGTTGCTCGACACGCGCGTTGCGGGCCGGGGAATCAGACTGCAGATCAGTGACCTTCTTGGCAAAGTCAGAAAGTTGAATGGCATCGGTGGAGTTGGACTCTACTGCGCCCGTCTGTCCGCCGCCCGAGGCCCGATTGGCCGCTGCCTGGCTGGCCGCCGTGGCCGAGGCCGTGATCGCGGAAAGGTTGCTGTCGCCAATCTTCATAAATTCCAGTGCTCCGTCTCGTTAAGCATATCGCCTGTACGCGCTCAGAACTTTATATCGATTTGTCTAGAACCGCCGGGAACGAATTTCCGTATACTTCCAAGTAGAGGTAGAAATGCGGTTCTTATTGTGTCTATCGGCGGTTTCCGCCACTCTCCTGGCGGCCCCGGCGGTGACTTTCCATAAAGATGTGATGCCCGTATTGCAGCGCAACTGCCAGGGTTGCCACCGGCCCGGCGAGACGGCTCCCATGGCTTTTCTCTCCTACAAGGAGACGCGGCCCTGGGCCAAGGCCATCAAGCAGGCCGTCCAGACCAAGAAGATGCCGCCGTGGTTTGCCGAATCGGGCGTGAAGTTCCACAATGACCGTTCCCTCTCGAAGGCCGACCTGGATGTGCTGGTGGCCTGGGCGGACACGGGCGCGGCCGAAGGCAACCCCAAGCACGCCCCGGCACCGCTGACTTTTGCCGAGGGTTGGTCGATCGGGCAGCCGGACCAGGTGTTTGAGATGCCGGAGGCGTTCAATGTCCCGGCCGAAGGCACCATCGCCTACCAGTACGTCGTTTTGCCGACGGGCTTCACCGAAGATAAGTGGGTAACCGCCGTCGAGGCGCGTCCCAGCAACCGGGCCGTCAACCATCACATCATTGCCTTCATCCGCGAGCCTGGTTCCAATTGGCTGGCCGGGGCGAAGCCGGGCGTGATCTTTACGCCGGACCAGTTGCCTCGTGTCGAAGGCCCGCGCCGCAGTGGCGGTGCCGCCGAAGCGTTGTTCCAGGCAGAGTATCTGATCGGCTACGCCCCCGGGACTATCCCCGAGAAATACCTCCCGGGCCAAGCCAAGCTGGTCAAGGCTGGCTCCGACCTGGTGCTGCAACTCCACTACACGTCCAATGGCAAGCCGGGTGCCGACCGTTCGAAAATCGGCCTGAAGTTCGCCACCGAAAAGCCCAAGGAGCGCGTGATGACCCTGGCCGCGGCTGACGGCCGCTTCACCATCCCGGCCGGTGCTGACAACCACCGCGTCGATGCGGCCCTGACCCTGTATGGCGATGCCAAGCTGATGGGCGTGGCTCCGCACATGCATGTCCGCGGCAAGGCGTTTGAAATGCGTTTGGCGCAGCCCGACGGCACCAAGACTGAGCTGCTGCACATGCGTTGGGATTTCAACTGGCCTGGGATTTCAACTGGCAGCTCTCCTACGAACTGGCGCAGCCGCTGCAGTTGACCAAGGGCTCCAAGATCGAGGCCAGCGCCTGGTATGACAACTCGGCTAACAACAAGTTCAACCCGGACCCCACCAAGGACGTCCGCTGGGGCGATCAAAGCTGGCAGGAGATGATGATCGGCTTCTTCAACATCACTTTTGACGCCTCCAAGGACCCGATGGAACTGCTCCGCCCGGCTCGCAAGGCTCCCGCTGCCCCAGCTGGCCTCGAATAGACCCCGGTTCCGCAAGCTAGATTCAGCCCGGACGGGGGCATTCCCCTCGACCGGGCTGTTTCTGTTTTTGGGGCGAACGAATCTACCCGATTGGCTCAGGCGGTGCCATAATTTTGCCTGCGGGAGTGCTCATGCGATTATTCACCCGAACCACCGTGTTGGCCGCGACCGTGGTTGTTTGGGTCTCGCCCCTGCTGGCGGCCGCCACGCCCACCTTCCACAAAGATGTGCTGCCCATCCTGCGGCGCCACTGCCAGCAATGCCACCGCGCGGGCGAAGCCGCTCCCATGGCCTTCATCACCTACGATCAGGTCCGCCCGTGGGCCAAGGCGATCAAGCAGTCCGTGGTCTCGAAGAGAATGCCGCCCTGGTTCGCGGAAGCCGGCACGGGCCAGTTCCAACATGAGCGCCGGCTGACGCCGGTTGAACTGGCGACGCTCGCCGCCTGGGCCGATGGTGGCGCTGCGGCCGGTAACCCCAAGGATGCTCCGGCACCGGCCAAGTTTGCCTCCGGTTGGACCATTGGCCAGCCCGATCTGGTGATCGAAATGCCGCAGGCGGTGGAAGTACCCGCGGCCGGCACGGGTGAGTCCACCTACGTGATCATCCCCACCGGCTTCAAGGAAGACCGCTGGGTCCAGCGGGCCGAAGTCCGCCCCGGTGACCGGGCCGTGACGCACCACGTCATCGCTTTCCTGCGTCCGCCAGGGTCAAAGTGGTTAGCAGCCCATGAACCGGGCGTCCCCTTTGTCCTCCAGCGGCGCGGTGGTGATGGTGGTGGCTACGTTGGTGGAGCGACGGAATTGCTGGCCGTCTATGCCCCCGGCCGACCGGCGGCCATCCTGCCGGAAGGCCAGGCCAAGCTGGTGAAGGCCGGAACAGACATCGTCCTGCAACTCCACTACACCTCCAACGGCAAACCAGCGCTGGATCGCTCCCAACTGGGGCTGGTTTTCGCTAAGGGCGCACCTCCGCAGCGGGTGATGACGCTGCAAGCCACCAATGCCCGGTTCGTCATCCCGCCGCAGGCTGACCATCATCGCGTCGATGCTGAGATAACCCTCGATCAGGACACAACACTCGTATCGATGATGCCCCACATGCACCTGCGCGGCAGAGACTTTGAGTACCGGGCCATCTATCCGACCGGCGAAACAGAAACGCTGCTCCGCGTCTCAAGATACGACTTCAACTGGCAGCTCCACTACTACGTGGCCGGTATCAAGAGACTGCCCAAGGGAACGCGGATCGAATGCACCGCCCACTTCGATAACTCGGCGAATAACCCGGCCAACCCGGATCCCAAGGCGGAAGTGCGGTGGGGCGAGCAGAGCTTTGAGGAAATGATGATCGGCTGGTTTGACGTCGCCTTCCCCACATCGCTTGATCCGGTCAAGGTCCTGCGCCCCGAAAAGAAAGCGGCGTCGTATCCTAAGGGAAGATGAATCCGTACCAAGGAGACAAGGCATGAAGCTTGCCGCCATTATCAGCCTCAGCGCCACCGCGCTGCTGGCTGCCGCCGAGAAGCCGACGTACAACAAAGACGTCGAACCGATCATGATGAACCGCTGCCAGGAATGCCACCGGGCGGGCGAAATCGGCCCCATGCCGTTGATGAGCTACCAGGACGTTCGTCCGTGGGCCAAAGCCATCAAGGCGTCGGTGTCCACCAAGAAGATGCCGCCGTGGTTTGCCGATCCGGCCCATGGCAAGTTCTCAAATGACCGGTCGATGTCGCAGACCGAGATCGACACCATTACCGCGTGGGTGGATGCCGGTGCTCCGGAAGGCGACAAGAAGGACAAGCGGGCGGCGCGCACTTTCGTGGACGGTTGGAATATCCCCACGCCCGATCTGGTGGTTGGAATGCCGAAGGCTTTCCCGGTTCCCGCCAATAGCAAAATCGACTACCAGTACCTGATCATCCCCACCGGCTTGAAAGAAGACAAATGGGTCAACATGGTGGAAGCCCGGCCCAGTGACCGCAGCGTGGTCCACCACATCGTGATCTTCATCCGTGATCCCAAGTCCAAGTGGCTGCGGGAAGCGGAGCCCGGTGTGGCTTTCGTCCCCAACCGCACCGGCAAGGACCGCCGCATCGACGTTGGCGGCGGTGGCAATGAGATCCTGCACATCTACACGCCCGGCAACCTGCCCGATGTCTGGAAACCCACACAGGCCAAGCTGATCCCGGCGGGTTCCGACCTGGTGATGCAGATGCACTATACGTCCACCAAGAAGGACACGGCCGATCAAACTCGGGTGGGCATGGTCTTCTCGAAGCAAGCGCCCGAAGAGCGGATCATGACGCTCACCGCCGGCAATGACGGGTTCTCCATTCCGCCCGGTGATGACAACCACCGCGTCCCCGGTTCCTGGACCTTCCGCAACGATGCGACGCTGATGAGCTTTTTCCCGCATATGCACCTGCGTGGCAAGGCCTTTGAGATGAACCTCATCACCGAAGGCGGCAAAGAGACGGTATTGAAGGTGAACAAGTACGACTTCAACTGGCAGCTCACCTACAAGCTGGAAAAGCCGATGGTGATGAAGCCCGGCATGAAGCTGGAAGCCGTGGGCTACTTCGACAACTCGCCCAACAATCCCTACAACCCGGACCCGAAGGCTACGGTCATATGGGGCGAACAAAGCTGGGAAGAGATGATGTACGGCTTCTTTGACGTCGCCATCGATGCCCGCCATGACCGTTCCAGCTGGTTCCAGCGCAAGCAGCTTCCGCCCAAGACGGAAGAATAGCGGGCCGCGAGTGAGTCTCTTGTGAAGTTGAAACTGTTGATGGCCGCCGCTCTGCCGGCAGCCTCTCTTTTTGCGCACATCACGGTCTCGACCAAGATCACCTGGTCCAAAGAGATCGCCCGGATTGTCAACCAGCGCTGCATCTCCTGCCACCGTCCGGAGGGGGCTGCTGCCGCCGTGCGGCTGGATAGCTATGAAGCGGCGCGTCCCTGGGCCAAAGCGATCCAGGAAGAAGTGCTCACCCGGCGCATGCCACCCTGGGGAGCCGTCAAAGGCTTTGGTGATTTCTCGCCCGATGAGGGTCTCACGCAGGAAGAGCTGATTCTCATCGCGGAATGGGCGGAAGGCGGCGCACCGGAAGGCGACCCCAATTTTGCCCCGCCCCTACCCCGGCGTCCGGAGCCGCTGGCGCGTCCGTTAGGGCTGCTGCGCCCCATCTCCGCACCCATGCGGATTCTGTCGCCGACGACGCTGACTGCGCTCGAGGCCTCAGCTCCAGTGCGGATCACCGCCCATTTCCCCGACGGCCGCGTGGAGCCGCTGCTGTGGGTCCTCACCGCCCCTCGTTCCGCCACCACCTACCGGTTGCGCGAACCCCTGAAACTGCCCGCCGGAAGCCGCCTGGAGACCACCGGCCCGGCCAAGGGCTACTTCCGGACCACCATCGCGAAACCGTCACCGGCAAAAGAACCGCCGGCGCAAGGTGGCGCAGGCTTTCAGCCTGCAGGCGGACTTAAGTCCGCCCCGAGGTAGCCTTCGGGAAAGCATAACCGTGACGGCTTGCGTGAAAAGGCGGGACTGAAGTCCGGCTGCAGGCTGACAGCATGCGCCACCTATGGCCCGCCTGAATTCCAAGGCCTTGTCATCCTTAATGCAGTGCGATTCCATGCATTAAATGCAGTGCGATTCCATGCATTAAGGGTGACTGGCGGTTCCGTGTCTACTTGCGCGAGCCCGGCTTGATGGCTTCGCCGCCCGCAGCGCACAATGGGCAAACTGACGGGTCCCAGGTCTGCACCTGGAGCGTCGCCAGCGCCACGCGCGGAATCCCCACATCGGCCTGTCCGCCGGAGCGGTCAATGATCGAACCCGCCGCCCGCACGTCTGCGCCCAATTGCCGGAGCAGTTCCACCACCTCGCGCGTCGAGCCGCCGGTGGTGATCACGTCTTCAATAATCACGGCCGCGTCACCCGGGGTAACGCTGAACCCCCGCCGCAGCGTCATCTTTCCATCAGGATCCCGCTCAGTGAAAATGTGGCGGGTGTTTAAGTGGCGCGCCACCTCGTGTCCGATCATCAAACCACCCATGGCTGGTGAGACGGTGAGGGTGATTGGCCCTTGACCTGCAACTTGGTTGGCCGTTGTCAGCCGCTCCGCAAGGGCGGCGCCCAGTTCGGAAGCGTTGGCCGGATGCTGTAGTACCAGCGCACATTGAAGATATTGATCGCTGTGGAGACCACTGGTCAGCCGAAAATGGCCTTTCAGACGGGCTCCTGTGCGGTCAAAGAGAGAAAGTGTTGATTGATCGTCCACCGGAAAATTAGTGTAGCAGTGTGTGGGGTGGTGTCCGCCGGAGAAGAGCTGCGTCCCACGGACGGACACCCGAGCGGTAGGGCGATCCAAAGCGATACTATGAAGAATTCCCCGAGACGAGCGGGAACTCTTTGCTCGGTATTCCCGTTTAGACCATAAGGTAGGGTAAATGCGTTCTGTTCAATCTATAGTTGCGCTCATTGGCGTTAGTGTGATGATTCACCCGGTGAGCTTTGCTCAGCAGGCTCCGGCACCCGCTCCGGCGGCACCGGCGGCTTCCCGCGGAGGCATGGCCTGGAATGGTTGGCGCGATAACGCGATCGTCCGGCCTTATCAGCCCAAGAATATCGATCCGGTGAAGCTGCGCAACTCCAACCGCGCGGAAAGCCTTCTGCGGGCGGGCAAGATCTACTTGTCGCTGGCCGATGCCATCGCGCTGGCGCTCGAAAACAATCTCGATATCGAACTGGCCCGCTATACGCCCCAGTTGGCCCTGGCGGACTTCCACCGTGCCGAAGCCGGCGGCCAGATCCGCGGCGTCAGCAACAACGTGACGGCCGGTGCGCAGTCGGCGGTCAGCTTTGTCACCGGCGGCACCCAGGGCGGCGTCGGCGGTGGCGGCGCGGGCCAAGGCGGCGCGGCCACGGCCACCTCCCAGTCGGGCACGGTTTTCCAGGTGACCGGTAGCGCCATTCCCAACCTCGATCCCAATTTTTCCCTTAGCTTCCAGAAAGCCAAGAGCTCCAGTCCCCAGACCAACTCTTTCGTGAACGGTTTGACGGCGCTGGTGGCGGATTCGCAAACGTTCAACGCCTCGATGTCCAAGCAGTGGCTGACCGGCTCCGGTGTGACGTTCTCCTGGAATCAAAACAAGATCGGGACCAACTCACCCAACAACGATTTAAACCCGTTCTTCCGCGGTAACTTCCAGCTCCAGATCACCCAGCGCTTGCTGCAAGGTTTTGGCCTGGCCGCCAATTCGCGCAACATCAAGATCGCCAAGAACAACCTGAAGGTCTCTGACATTACCTTTAAGCAGCAGGTGATCGAGACCGTGCGTTCCACTGTCAATCTCTACCTCGACCTGGTCAGCTTCAACGAAGACCTCAAGGTTCGCAACCAGGCCGTGGCCTTAGCGCAGAAGCTCTACGAGGACAACAAGAAGCAAGTGGAGATCGGCACCCTGGCCCCCATCGAAGTAGTCCGCGCTGAGGCGCAGTTGGCGCAGACGCAAACGGATCTGACGGTTTCTGAAACCCGCGTTCTCCAGCAGGAGACGATTTTGAAGAACCAGCTCAGCCGCACCGGTATCGTCAGCCCCACCTTCCGCGACGCCCGGATTATCCCCACCGATACGCTGCCCGTGCCCGCCAACGACCCGGTGCCGAATCTGGCGCAGTTGATGGATCAGGCGCTGGGCCAACGTCCGGAAATCGAGCAGACGCGGATCAACATTGAAAACACCAAGATCGGCTTGAACGGCTCCCGCAATGCCTTGCTGCCGTCGCTGGATGTATTCGCGTCGGGAACAAACAACGGCCTAGCCGGTACCCGCAACCCCCTACTGCCGCCCAGCCGTCCTGGTGCCGACCCGTTCTTCCTGGGTGGCGCCGGTGATCTCTACGGCCAGTTGTTCCGCCGTAACTTCCCCGACTATGCCGTCGGCTTCCAGTTGAACGTCCCGCTGCGCAACCGCGCGGCCCAGGCCGATCTCACGAACGACAGCCTGCGTCTCCGGCAGCAGGAATTGCAGGAACAGCGTCAGTTGAACTCGATCCGCGTTGATGTGCAAAACGCCGTGATCGCCGTCATGCAGGCGCGCGCCAACTACCAGTCGGCGCAAAAGACCCGCGTCCTGCAGGAGCAGACTCTGGATGCCGAGCAGAAGAAGTTTGCCCTCGGTTCGTCCACCATCTTCGTCGTCGTCCAGACGCAGCGTGATCTGGTGCAGGCGCAGTCCAACGAAGTCGCAGCGATTTCCAATTACAGCCGCGCCAAGAACGGACTCGACGTCGCCCTAGGCCGGGTGCTGGAAGTGAACAATGTCGACATTGCCGAAGCGATGAAGGGTGAAGTAAAGCGCGCTCCCTCCGCGCTTCCTCCGGCCAACTAACCGGCTTTCGATTGAAGTTAAGCAGGGCCCCGGCGGAAACGCCCGGGGCCTTTTCTTTTGCGCCCTGTGTCTTTGCGGCAGCCACCACCAGCCCCCGGTCTGCTATTCTTCCCCGCATGATCCGAGCCTCGGTATTGCTTGCTTTGGCGGGGGCAGCGTGGGGCCAAAGCGCCGCCACCCAAAATGCGGACCAGGAAATCCGTGCCGCCCGCCAGGCCTCCAACCAAGCCATCGTTCGCGGAGATGTGCGTGGCTTTCTTGTCAGCTTGGCGGACGACTACCGCGCCATCCGCGGCAATGGCACTGAGATCGTCTCAGTAGCCGCCTACCGGGAGGCGATGGAGCGTACTTTCGCCGACCGGCAGGCCGTCCGCTTTCAACGCGTCACGGATCGCGTGACGGTTGCCCAAACGGGAGGGTTCGCCGCTGAGCACGGCACCTGGATTGGCCATGATCCCAGCGGCCAGAAGGCCTTCGGCGGCACCTACCTCGCCATGTGGCGGCACACTCCCAACGGCTGGAAGATCCGGTCTGAGCTGTTCGTCTTCCTCGATTGCCACCAGCCGGAACGTTGCCGCGCCTACCTGGGCCGCTAGTCAGGGGGCGGGGAAAGCGGTTTGGCCGCCGGGGTGCATTGGAATTCGTGCAATGCAACAACCGAAGGGCTCAAAGGATATCCAGGCCGTTCCCCGTTCCCCATTTCCCACCTGTAGTAACTCCCAATTTATCTTCCACTTGCCCACCCTAGCGCCCCACCCGGCCACAATGAACCCTTTGAGCCTGATACGGTGATTCACCCGAGTTGAGCCATTGCCAACTGCCAGATTCTTGGCGCTCGCCACTACCTTCGCCGGTAGGCGGGCACGCAAGAATCTGGCAGCTTCTCCCGCCAGTTCCTTCCTATACCTTGTCCGGCGTCGGATGCACCCACGGCTTGCGGTACGGCCGCATCAGCATCCGGTTGATCTCTTCATCGCCAATCGCGCGGCCCTTCACCGGATCCCAGTTGATGGTGCGGCCGGTCTTCAGTGCCAGGTTGGCCAGGATGCAAGCCGTCGATGAGATGTAGCCCTGTTCGATATCGGCCACCGGCTTGCTGCGCTTCTCGATGGCTTGCAGCATGTCCACCATGTGGCCCCGGATGGCGGGGGCGACGTGGCGCTCCAGATCCTTCTCGGTGCGGTCCTCCGGATAAGCCTCGTACTCGTAGGTGACGTCCTTGTGGACGTGCTGGCCGCCGCCCAGCGGGGTAAAGTCGTAACTCATCACGCTGGCCTTCAGCGTGCCCTTGTCGCCATAGATGGTGGCGCCCCACGGATAAGCCGGGTCCGGCGGATGGCCCCAGCTGCGGTGCGTCCAGTTCACTTTGATCGACCCGAAGTCAAACATCGCTTCCTGTGTATCCGGAATATTGGCCTTGCTCGCCTTGTCGATCAGAATGCCGCCGGCGGAACTGATCTTGGTCGGCGCGCCCAGGTCCAGCATCCAGCGCACCATGTCCAGCATGTGGACGCACATGTCACCCATGATGCCGTTGCCGTACTCTTCAAACGCGCGCCAGCTGCGCGGATGAATGATCGGGTTGTACGGCCGCATCGCCGCCGGGCCGGTCCACATCTCGTAGTTCAGGTAATCGGGCGGAGCCGCATCGGGCGGGGTGTTGGTGGCCCGCATATGGTAGTAGCAGTAGACCTCGGCGTAGGCGATCTTGCCCAGCTTGCCTTCCTTGATGATGCGGTCCCGCGCCTCAATCAAGTGCGGTGTCGACCGGCGCTGCGTGCCAATTTGCACCACCTTGTTGTACTTCCGCGCCGCCGCTAGCATTGCCTGGCCCTCAATGACGTCCAGCGAAATCGGCTTCTGGCAGTAGACGTCCGCGCCACTTTTCACGGCCTCAATCATCGGCAGCGCATGCCAGTGGTCCGGCGTGGCGATCAGGACAATGTCGAGATCTTTCTGCTTCAGCATCTCGCGGTAGTCGGCATAGGTCCGCGGCTTCTTCTTCGATGTCTGGCGAGCACCAATCTGGTCCGCCGCCGCCGCCAGCATCCGCTTGTCGACATCGCACAATGACACCACGTCCGTGTTGGGTGCCACCTGCAACAGTCGAATCAGATCCCCTTTGCCATACCACCCCGTGCCGATCAGGCCCACGCGGCGGGGCTTGGGGTCGATGGGGAGTTGGCTGGCCGCGAGCGAGCCTGCTGTGGTCGAAAGAAAAGTGCGTCGGAGCATCGACCGTGAGTATATGACGCCGCGCTCAGTAATGGAACCGGCAGGCCGCCGGCCCTACTCGTAGTGCGTCCACATGCGCAGCACCTTCACCACCGCTCCTCCGGATAGATCGGATAGACAAGCCGGTGCTGAATGTTGATCCGCCGCGACAACGCACCCTTAAGATCACCCACCAGCTTCTCTACTGGCGGAGGCTGCTGATAGGGATCGTTCTCAATGAGCCGGAGCAGCATTTCCGCTCTACCGCGCAGGTTTGACTGGGCCAGGCGAGCGGCGTCTTTGCGGGCGTCCTTGGTGTAGACCAGCTTCCACACTCAGGCTTACCAGCCAGGCGTCGGGTCACACTCACTCAACGGAGTGTTCATGCCATCCAGAAGCGACTGGCGGAGGCCGGGAACGGAGATCAGGTGCAGCGTCTCCTGGATCGCGTTCCAATCTTCCTATGCCACCAAAACGGCATTGCCGGTAGCTCCAGTAATCAGCCGGGGTTCATGATCACGAGACGCCTCATCCAGCAGCCGCGGCAGATTCTCCATGGCGTCAGTGGCCGTCACTTGGGTCATGCCTCAATCATAGATCGCCTTGCGATGCCTCGATCTAGCGCATCCACTCAAGCTGCTATGCTCTTCCCATCCCCTCACCTTCAAGGAGCCTTATGGAACGCAAACTCGCCTCTGAATTTCCGCAGGAACTGCTGAACCTGTTTGACCTTTACGTCCACGGTGACATCGACCGGCGAGCCTTCCTGGACGGCGCTCAGAAGTTCGCCGTCGGCGGCGTCACGGCCACCATGCTCTATGAGAGCCTGGCACCCAACTACGCCTGGGCCCAACAGGTGCCCAAGGACGACAAGCGCATCGCCGTGGACAACATCAGCGTCGATTCGCAGCTGGGCCATGGCTCCATCAAAGGCCACTTCGCCAAGCCCGCCAAGGCCGCCGGAAAGCTGCCCGCCGTGCTGGTGATCCATGAGAACCGCGGCCTAAACCCCTACATCGAAGACGTCGCCCGCCGCGCCGCCACCGAGAACTTCATTGCCTTTGCTCCCGATGGACTCACCAGTGCCGGTGGCTATCCCGGCAACGACGAAGCCGGCGGAAAGCTGTTCCAGGGCGTCGACAAGCAGAAGATGGCGGAAGATTTCATTGCCGCCGCCCGTTGGCTGAAAGCCCGTCCGGACTGCAACGGCAAAGTGGGCGTCGTCGGCTTCTGCTTCGGCGGCGGCATGTCGAACACTCTCGCCGTCCGCATGGGCGCGGACCTGAGCGCCGCCGCACCCTACTACGGTGGCCAGGCCCCGGCTGCCGATGTGCCCAAGATCAAAGCTCCGCTGCTGCTGCACTACGCCTCGCTCGACACCCGCATCAACGGCAACTGGCCGGCCTATGAAGAAGCCCTCAAGGCCAACCACGCCACCTACACGATGCACATGTACGAAGGCGCCAACCACGGCTTCCACAACGACACCACGCCCCGCTACGACAAAGCCGCGGCGGAGTTGAGCTGGAAGCGGACGATGGACTTCTTTAATAAGTACTTGCGGGGGTAGCGAGTCTCAGCGGATTGCCGGGCGTCCCCTGAAGGGTCCGCTCGAATGCCATCAGTCACTCCGCAGCACCGGGCTTGTGCGTGTGCCACGCGACTGGCGTCGATCGTAATCGCTACCATGAGTGGTATGGGCGCAAAGTTCAAGGCGATTCGAACTAAATCCACGCACGAATTCGATCGGCTGCTTGAACACTTGACCCACGAGGCCTATCGCGCACGCAGTGATTGGGACATTTGGGTTGCGATTGATAAATCGCTTAGCGAATTCTCAGCCAGCGAGCATATAAGGAGTCTGTGCTCTTGAGACTGGTGCGGCTGTATGATCCAGATCCGACGGCGACCAGCATCGGAAACCTACTCCAAACGATGAAGCAGCATCGCTCATTGGTTTCCGCCGCAGTTCCTGGGTCGATTGCGAACTTGAGTGCGGCTGAGCTTGATGCTGATCTCGTGCGGGTGTCGAGTGAAACCCACACTGTTGAAAAGCTCCTCAGGATCCGGAACGAATACTTGGCTCATCGCGGCACGAAGCACATTGTAAAGGGAACGTACGCCTCTTTGCCCAAGCTCTCCGGAGACGAAATCTCCAGTCTAATGGAGGGTGCCATTAGTATTTTGTGCAAATACAATGAGAGGCTCGAACGCCCCGAGCTGTTGTGGGGCCGTCGGGAGGCGGCGGAGTTTCAGCAGCTACTCTTGCTCGTGCGAGCAGGCCTCCAACCGGCGGCGTCTCGAAACGCAGAGAGCGATGGTGGAGCAGCAGCGCCTGCGGACCAGCTACTCCGGATAGCGGCGCTGCGACCGTAATTCGACGTTCGGCATCGCTACTTGAACACTTCGCCGTCAATCAAGGGGCGCCGGTTGTTCGGGGTGCCGCATCCTTCTCCAAGGGGTTCTTGCCGGCCCTAGTGCTCTTCTCGGGCTATCGTGAAGTATGACTGTCGAAACCATCAAAGAGGCCATTGCCGGGCTACCTGAGGATGATCGTCATTATCTAGCCGCTTGGCTCAACGATCTCGACTATGACATCTGGGACAAGCAGATGGTGAAGGATTTCTCTCCGGGCGGGCGCGGCATGGCTTTGGCCGAGCGAGTGAAGCGCCAGATTGCCGAGGGCCGGGCGCGGCCCATGGAGGAGGGATTCGCTGAGCGGGGTAGTCCCCAAGCGTGATCTTCCGGTCCAAGACCCTGGCTGAGGGTTTGGGACTGCTACGACGCGCTCCCCAGTCACATCCAGCAGCGAGCTTCAAGGCAGGACGCCATTTTCGAACAGAACCCGCGGCATCCGTCGCTCCAACTCAAACCCGTGGGTGAATTCTGGTCGGTCCGGGTAAATGAGGCCTATCGCGCCTTGGCTGTCCGCGAAGGGAATGTCTTTACGTGGTTCTGGATCGGCGCACATGACGAGTACGAACGGATGATCAAGGGCTGAGTTCCAGACAAGCGACCGCCCTCACCTACTGCGCGTCACCCAAATCATAAGCATCCGTCGCGGTGAACGTCACCGTAAACGTCCCCACATTGTTCTGCCAGTGCCCGTTATCATTCACCGCCAGCGTCAGTCGACCCGCCGCGAGACCCGTCTTTAAAGCCTTCTGCCCCAGCGTGAACGTCTCGCCCGCCTCGATGCGGCCGACGAGCGCACCGAAGGGGTGGCCGTTCACTAAATTGGTCTTGTAAGCGGGCGACCCCGGCTTCGTCAGACCGTTGGCATCGGTGGCCCAGCCGTCGTCATTCCAGCTCAGGCGGACGAAGCCCTTGGCGCTGGAATCAAGCTTGGAGGCCGCGCTCAAAGCTACGCCTGTGTCGAGATATTCGATCTGCACGCAGTGCTTCAGGGAGTGCACGCCCACCGTTCGTGAGACCGCTTTGCGGCGGACGGCCAGCGTCCGGATGGAACTCCAGGCCACCTCCGCCGAACTGCCGTCCGCCTTCTTTACCTTCAGTGACCCAGTGGGCAGCGTGCCCCGCACAGCGGAGCCGTTGGCTAACCGGACCAGGCTGGCGTTGCGGTCAAAGCCGTCGGCGCTGCTGGGGATCAGGCGCTCAAACAGGCGATAAAGCGGGCGGGGTTCATGCTGGTCGGTGTCCTTCAGCGTCTTCAGCAACGGCGTCAGCACGGGCAGCCCCAGCGCGGTTAGTTCCAGTACGGCGGAATCGCGGGCGGCCCGGTCGGTGCCGGCAATGGCGGCCAAGCCAGCGGTGATCTTCGCCGTCTCGGCCTCAGACGCCGGTGCCGCACTGTGGACTGAGAGCAGTTCCGCTGCGGCCACCTTCACCGGTTTGCCCGCCTGCGTCACCACCAGGGACAGTTCCGCCTGCCCTTCCAGTCGCTGGCCGTCCGTGGTCCGGATCAGCACACTAGAGGAAGCCGCCAGCAGGCAGCCGGGGATGAGGAGAGAGGTAACGATGCGAGTGAGCACCCACTGCTTATATCGCAGTCCGACCGTCAGGCGCTGTGGAATGGCCAAAATTTCTTTTCGCCGCCAAATGGTAACCTCTACCACGCCGTGTAGCATCTGATATATTCGTCTTTCGGCTTCAGGAGGCCGCATTTCCACGTGAGCACACCGAAAACACCTTCCACCAAAAAGGCGTCGGGATTTTCCCGCCGCGGATTCCTGCAATCGACCAGTGCCGCTGGCGCCGGTGTGGCACTGCTGGAACAGGACGCACTTGCCCAGTCCGGCAAAGCGATGGGCCCGGGCGAAGTGCCCGTCACCCTGAATATCAACGGCAAGGAAATGAAGACCTCCGTTGAGCCTCGCTGGACCCTGCTGGACACGATGCGCAACAAGCTGGACCTGACCGGGGCCAAGCGCGTTTGCGACCGTGGCACCTGCGGCGCCTGCACCGTCATCACCAATGGCCGCGTGGTCTACAGCTGCACCATGCTGGCGGTGGATTCGCAAGGCAAGAAGATCGAGACCATCGAAAGCCTCACCGCCGGTTCCAAGACGCACCCCATTGTCCCCGCCTTTGTCGAGCACGACGCCCAGCAGTGCGGCTATTGCACGCCGGGCTTCGTCATGGCCTCCAAGGGCTTTTTGGACCGCAACCCCTCGCCCACCTATGAACAGGTGAAGGCCGGTTTGGGTGGCAATCTCTGCCGCTGCGGCACGTATGTCGGCATTCGTCAGGCAGTCCTGACGGCGGCCAAGAATCTGAAGGCGTAGTCAACCGGAGTATAGGAAAGGAAACCCACGATGCCTGAATACAAATGGCCACCGATGGAAAAGCGCCGCGTTGTCGGCAAGCGGATCAGCCGCTTGGACGGCATTGCAAAGTCGAGCGGCAAAGCCAAGTACCCCTCCGATTTGAACCTGCCCGGCACGCTGTTTGGAGCAATCCTGACCAGCCCGCATGCTCACGCCAAGGTGAAGTCGATTGATCTGGCCGCCGCCAAGGCGATGAAGGGTGTCGCTGACATCCGCGTCGTGGCTCCGGCCGGCACTGAGATCCAGTGGGCCGGTGCCGAGATCGCCTACATCGCCGCCGAGACTGAGCCGATTGCTCGGGACGCGATGCGCGCCATCAAGGTGGATTACGAAGTGATGCCGCACCTGGTGCGCGAAGATGATCTGGCCAAGGCCGGTCCTCGCGCCAAAGCTGCGGGTGAGCAGGTAACGGGCGATCCGGACAAGGCGTTCCGTGAAGCCGACGTGACCATTGAAGGCTCTTATGGCATTCCGGTGTTGACGCACTGCTGCCTGGAAGGCCACGGCCAAGTGGTGGGCTGGAAGGGCGACAAGATTGACTACTACCCCTCGACGCAAAACGTCTCGGGTGTGGGTGGCGACTTGGCCCGCTCGCTCAGCGTGCCGGTCAACAGCGTCAACGTCAAGATGGACTACATGGGCGGCGGCTTCGGCGCCAAGTTCCCGTCTGATATCTGGGGCCGCGAAAGCGCGCAGATGTCGAAGACCGCGGGCGGCAAGCCGGTGAAGTTGTTCCTGGATCGCGCGCAGGAGTTGACCATCGCGGGCGTCCGCCCCTCGGCCTACGCCAAAGTAAAGGTCTCGGCCAAGAAGGACGGCACCATCACCGGATGGCAGTCCGATAGCTGGGCCACCGGCGGCGTCGGTGGTGGCGGCATGGCCCCCATCCCCTACGTCTTCACGTCCATTCCCAACAAGCGGATGAACCACACGGCCGTCTCCACCAACACTGGTGGCGCCCGGGCGTGGCGTGCTCCGAATCACCCGCAGGCCTCCTTCATCACTTGTGCCGCCTTTGAAGATCTGGCCGCCAAGCTGAAGATGGACCCGACGGAGCTGTTTGAAAAGAACCTGGGCTACACGGCGCGTGCGGACGTTTACCGCAAGCAGATCGCCAAGGCCAAGGAAATGATCGAATGGTCGAAGTACTGGCATCAGCGTGGCGAAGGATTGAAGACGGGCTACACGCGCCGCGGTCTGGGCATGGGCATCGCCACCTGGGGTGGCGCGGGTCACGCCAGCGAATGCCGCGTGAACGTGCATCCGGATGGCGTGGTTGAAATTGAGATCGGCAGCCAGGACATCGGTACCGGCACCCGGACCGCCATCGCCATGGTGGTGGCCGAGATGCTGGGTCTCTCGCACACCGAAGTGAAGGTGAAGCTGGGTGAGAACATCTACCCGCCCTCGGGCGCATCGGGTGGTTCCACCACGATCGGCGGCGTTTCTTCGTCGTCACTCAAAGCGGCTGCCAACGCACTCGAAAAGTTGATGGAAGCGGTGGCCGGTTCGCTCGGCACCACGGCCGATCAACTGGAAGCGGTGGATTCAACGATTCGCGTCAAGGGCAACCCCTCGAAGCAGATCTCCTGGAAGGCCGCCTGCCAGAAGTTGGGCGTCAAGTCGATCTCCGAGACCGGCAAGAACGACCCCAAGAACCCCGGCGGCTTGAACACCCAGGGCGTGGGCGGCATCCAGATGGCCGACGTCACCGTCGACATCGAAACCGGCGTCGTGAAGGTAAACAAGATCATCGCCGTGCAGGATTGCGGTCTGGTCGTGAACCCCAAGACGGCCGAAAGCCAGGTCTACGGCGCCATGATCATGAGCGTCTGCGGTGCGCTGATGGAAGAGCGCATCATGGACGAAATGACGGGCCGTGTGATGAACGCCGACATGGAGTTCTACAAGCTGGCCGGCATCTCCGACATCGGAGAAATGCAGGTCCACATGGACATTTCGCCGGAGCACGACAAACGCGGCGTAATTGGTTTGGGCGAACCCTGCGCCATCGGTGGCGTGGCGGCGGTTGCCAACGCTGTCGCCAACGCGATCGGTGTTCGCGTGCCCACTTTGCCGGTGACGCCTGACAAGGTGCTCGCGGCCCTTTACGGTGATAAGCTCGGCCGGCAGTCGCTGGCGTAGTCAAGGAGATCAACAACCATGCAAGCCTTTGAATACGCAAATCCCACTTCGGTGAAGGAAGCTGTCGGAATGCTGGGCGCCACCTGGGCCGACGCGGCCGTGCTGGCGGGCGGTACCGATCTGCTCAGCTTGATGAAGGATTATGTGATGTCGCCCAAGCGCGTCGTCAACATCAAGAACATCAAGGAACTGCAGGGCATCAGCGCCTCCGGCGGCGGCCTCCGCATTGGCGCGGCGGTCACCATCGAGGAACTGGTGAATTACGCCAGCCTGCGCACCAACTACCCGTCGCTGCACGCAGCGGCCACCGGCATCACCAGCCCGCAGATCCGCAACATGGGTACCGTGGGCGGCGACATCTGCCAGCGCCCTCGCTGCTGGTATTTCCGCCAAGGCCACGGCCTGCTGGCCATGCACAGCGGCAAGAGCTTGGTGACGAACGGCGAAAACAAGTACCACGCCATCTTTGGCGAAGGCCCCGGCAAGTTTGTCTCGGCCTCCAGCCTCGGCCCGGCGTTGGTCGCTTTGGGCGCCAAGATCAAGATCGCTTCGGCCAGCGGTGAGAAGGAAGTGGAAGCCTCGAAGTTCTTCCTGGACCCCAAGACCGATGCTGATCGTGAGATCGCGCTGGCTCCCAACGAGATCGTGACGGCCATCATGCTGCCGGCCGCTCGCAATACCCGCAATGCCACCTACGAAGTGCGCCACAAGGACGCGCTCGATTGGCCGCTGGCCACCGCTTCGGTGGCGCTGACGATGGACGGCAACAAAGTGAAGTCCGCGCAAGTGGTGTTGGGTCACGTGGCCACCACCCCGTGGAACGCGGCTGAGGCGGGCAAGATGCTGGTCGGCAAGTCGATTGACGCCGACGTTGCTTCCAAAGCGGCCGATGCGGCCTTGGCGAGTGCCAAGCCGTTGTCGCAGAACATCTACAAGGTACACCTGGCCAAGGTTGCCGTGAAGCGTGCCCTGCTGGCCGCCGCGGGTATCAAGGCCTAACCGCAAAGAGGAAATCATGGAACGCGCCGGACTTGCGCGCATCGATCAGGACGACGACCGTTGCTACAACCTCTGCTGGAAGGGGATGTACATCGACGCCGAATGGGACCCCACCGTTCAGCACGGTAATGATCGCTTGTTCTGGTGCCACAAAACAATGGCCCCGCTGGGGCCGGACAGTCGACTGGTGGACGACTACGAGTGCAATGAGACTCGCAGTTGTTACAAAGCGCTTTAGCCTCGGGTGCCGAGTAATTTGGGTGGACGCATTCTGATGCCCCACTTTTTGATGAACTTGTTTTAAGATAAAGCCTAGGAGCGCCGCATGCGTTATTTCTTGATCGCGATTCTTGCTGCCACCGCCACTGTGGCGGGCAGCCTGCCCAAGGCCAACATCGAAGGCCGTTACGTGGAAGCCCGCACGGCGGACATCTACACCGGTGCCTGCTATGCCAACGCCGAAGTGAACCTGATGGGTCACGAAGCCGTGTTTGGCTGGGTGATCGACAAGGGCAGCTACGATGGGGTCGAACTCAACGGCCTGGGTGTGTTGGGTGTGGTGAAGGCCAACGCGACGTTGGGCGATGTCCACAACACTTCCTACCCGGTGAAGTCCGTGATTATCGTTGACGAGAAGGCGACCGTTGAACAGAAGGCCGCGCTGATCGGCTTTGCTAAGCGCATGGCGGGCGACCTGCTGCAGGACGTCGTGGCCGTGCAGACCCGTCCGGTGAAGATCGAAGTGGCCAACAACAACATCCACTCGATGCGCGTGAAGCTGACCGCTGGCGAACTGGCCCAGATCGAGACCCGCCCGCTGGTCGAGACCGATCAGATCTGCCGTCACGAAGAAGTCTGGTACTCGCCGTTGACCAATGTCGATCATGCGATGCCCGCCTTTGCTGCCGAAAACAAGTACACCGGCATGGACCTGGGCACCCGCTGGTCCAGCCAGAAGCGCTCCGCCTTTGTGGGCACGTTCCACCTGAGCGAATAGTCGGTCCACTTCAACCGGAAACACGTCGAGGGCCGCCTTCCGGGGTGGCCCTTTTCCTTTTCCTGACCAGCGGCAGATAGGCTAAATTGGGTTCTATGCCGAAGGTGATTGCGGTTATCAACCTCAAAGGCGGTGTGGGCAAGACGACGCTAACGGTCGCGCTGGCCGAAATGCTATCGGCGCACCACGGCAAGCGCGTCCTGGTGATGGACCTGGACCCGCAGACCAACTCCACCCGCATGCTGATCGGGCCAGAGAAGTGGAAGCAACTCAACAAGCAGGACCTGACGCTCGCCGGCCTGTTCCGGCACGAGGTGGAGGATCGCAAGGGACGCTTTGATTTGGGCGCCTGCGTCCAGCCGCAAGTGGGCAACGTCGATTCCGTCACCACCGTCGACATGATCCCCTCCAGCCTGGACCTGATCGACCTGCAAGACCAGATCCCGCCCGTGTCACCCGCCTCCTACCGCCT
>JAPKYX010000197.1 GCA_026394075.1 Acidobacteriota bacterium
GTGACGCTGGGCTTCTGGATGGATGGCAAGCTGCTGCACACGATGCCGGTGGAGACCAAGCCGTCCAAGCTGGTCTACTTCAATCCTTATTCTGAAGAAGAGTTCCGCCTGATCCTGCCCGAAGGCGACCACGTCTTCCGCGCCGGTTTCATCGACGACCCGTTTATCAAGACTCTGCCCGCCGGCGATGTCTATTCCGACAAGAAGAACAAGTTCCTGAACATGATCAAGTTCGTGGGACCGTTCCCGGCCAAGGTGGAAAAGATCAGCCGCAAGAAGATCCTGGTGTGTGACCCGCAAACGGGCACCGCTGCTGTGCGTCAATCGTGCGTCGATCGGATTCTCGCCACCGTGGCCCGCCGCGCCTACCGCCGCCCGGTCTCGAAGCCCGAAGTTGCCCAACTGAGCAAGTTTGTGGGCCTAGCCCAGAGTGAAGGCTTGTCAACGGAGCAGGGCATTCAGCTGGCGCTGCGGGCCATCCTGGTTTCGCCGCACTTCCTGTTCCGCATTGAACGCGACGCCGATCCGCAGGACCCGCAGAAGGTTCACCCGGTTTCGAACTTGGAGCTCGCCTCCCGGCTCAGCTACTTCCTGTGGAGCTCCACGCCGGATGAGGAACTCCTCGGGCTGGCTGAACAAAACAAACTACGTGCTCCCGGTGTGCTGACGGCGCAAGTAACGCGCATGTTAGCGGACCCGAAGGCCGCCGCACTGGCGGATAACTTTGCCGGGCAGTGGCTGGAGATCCGGAATCTGGATAGCGTCAAGCCCGATCCGCAGAAGTTCCCGGAATGGGGTCCGGAACTGCGCGATGCAATGAAGATGGAGACGCGGTTGTTCTTCCAGTCGATGTTGACGGAGAACCGCCCGCTCGCGGAGTTCCTGTCCGCCCGCCACACCTTCCTGAATGAGCGTTTGGCCAAGCACTACGGCATCCCGGGCGTTGTTGGCCCGGACTTCCGGCGTGTCGAGCTTTCCACCGACCAGCGCGGCGGCCTCCTGAGCCACGCGAGCGTGCTGACCGTCTCCAGCTACCCCACCCGCACGTCACCCGTCATCCGCGGCAAGTACGTTCTGCAGAACATCCTGGGCGCTCCCCCGCCGCCGCCGCCGCCCGATGTGCCGGTGCTGAATGAAGAGGAAGTGGGCGTGGCCGGTTCGCTGCGGGATCGCCTGGAAAAGCACCGGTCGAGCGCAATGTGCGCCTCGTGCCACAACCGCATGGACGTGCTCGGCTTTGGGCTGGAGAACTATGACGGCATCGGCCAGTGGCGCGCCATGGACGGCAAGTTCAAGATCGACGCCGGGGGCACGATGCCCAATGGCAAGAGCTTCGCGACGCCGGCCGAAATGTCGCAGGCATTGACCGGTGAACTGCCCGAGTTCGCGCGCTGCCTCACCGAAAAAATGATGACCTACGCGCTAGGGCGCGGCATGGAGCGATATGATCGTGGAGCCGTGCGTGACCTGGTGAAGAAGCTTTCCGCCAACAATTATCCGTTCCGCGACCTCGTTTTCGAGATCGTCCAAAGCCTGCCCTTCCAATCCCGGCGGGGCGAACAACCGCGTACGTCCACCACTCCCAAAGCCAAGGAGATCGCTGCCCGATGACCACTGGAAAACTGCTCACCGGCAAATCGTTGCCCCGCCGCACCCTGTTGCGCGGAATGGGGGCCGCCGTCGCGCTGCCGTTCCTGGACGCGATGACGCCCGCCATGGCCGCCACCAGCAAAGCCACCGGGCCCGTGCGCATGGCCTTTGTCTACGTGCCCAACGGCATCGACATGCGCAACTGGACGCCGCAGGAGGAAGGTCCGCTCACCGCTGAGCTGCCGCGCATCCTGAAGCCGCTGGAGCCGTTCAAGCAGGACATCACGGTGTTGAGCAACCTGACGCACAACAACGGCCGGGCGCTTCTCGATGGCGCGGGCGACCATGGCCGTTGCTGCGGCGCGTATCTGACGGGCGTGCAGCCCCGCAAGAGCTACGTCGACATCAAGGCCGGCATCTCCTGCGATCAGATCGTCGCCAACCAGCTTGCCAGCAAGACTCGGTTTCCGTCGCTCGAAGTCGGTCTCGAAGACGCGCGCCAAGCGGGCGATTGCGATTCGGGTTACTCCTGCGCATACACGAACAACCTCGCTTGGCGCAGCGAGACGCAGCCGCTGCCGCCCGTGCTCGACCCGCGCGCACTGTTTGAGCGCCTCTTCGGCAAAGGTGCGGAGCTGAGTCCGGAAGCGCGTGTCCGCGAAGGCAAGTTCCGCCGCAGCATCCTCGATTTCGTCACCGGCGACACCAAGAAGCTGCAATCAACGCTGGGCCCGACGGACCAGCGCAAGCTGGACGAGTACTTGTCGTCGATCCGCGAGATCGAGCGGCAGCTGGAACGCGCTGAGAAAGACAACGCGCAGATCAACCCCGGCATGCCCAAGCCCTACGGTGTCCCGGCCGATTTCGCCGAGCACTTCAAGCTGATGACGGACATGATCACCGTCGCCTTCCAGTCCGACATGACGCGCGTGCTGACGTTCCTGGTGACGCGTGAGGGCACTTCGCGCGCCTATCGCGAGATCGGCATTCCCGACGGTCACCACCCGTTGACGCACCACATGAACAATCCGGCGATGATCGAGAAGGTGACGCAGATCAACACCTACCACGTGCAGCAGTTCGCAGGCTGGATGGAGAAGCTGAAGTCGATCAAGGAAGGCGACGGCAACCTGCTGGACAACTCCATGATCGTCTATGGCGCTGGCCTTTCCGACGGCAACCGCCACACGCACGAAGACCTGCCCACGCTGATCGCGGGCCGGGGCGGCAACTACATCAAGTCCGGCCGCCGCATCGTCTACCGCCGCGAAACGCCGATGTCGAACATGTTCATGACCATGATGGACCGCATGGGCGTGCCGGTGGAGCACTTCGGCGACGCCACGGGTCCGCTGCCGGGCCTGGATCTGGCCTAAGGGAGCCATGCAGTTTCCCGGTGCTGGCAAGCCCCCCGTGGGCGTGATCTTTGATGCCGACATGGGCGCCGGAATCGACCAGGCGCTGGCGTTGGCGCTGCTCTATGGCCTGGATGGCAAGAATGAGTGCCGCGTGGCCGCGCTCACGTCCAGCAACCCGGCGCTGGAATCAGCGCAATACATGGACGCGGTGGGACGCTTCTATGCCGGGGCGGTCAGTGCCGCTTTTGCGGCAGTCGGCCGCCAACTTCCGGTCGCCTTGGCCACCGAGGGTCCGGCGATCAAGTCGCCGATGCTGCTGGGTCCGCTCAGCCTGAAGAAGCCGGACGGGACGCTGGTGCACTTCCACAACGTGCAGCGGATGCTCGATACAGCCGAGCCGCGCGCCGTTGTCCGCAACGCCCTGACCGCCCAGTTCGACGAGAACGCGGTGATCATCTGCGCCGGCCGCGCCACCAACGTCGCCGCCGCGCTGGCCTTGCCCGGCTTCAAGCCCTGGGCTGCGCAGAAGGTCCGGCAATTGGTGATGACTGAACACGGCCTGGCCACCGACATCCCCGCCGCCCGCGCCGTGCTAGCCACCTGGCCCGGCCCGGTAGTCATTGTCCCCGACGCCGCCAGCGCCTCAACCCCCTACCCGGCCGCGAGCATCGAGAAAGACTTCGCCTGGTCCACCGCCCACCCGGTAGTCGACGCCTACCGCGCCCACAAAACCATGCCCTACGACGCCCCCAGCTGGGCCATGGCCGCCGTGCTGTATGCGGTAAGAGCGAAGGAAGGCTACTTCAAGCTCTCCGAACCCGGAACCGCCTCGCTCTCCGCCGACGGCAAGCTGACCTTCGCGCCCACTGCCAACGGCCCCCACCGCCAGCTGCTCGCCGACGCGTCGCAACAAGCTCGGGTGCTGGAGGCGTATACGACGCTCGTCAGCGCCAAGCCCGTCCCTCGCGCGCCTCGCTTCCGCCCGCCTGCTCAGAAGGTGGAAGAGAAAAAGGCTGAGCCCGTCAAGCCGGCCACGCCGTAGGTAATTGGGGACGGCCCGCCCGTGGCCTACTTCAGTCCCGCGCGAATAGCTTGCTTCAAGCCTGTCTGGTAGCCAACGCCTCGCTTGGTCGCGATGGCCTGAGCCCGCTGCAGGCAACGCACTCGGCGCTGCTGGTGGATCTACAATGAGGTGATGGCGAAAGTAGCGGACAAACCTACAGTGGCGAAGCCCCGCAAGGCGAAGCCCGCAGTTTCCAAACTGGGCCGGGATTTGCGGCGGATCAGCGATCAGATTAAGGCCTCCGGGGAGCACATGCTTACGCGTGAGGAGCTCGAGCGAGAGATTGCCGATCTGCGCGCCGGTAGATTCTGAGGCAATGGTCCGGACCTTTATCGACTCCGGGGTGCTGATTGCTGCCATGCGATCGGCAGGACGGGAACGCGAGCGCGCGTTAGCGCTCCTCGAAGAACCGGGGAGAGTATTTCTAAACAGTCCCTTTGTCTATTTGGAAGTAGTACCGAAGGCAACGTACTTCAAACGGTCTCTCGATATTGCCTTCTATCAGCGATTCTTCGAGACCGCTGAATCTGTCGCGACTGTCGAAACCATCGAAGCCGTCGCCCGGGCTGAAGCGCTCCGGACGGGACTGAGCGCGATGGACGCGCTCCATGTCGCCGCTGCCTTTCTCTCGAGCGCCGATGAATTCATCACTACCGAAAGACCTGAGCGGGCCATCCATCGCACCACGCTGGTGAAGATGGTCAGCTTATTTGATTCGTAGCCCCTACCGCAGGATCTTCTCGATCGGCCCGGTGCCTTCCTCAATCAAGTGGAACGCGCGGCCGTTCAGGGTGAAGTCCATCTTCTTGTAATTGAGGCCCATCTGCTTCAGCACAGTTGCTTGCAGGTCGCTGATGTAGTGGGGGCTTTCGACGGCTTTGTAGCCGACTTCGTCGGTGGCGCCTTCGATGACGCCACCTTTCACGCCGCCACCGGCGAGCAGCGTGGAGAAGCCTTTGCCGTTGTGATCGCGGCCGGTGGTGTTTTGTGACCACGGCGTGCGGCCGAATTCGCTGGTGAGCACGACCAGCGTCTGGTCCAGCAGGCCGCGCTGCTTCAAGTCGCGGATTAGGCCGGAAACTGGCTTGTCGATCGAGCGGCAGAGCGGCTCGTGCGTCTTCATGTCGCCGTGCGCGTCCCAGCTGCCGTTGCCGCCGCCGGCGTGGCAGAGCTGGATGTAGCGGACACCGTTCTCCACCAGGCGCCTCGCCAGCAGAAGTTGCCGGCCGAAGTCGTCCGTCTCGGGGGCGCCGATGCCGTACAGCTCCTTGACGTGCTCCGGCTCCTGCTTGAAGTCGACAATCGCCGGAGCCTTCAGCATCATCGTGGCGGCTAGTTCATAGGCGCGGACGCGCGCTGCGACGGCGGTTTCCAGTGCGTAATCCTGCCGGAACTGCTGGTTCAGTTCGGAGAGCAGTTGCATCTGGCGGTCGCGTTCGGCGCGGTTGGAACTTGATGGTGGCAGCAGATCGGGAATCGGCACATCGCCCGGCTGAAACGGCGTGGCGGAATAGGCTGCGCCCAGGTAGCCGCCCATCAGCTGCACTGGTGACGACGGGCGCCCGATGTTGACGAACGCGGGCAGATCCTTGTTGGCGGTGCCGAGCGCGTAGGTCACCCAACTGCCCAGGCTAGGGTGTTCAAACTGGCGGATCGGCTTGCCGGTGGTGTGCTCAATGACGGCTGGAAAGTGGTTGGTCTGGTGGCAGTACATCGACCGGACCACGGCGAACTCGTCGATCACTTCTCCGATGTGGGGGAACCAGTCCGAGACCGGAATGCCGCTCTGGCCGTAGTTCTTGAAGGTCCGCAGGATCGGGATCACGGGGCGCTTCATTTCGGCGTTGTTGTCGCCGAAACCGATGGCGTCCATCAGCTTGCCTGCGTGCTTGTTGTCCTTGGGATCAAACGTATCGATGTGGCTCATGCCGCCACAAAGGAAGATGTAGATGACTGACTTGGCGCGCGGCTCCCCGACGAGTTTGGCCTCCGGCATCCGGCCGTCGGCAGCCCACAGAGAGCCAATCGCCGTTCCCAGAAAGCCGTTGGCCATCTGCCACAAGAAACGCCGCCGACCAGTGCCGCCATCGATCTGAGCAGTGCCGCCATCGACCTGGCCACAAGGGTAGAGATCACGCAATCCGGGCATCTTCATTCCACTTACTTCACAAACAAAAACTCATCCAGGTTGTAGAGCAGCCAGCCGAGCTCTTTCAAGCGGGCCGGGTCGTTTGAAACATAACTAAGCGACTGGTCCAACTCTTTCGCGGATGGGGCGCGGCCGATAGCTTTACGGAAGGCGAGCGTCACGGCCGAAGGTACATCGCCGCCGGTCTCCTTCAGCAGCGCTTGGGCCATCTTGGTGGAGGCATCTTCCACCAGGCCCGAATTCATGCTGAACAACGCCTGCGGAGCGGTCACTGTCTGCGCGCGCTGCGGGCAGGGCGTGCGGCCATCATCGACATCGAAGGTCAGCAGGAAGTTGGACATCACGTTGGTGCTGGGGATGTAGCCGCGCGTGATGTAGAGGCCGCGGCGGTTGGTGTGTGCCGTGAACGTTCCGGCTTTGGGCAGGAAGATGCTTTGCTTGGAGTCCGGGATCACCACCTGGAACGACTTGCCACCGACGGTGGTGTCGAGATCGCTGGCGCTCGATAGAATCGAATCCCATAGCGGCTCCGCTTCCAGGCGCTTCAGGCGGAAGTGCCACAGGTGGGCGTTGGCGGCGTCGATCTTGGTGTTGGCGGTGACAAAGCGCGGATCGGGCAGGGAAGACCGCTGGTAGGCGTCGGAGGTGAGGATCAGCCGGTGCAGCCACTTCATGCTGTAGTCGTGGGCGATAAACTCACTCGCCAGATAGTCGAGTAACTTCTGATTGCTCGGCCGTCCGCCCAGCAGGCCGAAGTCGCTGGTGTTCTTTTGCAGGCCTTCGCCGAAGTGCCACTGCCAGACGCGGTTGACGGCCACTCGCGCGAACAGCGGATTCTCGGGCGCGGTCAGCCAATCGACGAAGCCCTCGCGGCGGCCTTCGCGGAAGTCGATGTCTTCGGGCTTGAAGGGGAAGCCGGGCTCAACCGGCTTGTCTTTTTCGGGCCGCGCCGGGTCGCCGGAGGTGAGGATGTAGCTCTTGGCGGTCACGCGAGCGGGGTCTTCTTCGACAATCCAGTGGCCGGGCAGTTCGCCGGGGCCCTTGATTGCGCGCTGCTTGGCCATCAAGGTGTCGTACTGCGCGATCTCCTCGGCGCTCATGATCTCCTTGATCTTCGGCGGGTCAATGCGGAGAACGGGGAAGTAGTCGTCAGCGATCTTCTGTTCGGCGATGGAGCGTTTGCGTTCGGGCTTGCGGATAATCTCCTGGACGTCGGGCGGCAGCACCGAAACCCGTTCGTTGTAGAGCTTGTCGCGGAACGGGCCGATCAGCTTTTCGATGGCCTCGTCGACGGGCTCCTTCTCGCGCCGGAACTTTTCGAGCGCGATGCCGTTGAGCCGGACCTCTTCTGCCGACGCCAAGACGACGCGTCGCATCACCAGCGGGTCAAATAGCGCCTTCATCTGGTAATAGCTGGCTTGAGGGATCGGGTCAAAGCGATGGTCGTGACACTTGGCGCAGCCCACCGTCATGCCCATAAAGGCCGTGGAGATGGTCTCTACCGCGCCGATGGCAATGTCCTGGTCCTTGTCCACCCGGGTCAAGGCGGAGCGGGCCAGGAAGCCGAGCGCGAACTGATCTTCCGGGTTGGCTCCGGGGCGGCGGCGCTGGCCGGTATCGCTGATCAGGCTGTGGCTGCCGTAACGGTTGCCGGTGATCTGGGCGCGCACGAACTGGTCATACGGCATGTCGTCGTTCAAGGCATTGATCACCCAGTCTCGCCAGTGGAAGATACCTGGGCCGGCGGGCATCACGGAGCCGTCCAGGCCATCGAGATCGGCATAGCGCAACACATCCAGCCAGTGCCGCGCCCAGCGGACCCCGTGCTGCTTGTCGGCCAGCAGGCGGTCCACCAGTCTCTCGTAGGCGTCGGGCGTGGCGTCAGCCAGAAAGGCATCCTGCTCCGCAGGCGAGGGCGGCAGGCCGGTGAGGTCAAAATGGACCCGGCGCAGTAGGGTCAGCTTGTCCGCCGAACCGCTGGCGCGCAGCCCCAGTTCGCGATGCTTGGCCATGACGAAGGCATCAATCGGGTTGCGCGCCGGACCCGGGAGCGCCGGCGCGACGACGGGCTGCAGCGACCAGAGCTTGGGTTTCGGAGCGGGCTTGGCAGGAGGGGCGGCGGCGGGGCGCACAGCTTCCTTCGGAGCCGGTACCTGGCCGACAGCGTGTCCGGACAGCAAGGCCCCCAGGGCCAATCCAAGCAGTGTTCGCATCCGCAACCTCCGCCGACTATTGGATCATTCTCGCAGTCTCTTCCGCCACCGCACGCATTTTCAGGTGATGAAAATCCAGTTTGCCGCCGCCAGCGTACTCCGTAGTACGAAGTTGAAATTGATAACACCAAGCGTGCTACGAAAGAGAAAAACGTGCTACTCCTAGAGCCTATGACCATCAGCATCGCGTTCCGCTTCCTGGCCATGGTCTCTGTGGTGACTGCTGCCTGGGCCGAAAGCGGGATCGCCGGGCGTGTGCTGGACCCCCAGGGTCAACTGGTACAGGGGGCGGCTGTCCAACTGAGCAATGGCGCGGGCTTCGCTGTGACCACTGTTTCTGACGCGCAGGGCCGCTACAGGCTGGAGCATCTCCCCGATGGCGACTATCGCCTCACTGCCACCACGCCGGGTTTCACGGCGGCCACGCGGAGGGTGATGCTGGTCGGCCAGTTTTTCGTCCAGGACATCACACTGGCGCAGTTGGCCACCCAGCATGACAGCATCGTCATCTCCGCAACGGTGGTGGAACCGGGAATCGACCTCCGCAATGCCGAAGTGTTCAACCGGACACTGTTCACCCGCGACGATCAGGTGCTGCAACAGCTGAACGCCGGCATCAACGCCGGGCAGCACGAAGGCGGCGGCAAGTCGCTGGAGATCCGTCGTTTTGGATTCAATCTGGACCACGGCGGCGTCAATGGCGGCTTGAAGGTGATGGTGGACGGCGTCCAGCAGAACCAAGGGACGCAAGGGCATGGGCAGGGCTACCTGGGGTCGCTGAAAGCGCTAAGCCCGGAACTGATCGGCGATGTCGTGCTCACCAACGGGCCCTTCAACGCGGAGTATGGCGATTTCAGCGGCTTGGGCGTGGTCCACATTCACCAGCGCGAATCGCTGCCGGATCAGATCACGGTGCGCTTGCAGGGCGGCAACTTCGATACCGGGCGCGGCTTTGTGGCCTTCAGCCCCGATGCGCAGCGGATGGACGCGTATCTGGCTTATGAGGGGTCCTATACCGATGGTCCGTTTGTGAACCCCGGCTGCTACCGGCGCGACAACGTGAACGGCAACTATACGCGCACGCTGCGAGAGGGCGAAAAGGTGGGCTTCCGGCTGCTCTATGGTCGGAACAACTTTTACTCCTCCGGCCAACTGCCGCTCGATCTGGTGAACGCAGGCGAACTCGACCGGTTTGGCTTTCTCGACCCCACGCACGGAGGCCGTGTGAAGCTGGCCAGCGCGTCCACTTACTACAGTAAGACCTTGCGCAATGGTGGCACGTTCAAGGCCGATGGGTTTGTTTCCCGGTCACTGTTTGACCTCTACTCCAACTTCACTTACTTCCTGAATGCCCCGGTGAACGGCGACGCCATCCAGCAGCATGATTCGCGCCTGCAGCAAGGGGCGAACGCGCAGTACACGCACCTGCACCGCCTGGGGTCCGCGCAGGCCTCCCTGGTGGCGGGCGGAAATTTCCACGCCAACCAGATCAACGTCGGGCTTTATCCGCGTGAAGGGCGCACTCCCACGGGGGTGACCACGCGGGCCAATGCCGACGTCACCAACGGGGCGGGCTATCTGCAGGAGAGCGTCAGCCTCTTTCACAATCGCCTGCTGCTGGGCGGTGGCTTGCGTTACGACGGCTTCCGCTATGCGGTGCTGGACCGCGTGACCCCGGAACAGGGCGGCGTGCAAGGCGCAGGCCGCTGGCAAGGGAAGGGCAATCTCGCGTTCACCCCTTCGCACCATCTTCCGTTGACTCTCCACCTGAACTACGGCCGCGGCATCAACAGTTCCGATGCGCGCGGCGTGGTGCTGCGGCCGGAGGCTCCGCGGCTGGCCACGACAGACTTCTACCAAGCGGGTACATCGTCGAAGTTCGGCCGGGCGTCGGTGTCGACCAGCCTCTTCCTGATCGATCATTCAAACGAACAGGTCTACATCCCTGATGACGGCACGTTCGAGTTCAAAGGCCCCAGCCGCGCCTATGGGTTTGAGGTGAAGAGCTCCGTGGCCTTGACGCGGCATTTGTCACTGAATGGTGGCGTCACCAAGATCGCCAACGCGTTCTACCGGGGCGGGGAAAGCCGCGTGTATGTTGATAGCGCTCCGCACTTTGTCGCGAACGCCGCGCTCACGATGGCCGCCTGGCGCGGCTGGAGCGGTTCCTTGCGCATGCGGGCGATCAATCACTACCGCCTGGATGGCCGGGATCCATCCATTGCCGCCTCCGGCCACACGGTCTTCGACTTCGGCCTGTCACGCCGCCTGCGCCGCAACCTGGATTTCAACGTAAGCTTCGACAACCTCACCAATCGCGACTACTACGAAACGCAGAACTACTTTGAATCGCGCGTGCGACCGGAGGCCGAAGCGCTGAGCCGGATTCATGCGACGCCCGCGTATCCGTTCACCGCTGTGGTGGGGATCACGTTTCGGCTGCGCGGCAAGTAGTGCCGCTAGGCGGTCTTCTTTGCTGCTGGTTTGGCCAGACCCTCGAGCAGCTTGCTGGTGGTGGTGGTCACTTCGGCCACGGCGGCGTAAAAGGCGTCGTGGTTGGCCTTGGATGGCGCGCGGAAGCCGCTGACTTTGCGGATAAACTGCAGGGCGGCGGCCTGGATTTCGGCCTCGGTTACGGGCGGGTCGGCCCCTCTCAGCACTTTGATACTGCGGCACATCGGCTTGGCGTTGTCCTTTCGCTTCAGTGTAAATCGCCTGTTCGTCCGGGCGCTGCCGCTAAACTGGTAGGTGGATGCCTTCGCTTGCTGACTCCCGCGTACTGCACATCGACATCACCGGCCCGGACCGCACCGGCCTCACCCACTCGTTAACCCAACTATTGGCCGAGTCCGGAGCTCGCGTGCTGGATGTTGGCCAGGCGGTGATCCACGACGCGCTTGCCTTGGGTCTCCTGGTGGAACTTACGCCGGAGATGAAGGCCTCGACCTTGATGACGGAGCTGCTGCTGAAGGCGCATGAACTGGGTGTCCAGATCCGATTCCGCGCCATCACGGGCGACGAGTATCAGGAATGGGTGGACAGCCAGCGGCGGCAGCGTTTTCTGGTGACCATGCTGGGCCGGACACTGCTGGCGTCGCACCTGGCGGCGGTCAGCGGAGCGCTGGCAAAATCGGGCCTGAATATTGATGCCGTGGACCGGCTCTCGGGCCGATTGCCGCTCGATTCCGCTGGCTTGGCCACGCGCGTCTGCGTCGAGTTGGCGGCGTCCGGTACGGGCATTGATGAAGATCAAGTGCGCGCGGCATTGCTGGAACTTGCGGGCGAGCACGGCATCGACATTGCCTTCCAGCAGGATTGCGTGTTCCGCCGGAACCGGCGTTTGGTGGCGTTCGACATGGATTCGACGTTGATCCAAGCCGAGGTGATCGACGAACTGGCGAAACTGGCGGGCGTCGGTGATCAGGTGGCCGCCATCACCGAGTCCGCTATGCGCGGTGAGCTCGACTTCCAGCAGAGCTTCCGCAAGCGGGTCTCGCTGCTGAAGGGGCTGCCGGAGGCCGCGTTGCAGAACGTCGCCGACAACATCCCATTGATGGATGGTGCTGAACGGCTCACCAGCACGCTGAAACGTCTGGGCTACAAGACGGCCATCCTCTCCGGTGGCTTCACCTTTGTGGGCCGCGTGCTGCAGGAGCGGCTAGGCATTGACTATCTCCATGCCAATGAACTGGACATCGTGGACGGCGTAGTGACCGGCGAAGTCAAATGCCAGATTGTCGACGGTGCGCGCAAGGCCGCCCTGCTGGAGCAGATCGCCAAAATCGAAGGCTTAAGCATGGATCAGGTGATTGCCGTCGGCGACGGGGCCAACGACCTGCCGATGCTGCGGCTGGCGGGGTTAGGCATTGCCTTTCACGCTAAACCGATCGTCCGCCGCAGCGCCCGCCAAGCCATTTCGACCTTGGGCCTGGATGGCATTCTCTATCTGCTGGGCGTGCGGGATCGCGAGACTGCGTAGTCTGCTTCCCTGGCTTACGGCGCGGTGCAGGATTGCCGGGCCTTTTCCAGAAACTCTCCCCGCGTAGATCCGTTGACACCTGCTGCGCACGGCAGCAGCTTACGCCACCGGGCCAGGAGGCCGGCATCCAGCGGCTTGTCCGGCTCAACCGCATGCAGCGGGTGGGTAAAGGAATACTGGGTTCCGTAGCGGAACTTCAACGGTGTCAGGACCGCGGTTTGGTAGTCCACCAAGTCACTCAGGAGACCTCGCAGGCCCGCCCACTGCACCGCACCAAAGTAGCGCGATTCAGCGGCCACGTCGGAGGTGTAGATGGTGGCCTGCTTCTGCTGATGCAGCATCCGCTGGAGCTGTGGCAAGTTGATCGCGCGCGTGCGGTTGCCTTGGTTGATCGCCAGATGGGCGGCCAATCCGGCGGCATGTCCAAGGGCGGCCCAGGTGGGCTCCAGGCGTAGTGCTGAGTAACCGACATGCGATGAGGACATGGCGACGGGCACCAGCAGATTTGAGACGCCGCGGGGCAGCAGTACGCGGTAGGGGACCATGAAGGGCGTAGTCGAAAAACTGAAGTCCCCTTCGAACAACGTGGGATAGAGCGGGCCCGCTGGCTGATGGCCGTGGGAGTTTAGCGAGTAGTCGCCCATGGCGATGGCATCTTGATGAACTCGCGCCCGGACGCTGCGGGGCGCGGGCATGGTGTCGTGTTCGGTAAACGTGTAGTCGCCTTCGATCCGGCGGCCTTCCCGCACATAGAGAGCGGGCGGCAAGTGCCCGTTGCTGACAAACTCGTCCTTGGCCAACCCCCATTCGTTGGCCTTGTCGCGGATCGGTGCCGGTACGTCCGGGTCATTCTGTAGGAAGTAGAGCAGGCCGATGTTGTGTGCGACATGACGGTCATAAATGCGCTGGCGCGTGGCCGGGTCGCCGTTGGACCAGCCATTGTTCTCCCCGGGTAGCGAAAGCCGGATCGGCGCCTGCTTGATGTCGTTCATGTCGCTTTTGTCGTTGGGAATGTAGGTCAGCCGCAGGATGCCGGAATGGTCGGTGGTGTAGACCTCCTTGATCCGGCCGCTGCGCAGGACGGGCAGAAAGCGGGCGAACTCCTCGCGGTTGTAGCCCATCGGCTCGGGTGCGGGCACGCGGTTGGACGGACGATTGGTCATGATGATCCGGAAGTTGGCGCACTGTTCATTTGAGTCCGCCTCACCCGTGGAGCCCGGCAGAATGCGTCCCTGGTCAAAGAACAGAACTCCGGCAAAGCGTTCACCGTGCTCGCGCGTCGATTCCCGCCCCAGCCGGTAGGGCACCTTGGCCGCGGCCGCCAGGTCTCCCTCATAGGTGGCATCGATCCAGATTTTGGCCGTGATGGCGACGGACCCGGCGGGCGTGCGGAACCGGGCGCTGGAAACCATCTCTCCTGACCGGCTCGTCGATTCCAACTGATGGTGCATGAGAAGGCGCAGCGTGGGCTGCTCCGCCAGCATGGCCCGCAGCACCCGATCGGACACGTGCGGTTCGGCATGTGCGCCAAAGAAGCACTCCTCCACTTGCTTTGAGTCCTTGCCGTATCGTTGGACGTAGTCCTTCTCGACCCGATCCATATACTCGCGGTAGAACCCGGTGACGGCTTCCAGCGTCCGGAAGTCCGTATTGGAGAGCCCCGCCGTCAGTAGTCCACCAAAATGCGTTGTCGGTTCGATCAGCGCGACATGCCGTCCCTGGCGTGCCGCGACGACCGCACTGGCAATGCCCGCCGGGGTTGATCCGTAGACCGCAATCTCAAAGTCCGCTCCAAGCAAAGGAACTGCTGCCAGCAAGAGGAGTGTTCTCATTACTCACCAATTTATGCCAGGGCTAAGGGTGTACGCTGGGCCAGGACGCAAGTCTGGCCCGGACCATGGCGCTGCTGGCGCGTCATCGCAAATTCACGGAACTATCCGCTGGGCTCGATCATCGGAGGGAGGTGAGTTGTGTGCTGCCAAGTGCCGACTCCAACCCCTGATCTACTGAAGGAATTGAACATGAAACGCACCGCATCGGCTGTCTGGAACGGCGATCTGAAGTCCGGCCACGGCAATATCTCCACCCCAAGTGGAGTGCTGGACCATACGCAGTACTCATTTGCCACCCGCTTTGAGAATGGAGTGGGAACCAATCCGGAGGAACTGATCGCCGCCGCCCACGCGGGCTGCTTCTCGATGGCTTTCTCGATGATCCTGGGCCTGCACGGCTTGACGGCGGAGAGCATTGCCACGACGGCGACCGTCAGTTTGGAGAAGGTGGGGGACGGCTTCTCGATCACCGCCAGCCATCTCGACGTCACCGCCAAGATTCCCGGCGCCACCCAGGAAGCCTTTGAAGCGGCGGCCAACGCGGCCAAGGCCGGCTGTCCGGTCTCAAAAGTACTGAATGCCCAGATCAGCATGACCGCCAAGTTGGAAGGTTAACTCGAATCGGCCTGAACATTAGCGTGTTCAGGCCGTCACTTACCGCATTCGCGCGTCTGTTTTCCAAAGTTTTGTGCTCCAATTACGCCGGTAAACTTCTTTTCCGGAATTCCTCAGCTTTTTTCTGAATGCAGTTGCTCTCCAGCCGGAGGGATGAGTAGTCTAGTTGTTACGCCAGCGCGCCGCCCGGTGCCGGTGGTTTTCTTGACCACGTTGCGGAGGAAGTGCTGATGCGCTATTGCCTGCATTTTTTTGTTTCCCCTCGTCTGTTGCCGGCGCTGCTTTTGCTGTCGCTGACCACTGCTTCCGGCCAGACGCCACCCATCACGATTACCTTGGACCCCTCGCCGTCGGGTGTCCGGGCAGGCTTGAAGTTTGATTTCAATGCCACCGTCGCCAATACCACCAACAAGGCCGTCAAATGGCTGGTCAACGATGTTGAGGGCGGCAACCTAACGCTAGGGACCATCAGCACCCTCGGTCTTTACCAGGCACCCGCGAAGGTCTACACGACCCGAGTCGCGATCAAGGTGAAGAGCGTTGCCGACCCCACGAAGTTCGTCAGTCGCGGCATTGACATCTGGAATCCCATTGCCAAAATCACCGATGTTGCTCCGGATGACATCAACCAGGGGCATCGCACCGAGATCATCGTCAAGGGCTCCCTGTTTGTGGCGGGAGCCAAGATCTATGCCGATCGTTTGCCCCTGTCCACGACCTTTGTGTCCGATACGGAACTCCGGACCAGCCTGGATACCTCTGCTGCTCCGACCACCCGTCTAAAGGTCCTGGTCCGCAACCCCGAACCGGAGTCCGCGGATTCGAACTATCAGGAGATGCTGGTGTTGCCTCCGGTGGTGGTCACCGCCAGCCCGAAGACGGTGAACGTCCGTCTATCCGCCAAACAGGATTTCAACGCACGCGTGGACAACTCGCGCAACCGGGCAGTGATCTGGTATGTCAACGGAATCAAGAGCGGGAACGCTACCATCGGCACCATCGACGAAGCCGGACTGTACACGGCCCCGGCCGTTCTACCTGCGCCAACCGTCGAGATCAAAGCGGTCAGCGCCCATGATTCAACTAAATCCGACACGGCCACAGTCACCTTGCTTCACGCCATTCCGGTGATCACCACGGCGCCGCCCTCGCTGAAGACAGGCCCGAATTCCTTCACGATTGCCGGTACGGGTTTTGCCAAGACGGCAACGGTTGAGTTTAATGGTCAACCCATTCCCGCGGTTTGGGTGAACTCCAACCGGATCACGCTGTCGGGCTTGATCAAGCCCTCGCTGGGTGGCTACGGGACGCTGCGGGTGTTGAATCCCGCGCCAGGTCCGGCGAACTCCGCGTTTTTCCCCATTCCGGTCAATCCCAGCAAGGCGGTGATGACCGTCGAGGCGGCCAGCCGGTTCCTGGAGCAGGCCAGTTGGGGGCCCACTCCGGAGAGCTTGAATCATCTGCTTGAAGTGGGCCGCGAAGCTTGGCTGGCCGAACAGTTCGCCACCCCTCCGTCTACCTATCCTGATCCACTGGATACGGGCCAGTCGCTGAACGGGATGCAGAAGCGGTTCTTCCTGAACGCCCTCACTGGCCCGGACCAACTGCGGCAGCGGATCGCCTTTGCCCTGGGCCAGATTTTTGTCGTTTCCGGCGTGGAGTTGTCGCAGTATTGGCAGATGGTCTCGCTGCAGCGGGAATTTCTGGCGCAGGCCTTTGGCAACTACCGGAGCGTGATGCAGTCGGTTACGCTCTCGCCCACCATGGGCGACTATCTCGACATGGTGAACAACGACAAGCCCAACCCGGCCAAGGGCTATGTTCCCAACGAGAACTACGCTCGCGAGACACTGCAGTTATTCACGCTGGGTCTCAGCAACCTCAGTCCGGCGGGTGCCCGTTTGCCCGGAACGCCCTATACCGAAGAGGACGTCAAGCAGTTGGCCTTGGCCTTTACTGGCTGGACCTATCCGCCGGAGCCGGGGTTTGCTTCCCGGTGGACCAACCGGCGCTACTACATCGGTCCCATGGTGGCCTTCCAGGATCATCACGACACGACCAACAAAATGCTGCTGGGCAAGCTGCTGCCGGGTGGCCGGTCGGCCCAGGCGGACCTTGACCAGGCCCTTGATGTAATCTTCCAGCATTCCAACGTCGGCCCCTTCGTGGCGCTCCGCTTGATCCAGAAGCTGACTACTTCAAACCCCAGCGCGGCCTACATCACACGCGTCACCGACTCCTTCAACGCCAGCCCCCGGGGCGATCTGAAGCGAGTGATCACCGCCATTCTCCTGGACCCGGAAGCGGGCACCGGACCGGGCGGGACGCTCAGTTCCTCGCAGGGACATCTCCGGGAGCCGGTGCTGTTTGCCACGACGCTAGTGCGGGCACTGGACGCCGCGGTAGGCCCTGAACCCGGGCTCGCCCCGTACACCGAATGGATGGGCCAGCGGCTGTTCTACTCGCCCAGCGTGTTCAACTACTACTCGCCGCTTTACCGGCTGCCCTCGTCGGGCGTCCCCGCGCCCGAGTTCCAGATCCTCAATCCCACGACTGCGCTGGCCCGGATTAACTTCGTCAACAGCGCGGCGGGAAACCAGCTTGGCGGCGGCATTGACATCCCGGTGGAGCATTTCGAGGCCCTGGCGGCCACTCCGTCCGTGCTCGTAGACGCCGTCAGCCGGGCCTTGATGCGAGGGACGATGAAGGCGGACATGAAGGCCGAGATCACCAAGGCCATCTCTGTGACGGACAACCCGCGGTGGCGGGTCCGCATTGCACTCTATCTGACGGCTACGCAGTCGCGTTTCCAGGTCCAGCAGTAACTCGGAGGATCAAATGAAGAAGAATCGAATTGCGTTTCCCCAATCCCGGCGCGAGTTCCTGCTCAAGAGCGGCCGCCTGATTTCCACGATCGGCGCCGCTGCTACGCTGGCACCCTTCGGAACCGTCAATGCCTTAGCGCAAGGCGGCGATGACTACAAGGCCATCGTCTGTATCTTCAACTTCGGCGGCAACGATGCCAACAACATGATCGTGCCGATGGGTGCCAACTACGCGGCCTATCAGAAGATCAGAGGCAGTTTGGCGCTGCCCGAGGCCAGCTTGCTTTCAACGCCAACCGCGAAGGGCGGGGCCTATGGCCTGCATGGCAGTTTGGCCCCGATCCATCCGCTCTACGCCAGCAAAAAACTGGCCTTTGTCGCCAATGTCGGTATGCTGGTCAGGCCACTGACGCGAGACCAGTACCGCACCGGAGCCGTACCCGCTCCCAATAATCTGTTCTCCCATTCCGACCAACAGCAGCAGTGGCAGAACGCGTCACCCCTCACGCCCGCCTCCACCGGCTGGGCTGGCCGGGTGGCGGACCGGGTGCAAGGCCTGAATTCTCCCTCTAACTTTCCGCCAGCCGTGGCCATCAGCGGGAACAGTCTCCAGTTGATCGGCCAGGAGACCCGGCCCACCACCATCGGCGGCGACAATTTCGGTATCGCGGGCAATGATCGCACGGTGATTTCCGATGCCCGCCAGGCCGGGTTGCAGGAGATGCTGAAGTTCGATTCGGGGGTCGTGCTGTTCCAGGCCGCCAACCGGATTCTCAGCGATGCGGTGGCTGTCTCGAAGCTGGTGGAGGATGCCACGCGTGGCGCTTCCGCATTGACCACTGCCTTCCCCAGTACCGGGTTGGGCCAGCAGCTGGCGCAGGTGGCCAAAATCATCCAGGTTCGGCAGGCCCTGGGCATGAAGCGGCAGATCTTCTTCGTCTCGCAAGGCGGCTTTGATACCCACAGTGCCCAGTTGGGCATGCATGCCGCGCTGATGACGGAGCTCAGCCAGGCGATGCTGGCCTTCTACAACGCCACGGCGGAGATGGGCATCGCCGACAAAGTGGTGACCTTCACCGAGAGCGAATTCAACCGGACATTCCAGCCCAACGGCAACATCGGATCGGACCATGCCTGGGGAACGCACACCCTGGTGCTGGGCGGCGGCGTGCTGGGTGGCGACATGTACGGCTCATTCCCGACCCATGCCCTGCAAGGCCCGAGCGATTCCGGTGACCGCGGCAACTGGATCCCCACCACATCGCTGGACCAGTACGGTGCCACCATGGCTCAATGGTTTGGTGTCAATCCGCTCGACCTGGGCCTGGTGTTCCCCAATCTGACGAACTTCACCCAGAAGACGGTGGGCTTCCTACCGGGTACCTAGAGACTGCCTGGACGGGCGGGGCAGGGCAGTCTCTAGGCCAAATCAGTGGCTGCCCCGCTTTCGCCTCACCAGACGTGGGTCGCCAGCAAGCGCGGGGGCGTGGCGCTGGTGCCAATCACTTTGGTTTCGATCACCAGTTGCACGTTGCGGCGCTCCCAGTCCGTCGCCGGATCGATCGCCTTTAGTGCCTCATTCAGCAACGCCGGGCTGGTGAGGAACTCGCCGGCTTCCGCTGTGCCCAGGTGCGTGATGCCGCCCAGGCTGACGACGGGCGTTCCGGTCGTGGATTCAAACACCCGGCTGATAATGGCGTAGTCCAGAAAGTCGTAGCCCAGGGAGTTGCCCTGAAAGGCATTGCCGGTGGCACCCATCCAGCCCCGGAAATCGGGGTGCTCAGCGTCTTCCACATAACGCTGGTCCTCTTTGGTGCGCGCCAGATGGAACCGGAGACCCTGGCTGATCCGCAGCGTCCAATCATTGCTGAAGGCCCCCACCAGCACGGCCGAGCCCTCCCGCAGGTCCGCCAGCGAGGTGTGGGCACTACCCCGGACCCGGTACGCCTTGCCCCGCCGGTCAAACAGAATCGCGATTCGCGACAGCGTTTCGGCATCACCCAACGGCACGTAGCGGTCCCAAACCGGCTGGACGTCCCGCAGCGCGACGCTGCCCTTGGGGCCGGAAGATCCCGCCGCCTCGCGGGCGCTGCGGGGATCCAGCAGTTTCTCGATCTCCGGCGTGATGGCCAGCGGGAAGTTGTAGAGCTTGGACTGCCCAATGCAGATCAGGGCGGACCCGGGTGCACTCAGCAGCGGAGCCCAAAACTTCTCAAACGGTGTGCCGGCCGATAGCCTGGGCCGCGCCCATCGCCATCCCATTGCCACTGCCGCGGTGGCCGCAACGGAAGCGCCAGAGATCGCCCAGAACTTCCGCCGGCTGATCACGCCGGTGGCTGGTTGTACCGTGGGGGGAATCAACTGGGCGGTCCCCGGCTCCGCCAGTGGCTCCTCCGGCAAGGTCACCGCTTCTGGCTGGATCTGCGGGACGGCTAGCGGCATCCGGAATTCCGGCACATAGGAGCCGGGCTGCATTTCAATACGCAGCTCGCTGGCTCGGCTGGCCTCCTGGTAATACTGAGCCAACCTTTTCCGGACGTCGCCCGCCGTGGCGCGCACCACCGGATCCTCATTGCTGTCGTAACCCGGGTGGCGCTGGAACACCTCGACGCCGATCACTTTCTCGCGCAATTCAGCCGCCCGGCCAGCCAGTGAACGCTCCACCACAAACTCCAGAAACGCCCGGCAGCGTTTGCTGGTCCGGAATACCTCGCTCGTCGCCAGCAGTGCTAACTGCTGCCGAACATCATCCGGCGAAGCAGTCAAAACTGTACCGTTTGATGCGGTTCTGGCTCGATTTGCGCCGTTCAATTCCATGGCCGAAATGCCTTCCCGTATAGACTATCTCCTTTGGCCTCCGTCCGCATCTGAAGGGCTAAACCGCGGCCAGTACCCCCGTGCGGTACGGTCCCGCAAGTTGAAGTGTAAAAAAGAGGTTACAGTACTCTACCTATCGCGCGTGGAGCTGAGAGTCGATAATGCGATCACTCGAAGTCGATCTTTGCTTCCAGGGTTCAACCATGACGTCAAACACCTCTCTGTTGAGAATTCTCAGCTGCCTGGCACTGGCCAGCCTAGCTCTTCCCGTGGCCGCCCAGCAGACCACCGCCACGCTAACCGGCAATGTCACTGACGCCAGTGGCGGCGCTATCGGCGGGGTCACCATCAAAATTACGAACCGTCAGACAAACGTGGTTCGCGACACCACCACCAATGATCAGGGCGCCTACTCCCTCCCATTCCTCACGGCGGGCGAGTACACGATTGATGCGTCGAAGACCGGTTTCCAGGGCTCACGCATCAGTGCACTGTCTCTCCAGGTCGGTCAGAAAGCTCGCGTCGACATCGCCATGAAGGTGGGTGCCGTGACTGAATCGATCGATGTGCTGGCCAGCGGCGCGGTGCTGCAGACGGAAAGCGTTGCCGTGGGCACCGTCATCGACGGATCGAAGATTGTCGATTTGCCGCTGAACGGCCGCAACTTCGTCCAGTTGGCGCAACTGATCCCGGGTGTCCAGGCCGGTACCCCTGGTTCGATCACGGTGCGCCGGGGACGCGGCTCGATCGGGCAGACGGATTCGTCCGGCGGTTCGACGGCCATGTCGGCCAATGGCTCCCGCGATACTGCCAACCGCTTCTTCCTGGATGGCGTGGAGTTGATGGACTACGACGCGATGACGTACTCGTTCTCGCCGTCGGTGGACGCGCTGTCTGAGTTCAAGGTCGAAACCAGTACGTATTCCGCCGAAAGCGGCGGCGCGCCGGGCGGGCACGTCAGCATGCTGACCAAGCGCGGCGGCAATGGCTTCCACGGCACCTTGTGGGAGTTCAACCGCAACAACGCTCTGACGCAGACGCGCGACGCCATTGCTGGCCGTGATGTTGTCAACGCCCGGCTGAACCGCAATCAGTTCGGGGCCAACATTGGTGGCCCGGTCCTGCTGCCGAAGTTGTACAACGGCAAGAACAAGACCTTCTTCTTCTTCAACTGGGAATCGGGCTACAGCGCCGCTGGCGCGGTTCCGGGCTTCCGTATTGTGCCCACCGCCGCCCAGCGCCGCGGCGATTTGAGCACCCTGCGGGACAACCGTGGCAACCCCGTCGTGATGACGGATCCGCTGGGTGTCGGCATCCTGCCGAACAATCAGATTCCCGCCAGCCGCCTCAGCTCGCAGGCCGCCGGCCACCTGAGCTTTACGCCGCTCCCGAACACCACCAACGGTCTGTTCAACTTCCTGGCCCCCACCTTCAGCGCCCTCAGCCGCCAGAAGAACTTCAACTACCGCGTCGACCACAACTTCTCGCAGAAGGATGTTGTCTACGGCCGGTTTGTGTGGAACGACACCTTTGAAGCCGGCCTGCCGGCCTGGGGCAATGACCAGCGCGACAACCTGGGCAACACCAAGAATCTGTCGCTGGGCTACACGCGGACGATCTCCAATGCCATCGTCAATGATCTGCATGGTGGCTGGCACCGGTTTGCGGAAACCGAAGTGTTCGGCACCACCAACAACCCGGCCTTTGACGTGGTCGGCAAGATGGGTCTGGTGGGCTCATCGCGCGATCCCAAGTATTTCGGCCCCCCCACCACCAGCATCAACGGACCCGAGGGCGGCTTCAGCCTCTTCAACCTGCAGCGTGACATCGGCCCGCGCGACCGGTCCAATGGCATCTACCAGTTTGTGGACACGCTTTCCTGGCAGCGCGGCAAGCACTTCCTGAAGATCGGTGCCGACGTGGCCCGCCGCAATGTCACGTTTTTCCAGGCCCGCAACCCGCGCGGCTCGTTTGGCTTTGACGGCACCTATACGAACTCCGGCTTGGGCGACTTCCTGCTGGGCTACATCAAGACGGCCGGCTTGAACGCTGCCGAAACCAGCACCAATCTGACGAATACTTGGCAAAGCTACTTCATCAACGACGATTGGAAGATCACGCCCCGCCTCTCGCTCACCATCGGCCTCCGCTATGACTACTTCCAGCCGATGACGCAATCCGACGACAAGATCGTCAACATCGAACAGAACGGCTTCGTGCCGACCGGTATCGTCAACCCGTCCAACGCCAAGTATGGCCGCGGCCTGCTGCGTCCCAACCGGAAGAACTTTGGCCCGCGCTTTGGCTTCGCCTATCAGCCCGCCTTCTCCAAGGACATGGTGATCCGCGCTGGCTACGGCATCTACTACACGCCGCAGATCTCCAACGCCATCTTCGCCATGGTGGAAGGCGCTCAGGCGACGGCCGGGGCCGCCTTGATCGGCAACCTGAGCGGTGCCCCCAACCTGACGTACTCCAACGTCTTCGCCAACATCCCCACCAGCGGACCCAACCCCTACAACTTCGCCGTCTCCAACGACCCCGACCTGCGTGACAGCTACATCCAACAGTGGAACCTGAATATCCAGAAGAAGGTGATCGGCGGCATCATTGTCGATGCCGGCTACGTCGGCAGCAAGGGCACTGCACTGATCGCCACCCTGGGTGACATCAACCGCGCCCTGGTCGTGGTGGACCCGCGGACCCCCGGTTTGCCTTCGCTCATCTCCCGCCGCCCGGACCGGTTGTTCCAGCGCGCGGTAACGGGTGATAAGTCGATCGGCAACTCCATCTATCACTCCCTTCAGGTGAAAGTGGAACGCCGCTTCTCGCAAGGGCTGACCTTCCTGTCGGCCTACACTTGGGCCAAGTCCATCTCTGGACCCACCGACATCGGCGGCCAAGTGGGCGGCGGCTCCTTCATCGGTAGCGTGCAGGATATCTACAACCTGCGCGGAGAACGGGCCGTGTCCGGGTTCGACCAGACGCAGCGCTTCGTGATGACCGTACTCTACGACCTCCCGTTCTACAAGAACGCCCGCGGCGTCAAGGGTGCGTTGCTCGGCGGCTGGCAGGTTTCCACCATCTCCACCATCCAGAGTGGCTTCCCGGCTCCGGTGACCTTCGGCGTCGATACCAC
>JAPKYX010000133.1 GCA_026394075.1 Acidobacteriota bacterium
ATTGCGGTAGTTGCCCGTGACTCCCGGCAGGTAGAGTTCGAACCGGAGCTCTTTCAGGCCCGCCAGATCTGGCCGTGGAAATACCAGGCGCAGCGTGGGGTCGGTGGGCGTGGGGGGCAAGTGCCCGGCGGCCTTCACCTTCTTCCGGCCCAGCACCATGAAGCTTTGTTCCTCCATGCTCTTGCTCTCGCCACTGTCGGCGAAGGCCGGGAGATTCTGGATGGGAATGCCCACGATCAGCACCTTTTGGTTCAGCAGATCTTCGAGCTCGGGGTCCAACTCCACGCTCTTGCGGCGGCGCAACTCCTGCTCAGCCAGCCGGACGGGCTTGGCGGAGGCGAGATACACAGGCTGCGCTCCCATGGTGCCGCCCACGGTGTCTTCGGCCAGGGTGCCCCAGGGCGAACCGGACAACAGGCTGGCGATTTGGACGTCGGTCCAATCCTTCACTGGCTTGGTTTGCCAGAACGGATCAAGCGCCAGCAGCAATAGCCAGATCACAGTCTTAGGCTAACAGGGCCAGGAGGTATGCTCAAAGGCGCGTGAAACTCTTGACCTACCGGGGCCGCCAGGCCGCCACTATTGAAAACGACCGCCTGCGCGTCACCGTGATGCAGGAAGGCGGGCACATCGCCGCCATCACTCACCTGGCTTCGGGCATCAACCCGCTGTGGACGCCACCGTGGCCCTCGATTGAGCCGTCCACCTATGACCCGGCCAAGCATCCCGAGTACGGCGGCAATTCCGAAAGCAAGCTGCTTACCGGAATCATGGGCCATAACCTGTGTCTGGACCTGTTCGGTGCTCCGACCACGGAAGAGGCGGCCGCCGGCATCAGCGTGCACGGAGAAGCCAACGTCGTGCGGCATACGTTTGGAGAGACGGCCGGCGGCATGACCGCAAGCTGCCGGATGCCGGGTGCGCAGCTGGATTTTTCGCGACGGCTGACGCTCAATGGCGACACGCTGAGCTTCGAAGAGACGGTCACCAACCTGGCGCCTTCGGACCGTCCAGTGGCCTGGACCCAGCACGTCACATTGGGGCCGCCGTTCATCGAACGCGGTGTCACCAAATTCGAAATGCCGGGCACCCGCTGCCGCACCTTTGAATCGGACTTTACCGAGGGCAAGGGCAAGATGGCCATCGGCAAGGATTTCGATTGGCCCAACATGCCGGGCGTTGACGGCAAGACCCACGACCTGACCACCTATTGGCGCGATGAAGTAGCCGCGGGCTTCGCGACCGTCCTGATGGACCCGCACCGCGATGAGGCTTACTTCCACGCCGGGGCCCAGGGCTTAACCTTGACCTACCGCTGGAAGCGGAGCGACTTTCCGTGGCTGGGCATCTGGGATGAATGCCACGCCCGCACGGCACCGCCTTGGAACGGCCGGACCATCACGCGAGGCCTGGAATTTGGTGCCTCGCCCTTCCCCGAATCGCGCCGCGCAATGATTGACCGCAAGGAACTGTTCGGCGTGCCCGGCTATCGCTGGATTCCGGCCAAGACCGCGGTAACCGTCCGCTATTCCGCCACGCTGCGATAAGCGGGGACTAGGCCAGGCGGCTGAGCATCGCTAGATCGACATTGCCGCCCGAGACCAGCACGCCCACGCGCTGGCATCCTGGGGGCAGCTTGCCATGGAGCACGGCGGCAGCCGCAGCGGCACCGGAAGGCTCGGCCAGCATCTTCATGCGGGCCAGCATCAGCTTCATCGTGGCCAGCAGTTCGGCATCGGTCACCAGCAGAATGTCTTCGACCAGTTCCTGGATGATCGGAAACGTCACGCGGCCCGGCTTGGTGGTCATCAGACCATCGGCGATCGTTTGCGGCACCGGGATCTCCACCGGCTCACCTTTTTGGCGGGAGAGCCAGTAATCGTTGCCCGCCTCGGGCTCGACACCAAAGACGCGGATCTTGGGGTTGATCGACTTGGCGATGACGGCGCAACCGGCCGTCAGCCCGCCACCGCCCAGGCAGACCACTAGCGTGTCGAGATCCGGCACTTGTTCCATCAACTCCAGACCCGCCGTGCCCTGCCCCGTGGCGATCCATTCGTGATCGAACGGCGGAATCAGTGTCGCGCCGGTTTCGTCCGCAATCGCCTTGCCGATCACTTCGCGATTTTCGCGGTAGCGGTCATAGGTGACGATGATGCCCCCCGCGTCACGCGTCGATTCCAGCTTTGCTTGCGGCGCATCGAGCGGCATCACCAGCGTCGCCTGAATGCCCGCTTCCCGCGCGGCAATGGCTACAGCCTGGGCATGATTGCCGGAAGAGAAAGCCACCACGCCCTTGGCCCGCTGCTCCGCGGTCAAGGAGAAGACAAAATTCATCGCACCGCGGATTTTGAAGGCCCCGCCGGTTTGGAAGTTCTCGCACTTGAAGTAGGCCGACACGCCCGCCACGCGGTCAAAGGAGCGCGACGTCATCACCGGCGTCACTTTGGCGACGGGCCGGATGCGCACGGCCGCCGCGCGGATGGCCTCTGCGGTGACGGGCATTAGTAGCCCGCTTCCTTGTCGACCACGTTCTCCAGCGGCTCGCCTTTGACGAAGCGGTGGAAGTTGTCGACAAAGAACTGGACGGTCTCGAACTGCCAGGTGTCAGTGTGGTCCGTGCAGTGTGGAGAGAGCAAGACGTTGTCGAGCAACCAAAGCGGGCTCTCCTTCGGCAACGGCTCCACTTCAAACACATCGAGCGCGGCACCCTTGATGGCCCGCCGCTGCAACACGTCGATCAGAGCTGCTTCGTCCACCACCGCACCGCGGCCGATGTTCAAAAACACTCCGCGCGCCTTCATGCGGGCAAACTCCGCCGCACCGATCATGTGGTGTGTCTCAGGCGTCAGCGGTGAGCAGCAGACCACATAGTCCGCCTCCGCCATCGCGTCTCCGGTCTGGGAAGGCGGCAGCACCTTCGAGACAAAGTCGTCAATGGGCGCATCCACGCGGCGGCGCGTGGCAATGATCTTCATGCCCATGGCGGAAGCTCGGCGGGCCGTTTCCTGCCCCATGGCACCATAGCTTAAGATGGCGCAGGTCTTGCCGGTCAGTTCTTCGCAGTCCCACTGTTCCCAGTTCGATGCCGCTTGTTGATCCACCAGCCGCCGGGCGTTCTTGGCAAACCAGAGCATGCCGAAGATGGCGAACTCCGCGAGCGACCGTTTGTAGACGCCACGCGCGTTGGTCAGCGGAATCGGGCTGGCCTTCAATGCTGGGAAGACGATGCTCTCAACCCCCGCCGACAGCGAATGAACCCACCGCAGGGACTTCGCATGGGGCCACAGAGCTTCCAACGCTCCGGCATGGTGATTGCCGTTGACGATGACATCGGCACCGCCCACGACATGCATCAACTCCTCCGCCGTCGGAGCGGCAAATACTTCCACATCCGGGGGAAGCTGTTTCAGGACGCTCAACTGCGGGGCGTCGGGGCGGGCAAGAACAAGGACTCGCATGAAATCACTATCGTAGCCTGAGCCGTCTGTGGCCGCAGCAGCGCGGCGCTAGACTGGAAGCGTGGTACCGGAATATTGCACGTGCGGCGCGCAGATGGTGGACGGAGCTCGCTTCTGTCACAAGTGTGGGAGGCCTCTCTATGAGGAGCCCGCCATTGAGGCGTTGCGCGTCGAGCAGGCCCCACCGGTCGATGCCGTAGAGATCAGCGCCGCGGCAGCAGCACCAGCGGCCGCCAGCGGCGACATCAACTTCCACAACTCCGTGGCCGTGCGGGTGGGCCTGATGGTGGCCGGCCTGGGCATCTTTGTCATCAATCTGGCTCCGGCGCTGCTGCCCAAGCCCTTGCAAGCGATCATGACGCTGGTGCTCTCCGGGGGGTCGGGCTTCTTTGCGGTGTGGCTCTACATGCGCCGCACCGGGCAGTCACTCTCGATCAAGAACGGCGCGCGCCTGGGCTGGATTACAGGCGTCTTTGCGTCACTGATCCTGATGGTGCTGTTCACCACGTTGATCGTAACCGTGGGCTTTGATCAGGTAATCGAGGCGCTCCGCCATGAAGTGCAGACCACGATGCCCGAATTCGCAAAAGACTCGCAGGCCTTGGGCGCGGCACTGCTGGTGGCGATGTTTGTCTCGTTTCTCACCTATTGCGTGGCCGCCAGCTTGGGCGGAGCCTTTGGCGCAAAGTTCCTCAACCGCGATAGCGACGTCGTCTAAGGCACGCTACCGAGCCGCGACCGCCAGGGAGCGGTCGTTACCATTCCCGACTCGGCCAACCTAAGCCGCCGCGGGGCCATCCGCGCTATCGAGTGACTCCGCTGAACCGGCCTGCAACGGCTGGCGAGCAGTCCATTCCGCCCCCGCCATCACAATCATCGAAGCCAGAAAGCTGAGCACCAGGATCGTCGCTGAGTTCACAAACGGCCCATACTCGTCTTCCAGCTTGCGGCGCATGATGGGCCACAGCAGCAGGTTGAGATACTTCATCACTTCCAGCGCCACCGCCACCCACAAAGACACGTTGAAAGCGCGCCGCCATGGCACCGGGCCGAACGGCAGCACCCAGTAGACCAGGAATAGACCCAACGCCGTAGCCGGCAGTGCGGCCACCTTGAACAGCACTACGCCCACGACCGTCGCCAAGCCACCGGAGCCGACCAGCGGCTTCAGCCACGTCACCTGCATCGCGGTCAGCACCGTGGACGTCACCGCCAGCGCGCCGCAGGCCAGAATCAGCCCCATGCTCACCAACTGATTGCGCCAGAAGCTCCGCGTCTTGTGGATGCCCCAGGCGCGGTTGAGAGCCACTTCCAAAGGTTCAAAAATGCCGTTGGCGGTGAACAGCAGCAGCAGAATCGAGCCCACTTGAAATGGCCCCCGCTTGCTGACCGTGGCCGTCAAATTGCGCACCAGAAAGTCGCCCGTGTCGCCGGGGAAATAGTCGTGCAAGGCAATAAAGATCGCCTGTTCCGCCGCGTCCCAGTGAAAGACATAACGGCACAACGACACCAGCACAATCAGAAACGGGAAGAAGCTGAGCAGTACGTTGGCGGCGATGGAGAAGCCGTAGACGTGTACCTCCACTTCCATCCAGTAACGGAGCGTCGGGATGATCTTGGGCACAGTGCCGCGCCAGTTGCGCTCCACGCGCTCAAAATTGATCTCCAGACCCCGGGGCGAGATGCTCATGCTGGAAACGCTATGCCCAGACGCCCCGCCGCATCAGGTCCACGATGCGTTCGCTGGACCGCATGGCCAGCGCCAGGATGGTGATGGTGGGGTTCTGATTGCCGGCGGTGACAAACGTCGCCGCATCATTGATGAACAGGTTCGGCACATCGTGAGCCTGATTCCAGGGGTTGACCACGCTCGACTTCGCATCCTGCCCCATGCGCGCCGTGCCCACGTAGTGAATCGAGTGGCCGTATTCGAGCGGCTTAGGGTTTGCAACCGGCAGCATCTCCGCGCCGGCCTTGTGCATCATCTCCTGGCCCACCTCCATCATGTCCTTGAACATGGCCGTCTCGTTGTCGCGCCACTGATAGTGGAAGCGCAGGCCGGGGATACCCGCATCGTCCTTCACGTTCTCGTCGATCTCGACGCGGTTGTCGCGATAAGGCAGCACTTCACCCTGGAACGTGACGCCGGCGCTGGCCGTGTAGTAGTCGCGGATCGACTTCTTCCACTGCTGGCCAAACCCAGGTAGATTCTTGCCCGCAAAAGTAAACTCACCAGTGCCGCCGGTGGGGAAGATCTGATAGCCGCGAATGTACTTGTTGCCGCGCCAGTTTTCAGTCAGGTCCGGAATGAAGGCGTGAGCGCCATTGCCATCCTCGTTCACCACTTTGCGCCCCATCAACTGCGGCAGGTAACCGCCGACGCTGGCATACAGGTGTTCGGAGAGATACCGGCCAATGAGGCCGCTGGAATTGGCGATCTTCGAATTCAGCAGGATCTGGGCGCTCTCAATGCATCCGGCCGCCAGCACGTAGGTCTTGGCCTGCACGCTGCGGTAGGTCTTATCCGTCACATCCCAATAGTGAACGGCGGAAGCCTGGCCGTCCTTCACTTCGATTGACCGCACGCGCGCCCCGGTCAGCAGTTCCAGCTTGCCCGTGCGGCGCGCTCCCTGCACGAACACGCGCAGCGAATCAAACTTGGACCCGGAATCGCAACCCTGCCAGCAGGGCCCACAGTGATGGCACGCCGGGCGGCCGCGGTGGTTCTCCGTGAGAATCGCCTTGGGGATGGGAATCATCTTCAAGCCCTTGCCCAGGCTTTCGGCGGCCTGCTTAAAGACGATCTCCGCCAGCTTGGGCCGCATCGGCTTCAAGCCTTTGTTCAGTGGAAAGCCACCGACGGCCTCCACCGTGCTGGAGACGCCGATCAGCGACTCCACCTTGTCGTAATACGGCGCGACGTCTTCGTACTTCAACGGCCAGCGCGTGTCGAAATCGTCCTTGGGTTGGAACTCATTCGGGCCGAACCGAGGCGTCACGCCCGCCCAGAACAGGCTCTTGCCGCCCACGGCACGGACGCGCCACCATTCAAACGGCTGGCCGCCGGGGGCCACGGAATAAGGCTCCTTCTTTTCGTCGGCCAGGAAGTTGGTCATCGTCAACCATTCCTGGAAGTAGTCGCCCCGCAGGCCGCGATAGGGCAGATCCCAGCGGCGCATCCGGTGCACGGGGAACTCAGCGGGAGATCGCATCGGCCCCGCCTCCAACATCACGCAATCCAGACCCGCCTGCGTCAACACATGCGCCGTCATGCCGCCCGCGGCACCCGATCCGATAATCGCTACGTCGTAAGTTTTCATTGGTTCAGATACCCGTCTTAGCTGTGTGCTTGTAAACGCGGCCGGTAATTGGAGGGGCGCTCCACTTTGTCGCGCGAGAAATCCGGGAACTCCATCAGAAAGCCCATGCCCTGATAACCCAGTTCCTTCGAGATGCCTTCTTCGGAAGTGTAAAACGCTTCGGTCACCGCCCCCTTCAGCAGGACGAAGAAACGCTCGTCTTCGGTGCGGGCCCGGAACTCGTTACGACACCATTTGAGTAGCGTTGCGTTTACATCCTTCGCCCGCGCGATCTTCGCCAAACCGGCGCGCCAGGCCTGCTTCAGTGGGTCGGAGCCGTGGGAAGCGATAAAGTCAATGTACTCTTCCACCCGCGCCGCCGCCGCCCCGCCGGAGCGTTCATCGGCGGGAACAATAGCGGCAGCAGCCCGGCGTAATGCCTCACGCTCAGCGGGAGTAAACAACTTGAACTCGTAGGGCGTCGAGGGCGTCTTGGTGCCGGAATGCTGGTGAGCGGCCAACGCCGCTTGGGCCCATAAAAAAAAGAAGTCTCGCCGGGTGTTGGCCATAGCTCAACAGTATCGCGATTGGGTCTTGATTTGCGCGAATGAGGGGCTATAATCCGGATGTCCGCATGACGATCCCCGCCCCGCTGGTTATCCCCGAACAAGAAGCGAAAACGGTGGAATACGACGCTGCCCACTTGGTGCGCCATCTGGCTCATGAGATCCGCCAACCGTTGAGCACGCTCGAATCGCTGGCCTACTATCTGGCCATCATCCTGCCGCCCACCGATGTCCGCGCTCAGGATCAGGTCGAGAAGATCCGGCGTCTGGTAGCCCAGGCCGGCACGATCGTAGACGATGCCGTGCACTATGTGCAGGCGTCGCCCGCCCACCCGGTAAACCTTTCGTTGAACCAGCTGGTGACCCGCACGCTGGCCGAAAGCAGCCGGGAGCGTTGGAACGTTCATCTGGACCTGTCGGCTGAACCCTGCATCGCCCATCTTGACCTGGTGCAAGCCCAGCACATGACCCAGCACCTGCTGGATCTGTTCCGGCATCTGGTGCGCTCCACGGTGCCCTTTTCCATTGCGACAGAGCGCCGCAACGAACGCGTGCAACTGCGTCTGTCCGGTGTCTCCGAATCGGTCACCGTGGAGCGGCTGCGCGCCCGCTTCGAGCCCTTTGCCAACGCCGCACCATCGGGCGAAGGACTATCCTTGGCCAGCGTCCGGCGTATCGTCGATGAACACGGCGGGACCTTGGATGTTTACGCGGGACCGGATGATCGCATCGTCGTCGCCGTCAGCTTTCCGGCCGCCTGCTAGGCAGTTGGCCGCGCCGCAAGTTCCCGCACTCGCGCCACGGCTTGCGGCAATTGATTCGGGCTCACCAGTTGATCGGCCAGCGTTAACGCTTTCTGGGCCGACAGCTTAAAGTCCCCACTGGAGCGGTCCACCACGGCCAGATAAAGGTCCGGCTGGATGAACTGCATGACGCTATTGGACTCGATCACCACATTCGCCGCCCGCGACATCACTTCGCGCAAGGCCGGCAACCCTTCGGCCAACAGCCCCGCCCGGGTCCGCAGCCAAAACGAGTGCCGCGCTCCGGCCTCCAGATACCGGCCCGTGTCGGTGGAATCCACGGCCGTTTGTTCGTCCAGCGCGTACGGGCAGGCCGGGTCAGCCGGAGCACAACCGCAATCGCCACCTTCATGGGCGCACGCGCTGTGGCCGTACTGCGTGATCTTCACCGCCGTCCAGTTCATCTCGGGCAACGCCCGGATGATGTCGCAGACCAGCGTCGTTTTGCCGATGTTGCGCGTATTGCCGCCTACGACAACGATCATGGGCGCGGCTCCGGGCGCTTCAGCGCTGCCACCTGCTCACGGAGGGTACTCAACCGGCTCACCTCCCCCAGATCGCGCAGGTAGCGCCGCAAGGGGCGGGCCGGGGTGCCCCACACAGGCTCTCCCGCGCGGACAATCTTGTTGGACAGGATGCCGGCCCCGGAGCCGATGATCGCCCCGGGTTCCACTCTCACCTTCTCGCCAAACCCCACCTGGCCGCCGATGACGGCGCGGTCGCCCACCGTGCAGCCGCCCGCCATGCCGGTCTGCGCGGCGATCACCACGTGACGGCCGAGCTGACAGTTGTGGGCGATGTGGACCATGTTGTCCAGCTTGGTGCCGTCACCAATGCGCGTGACGCCCAGCGCCGCCCGGTCAACGGTGCAGTTGGCGCCGATCTCGACATCGCTGCCGATCTCGACGCGGCCCACCTGCGGGAACTTCTGGTACTGCTCGCCCGTCCACTGGAAGCCAAAGCCGTCCGCGCCCAGTACAGCGCCGGAATGGATGATCGTGCGCGCGCCCACCGAGACGTCGGCGTACAAGGTCACCCGGCAATGCAGCGTGGCCCCCTCGCCAATCCGGCAGCGCGCCCCCACCACCGTATAGGCGCCGATCTCGACCCCCGGCGCAACTTCGGCGGTCTCGTCAATGATGGCCGTCGGGTGAATGCCCGCGCGCGGCGGCGCCGGGTAGAGCAGCGTCAGGGCTTGAGCAAAGCTGGCGCGCGGATTCGTCGACCGGATAACGGTGCGGCCAGCGGCAAACTCCAGCGGCACAATCAGGCATCCGGCTCCGGAGTCCGCCGCTGCGGCCGCCGCCTTGGCGTTTGCGACAAACGAGAGTTCCGCCGCAGTTGCGGTTTCCAGAGGTGCTGCCGCGGTCAGTTCCACGTCTTCGCCTTCCAAAGTGAAGCCCAGTGATGCCGCCAGTTCGATTGCTCGCATATGATCAAAGTCTATGCCGTGCCACCCATCGGCGACTATCGCCCCCACGGCCCGCATCCATCCGGACTCGCAAATTGGACCGGGTTGCCACATTGGCGAGTTCGTCGTAATCGAACAGGATGTCGTGCTGGGCGAAGCCTGCAAGATTGAACCCTACGTCTTCATCAAGCGCTGGACCACCTTGGGCGACCGCAACGAGATCTCCGCCGGCACCGTGCTGGGCTCCGATCCACTGGACAAGAACTTCAAAGGCGAGCGCAGCTACCTGACGCTGGGCCACGACAACAAGGTCCGCGAGCATTTCACCATCTCGCGCGGCACCAAGCCCGAGGCCACCACCGTCATCGGCAACGGCAACTACATCATGACCAGCGGCCACATCGCGCACGATTGCGTAATTGGCGATCACAACGTCATCTGCAGCTCCGCGCTGATTGCCGGCTACGTGACGATCGAGGACCGCGCCTTCATTTCCGGTGGCGTGGTGGTGCACCAATACTCAAAGATTGGGCGCTTGGTGATGGTGGGTGGCAACAGCCGCGTCAATCTGGACCTGCCGCCCTATTTCTTGTACTCCGAGTTCAACGCCGTTCCGGTAGGCTTGAACATCGTGGGCCTGCGAAGGGCCGGCATTTCGCGCGAGGAGATCTCGAACTTGAAGACCGCCTACCGGCTGCTCTATCGCGCTGGACTAAAGCTGGAGTCGGCTTGCGCCGCCATCCTCGAACAAGTGCCCTCCGATGCCACCCGGCATCTCGTGAACTTTATTCAAGCCAGCAACCGGGGCATTACCCGCGAATGACGACGCTGCTGCTCTTGTTGCTGGCTCAACAGCCGGTGTCGATGACCGAGGCCGTGACGAAGGCGCTGGACCACTACGCCGCCGTCAACGTCAGCGACGAACAGGTCCGCGCGGCGGCAGCCGCCATCGATCTGGCCCGAACCAGTTATCTGCCGCGAGCGGATGTCTTCGGCCAAGTGAACCGTGGCACCCGTAATAATGTCTTCGGCCTGATGCTGCCGCAATCGACGCTGCCGACCATCTCCGGCCCACCGCGCCCGGAAAATGATGTGACCGCCGTCTGGGGCAGTGCTGTGGGACTGACCATCACCTGGGAACCTTTCGATTTCGGCTTGCGGCAAGCCACCGTCGCTTCGGCGGAGGCGGGCAAGCGGCGCTCGGAAGCGGCGCTCAAACGCACCCGCTATGAAGTGGCGGCGATGGCCGCCGATGCTTACCTGACGCTGTTGGCCGCGGAAGAAACGGTCGTCGCCGCGCAATCGGCCGTCACCCGAGCTTCCTCTTTGGAGCAGGTCGCCGCAGCGTTGGCCAAAGCAGATCTGCGCCCCGGGGCCGATGTCTCCCGCGCCCGGGCCGAACGCAGCGTCGCTGAGACGCAATTGATCCAGACGCAACAGGCCGTAGCCGTCGCCCAGGCCAGCCTCACTCAGTTCACCGGCGTCGCCTCCGCGGCGCGTAAACTGGGCGATCCGCCGGGCCTGGTCGCCGCCGGCGAGACGCACCCGGCACTGGCCGAACAGACAGCGGCCATCGACGAAGTAAAGGCCAGGGAAAAGGCGCTGGACAAAAGCTACGCGCCCCGGTTCGCCGTGCAAGGGTCAACCTATGCCCGCGGCACTGGCGTGACGGCCGATGGCATCACGTTGGGCGGAGTGAACGGACTAGGCCCCAACATCATGAATTATGCCGTGGGGCTCACCGTGACGTTTCCGGCGATGGCTCAACCCGCCATTCACGCCGAACAGACGGCACAAGCGGCGCGGGAACGGGCGGAGGCGGCCCGACTGAAACAGATGAAGCAGGACCTGGCCGCGCAACTCAGCCGGGCGCAAGCGCGCCTGGAGGGTGCCCGGCGCACAGCCGCCCAGTTACCGCTTCAATTGGAAGCGGCGCAGGTGGCCTTAAATCAAGCCACGGCCCGCTATCGCGCGGGGCTGGGCTTGGTCACCGAAGTGGCCGAAGCACAGCGGCTGGTGGCCCAAGGGCAGGCCGACATGGCGCTGGCCCGGCTGGCCATCTGGCGCGGACTGCTGCAGGTGGCGACAGCCCAAGGCGATCTGCGGCCCTTCCTCGCCGAGACCGACGCCCGGCCCGGGAGAGACAACTAGATGTGGCTGGTACGTTGGGCGATGCGCCGGCCGGTGACCATTGTGGTGGCAGTGCTGGCCGTGATGCTAGGCGCGGGCCTGGCGGTGCAGCGGATGCCCGTGGACATCTTCCCGCAAGTAGGTGCGCCGGCCATCTACGTAGCCCAGCCGTATGGCGGCATGGACCCCCTCCAGATGGAAGGGTTCATGACTTATTACTACGAGTACCACTTCCTCTACATCACCGGCATTGAGCGCGTCGAATCGAAATCCATCCAGGGCGCGGCGCTGATGAAGCTGGTCTTTTATCCCGGCACCGACATGAATCAGGCGATGGCGCAGACCATCAGCTACGTCAATCGCGCGCGCGCCTTCATGCCTCCCGGCGCGGTACCGCCGTTTGTGACGCGCTTCGACGCGGGCAGCGTACCCGTGGGGCAGTTAATCTTTTCGAGCGCCAAACGTGAGCCCGGTGAGTTGCAGAACCTCGCGCTGAACAGCGTGCGGCCCTTGTTCGCCACTCTGCCCGGTGTCTCGGCCCCGCCTCCCTTCGGCGGCAATCAACGGACCATCGTCGTCCGTCTGGACCCGGACAAACTGCGCCAGTACCGCATGTCGCCCGAAGAAGTGATCGAGGCCGTCAACAAGTCCACCACGGTGATGCCTTCCGGCCTGGTCCGCACGGGCGATCTGGCACGCTACGCCACCACCAATTCGGTGATCAGCGGCAACTTTGATGAGCTGAACAACGCGCCCATCCGCCTGGGCTCGGGACCCACCGTGTTCATCCGTGACGTCGGCAAAGTGGAGAACGGCACCGACATCGTCACGGCGTACGCGTTGGTGAATGGCAAGCGTACGGTCTACATGCAGGTGACCAAACGCAGCGACGCGTCCACGCTGGCGGTGATCCAGGCCGTGCGCGCGAACATTGCGCGGTTCAAGGCCGTGGTGCCCGATGACGTGGATGTGCGCCTGGAGTTCGACCAGTCGGTGGTGGTGCTGGAAGCGTTGCGTAGCTTGGCCGCGGAAGGCGCGCTGGGCGCATTGCTGACCGGGCTGATGGTGCTGCTGTTTCTGCGGGACTGGCGCGGCGCGGTGATCGTGATGGCCACCATTCCGGCCGCGCTGCTGGCGGCCTCGGTTTGCCTTTGGCTGACCGGGCAATCGATCAACATCATGACGCTGGGCGGCTTGGCGCTGGCCGTGGGTGTGCTGGTGGACGAGGCAACAGTGGAGATCGAGAACATCCACAGCCGCTTGGCGGCGGGCGGGCAGCGTACGCGGGCCCATGCCGTGATGGAGGCTTGCTCCCGCACGGCGACCGCGCGCTTCCTGTCGATGTGCGCCATCCTGGCCGCCTTTGTGCCCAGCTTCTTCATGACCGGAGTGGCGCGGCAGTTGTTTGTGCCCCTGTCGCTGGCAGTGGCATTTGCCATGGTTTCCAGCTACGTTCTCTCCTCCACGCTGGTGCCGGTTCTTTCCACGTGGTGGATGCGCGATGGTGGCCACCGCGCCTTTGCTCCGGCCTTCTACCAGCGCTACGTCGCCAGCGCGGTCGAGTGGCGCTGGCCGCTGGCCGTGGGCTATCTGGCAATCACTGGCGTGGGCCTCTGGTTGCTTGCCCCCAAGTTGGGCGTAGAGCTTTTCCCGCAGACGTTCGAATCCCAATTCCAGGTGCGCCTGCGTGCCGCCACCGGTACGCGGATCGAGAAGACGGAGCAGGTGGCACTCAAAGCGCTGGAGGTCATCAAGCAGGAGGTGGGCGCGGGCAACGTGGCCATCACTTCCACATTCGTCGGCGTGCAGCCGCCCAGCTACCCGATCAACACGCTGTTCCTGTGGACCAGCGGTCCGCATGAGGCGGTGCTGCTAGTAGCGCTGAAGCCAGAGGCGGCCCTGCGCGGTGAGCCGCTGCGGGAGCGGCTGCGGCAGAAGTTCAGCCAAGCCTTGCCGGACGTGCGGGTATCGTTTGAGGCGGGCGAGATTGTCAGCCAAGTGATGTCCTTTGGCAGCCCGACGCCGCTGGAAGTGGCGGTTCAGGGCCCGTCGCTGGCCGCCAACCGGACGTTCGCCGGCAAGGTGGAAGCGGAGCTGAAGAAGCTGCCTTACCTCCGCGATCTGGCCTATGCCCAGCCACTTGATTACCCCACGCTCGACATCACTATTGACCGCGAGCGGGCGGGCCAGTTCGGGTTGACCATGGCGAGCGTCGCCCGCAGCGTGGTGGCCGGAACATTCTCGTCACGCTTCATTGATGCCAACTATTGGCGCGACCCGGTGTCCGGCAACGGATTCCAGATTCAGGTGGAGATCCCGTATCAGCGCATGGCCTCAATGGAAGACGTGGCGCGCATTCCGGTGATGCGCAATGGCGAAGCCCGGCCGCTGCTGGAAGATGTGGCGAAGCTAAAGTTCGGCACGGCGCCCGGGCAAACCGATCGCTTCAACGGCCAGCGCGTGGTCAGCCTGACGGCCAACTTGCATGAGATGCCGCTGGGGACCGCCGCCGAAGATGTGCGTGCCGCCATCAAGCGGGCGGGCGAAGTACCGAAGGGCATCACCGTGAACGTGCGTGGTCAAGTGCCGCCGCTGGATGAAACTGTATCCGGACTGCGGCTGGGCCTGGCGCTGGCGATCGCCGCCCTGGTGTTGCTGCTGGCCGCCAACTTTCAATCGATAGGCTTGGCGCTGGCGATCGTCTTGACGCTACCGGCGGTGCTGCTGGGCGTCGTGGCCATGCTGCTGGCCACGGGCACGACGCTGAACATCCAAAGCTTTATGGGCGCCATCATGTCCACCGGGATCGCGGTGGCCAATGCGATCTTGCTGGTGACTTTCGCCGAGCGCGCTCGCGCAAGTTCGACGCCCGCCGCGGCTGCAGTCGAGGGGGCCACGGGGCGGCTGCGCGCGATTCTGATGACTGCTCTGGCGATGGTGGCCGGTATGGCCCCCTTGGCGCTAGGACAGGCGCAGACGGCTCCGCTAGGCCGGGCGGTGATTGGCGGCCTGCTGGCGGGCACGGTGGCCACGCTGGCGATCCTACCGGCGCTCTACGCCCTGCTGAGCGGCCAAGGAAGCCCCTCACCGTCACTTGACCCCAACGATCCGGAGAGTAGGTTCTATGAAGCGGCTTAGTGTCTCGTTGCTGGCCTTGGGAAGCGTGGCGCTGCTCGCCCAACCGGCCCCCAGTGCTCCCAAACCCGCTGGTCCGGCCCTGCTGAAGTTGCCAGGCGAACTGTTGCCGTTTGAGTCCGTCGACATGGTCGCGCGCGTCAACAGCTTTGTCGAAGTGGTCCTGGTGGACCGGGGCAGTGCGGTGAAACAGGGCGCGGTGCTGATCAAGCTGAGCGCGCCGGAGCTGCAGGCGCAGCGGGCTGAGGCTCAAGCCAAAGTGGAATCGATCCGTGCTCAACGGGCAGAAGCGGAAGCCCGACTGGTGGCCGCGCAGAGCACGCTCGAGCGGTTGAAGGAGGCCGCGGCCACTCCCGGGGCCATCGCCGCGCATGAAGTGGTGCTGGCAGGCAAGGCCGTGGACGCAGTAGCGGCGCAAATCGCGGCCATCAACAAGGCGGTGGCTGCGGCGGAAGCCCAAGTGGCAACCATCGCCGAACTGGAGCGCTTTCTCACCATCACCGCTCCCTTTGATGGCGTGGTGGTGGAGCGCAAGGCGCATCCCGGCGCGTTGGCCGGTCCGGCGGCGGGGTGGCTGCTGCGCCTGGAGCAGTTGTCGCGCTTGCGGCTAGTGGTGGCCGTGCCGGAATCACAAGCCGCGTTGATCCCCCAGGGGGCCAAGATCGCCTTTACCGTCGCCGCCTTTCCGGGCGAGACTTTCACGGGATCCGTGGCCCGCGTGGCTCGCGTGATGGACGTGAAGACGCGGACGATGCCGGTGGAACTCGATGTCGCCAATGGACGGGGGCGGCTGGCACCGGGAATGT
>JAPKYX010000216.1 GCA_026394075.1 Acidobacteriota bacterium
TGGGATGGTGGGCCGTCTCGGAGAACGTCGAGGTACGGAGATATCGTGGCTGGCCACCGTCATCGACGACAGCCAGCCCCACGATGCTTTCGATCACAACTTCAAGTTAACACTCCCGGTTGTGAACCAGAATACTGGGCCTGATAGCTACAGTGCGGATTCGCCACGGTCGCCGTTGCGGATGCGGATTGCTTCCGTCACGTCGCTCACAAAGATCTTGCCGTCGCCGATCTTGCCCGTGCGGGCGCCATCGACAATCGCCGCCACCACTTCTTCCACGCGCCCTTCCGGAACCACCAGTTCCAGCTTCAGGCGCGGAATCTCCTGCACCTCATACTCCTGGCCGCGGTAGATCTCCGTATGGCCTTTTTCACGGCCATGGCCGCGGACCTCGGTGATCGTCAATCCGTCAACGCCGGCCTTTTTCAGGGCTGCCTTGACGTCTTCCAGTTTGAACGGTTGGATGATCGCTTCAATCTTCTTCATATGGATGTTGGCCTTCTCAGTTTCCTTATGCGTCGATTCCTTACGCGTCGAAGTTGTAGCCTTCTTCGCCATGCTGGCTGACGTCGAGACCAATCGTCTCCTGATCAGGCGTGGCCCGCACCCCACCGCAAACGATATCGCAAATCTTCAGGATGATCAGCGTCCCGACGATGGCGATGCCCCAGGCGATGGCGACACCAATCAACTGATTGACGATCTGGCCGCCGTTGCCGTCAATCAAGCCACCCTTGCCGTCGGCAATGGCGCTGTTGACCGCTTTGGTGGCAAACACACCCGTCAGGATGGCGCCCAACGTTCCGCCGGCCCCGTGGACACCAAAAGCATCCAGCGAGTCGTCGTAGTTGAACATGTTCTTCACCTTCACCACCATGAAGTAGCAAACGATGCCGCCCACAAAACCCATAATCAGGGCCGGACCGGGCTTCACAAAACCGGAAGCCGGCGTGATCACCACCAACCCCGCGACCGCGCCCGAAATGCCACCCAGCACGCTGGGCTTCGAGTGCAGCCATTCCATCAACACCCAGCCGATGGCAGCAGTTGCCGCCGCAAAGTGCGTGGCCGTAAACGCGCTGGAAGCCAGAGCATTCGCCGCCAGCGCGCTGCCGGCGTTGAAGCCAAACCAGCCCACCCACATCAAGCAGGCGCCAATGAAGCTCAGCACCAGCGAGTGCGGCTTCATCGGTTCACTACCGTAGCCCTTGCGCTTGCCCAGGTAGATCGCGCAAACCAGCGCCGACACGCCAGAGGTGATGTGCACCACCGTGCCGCCCGCAAAGTCGAAGCAGGGAATTGATCCGCCCAGGAAGGCGTTCAGCAATCCACCCTTGCCCCACACCATGTGCGCCATCGGGTAGTAAACCAGGAACGACCACAGCGTCATGAACAGGCACATTGCGCCAAACTTCATGCGTTCGGCAAACGCACCGGTGATCAGTGCCGGTGTGATGATGGCGAACATCATCTGGAACAGCATCCACGTCTGGTGCGGAATCGTGGCGGCGTAGTCGCCCATCGGGTCGCCACCCACGCCCTCCAGCATGAAGTACCGCAAGTCGCCGATAAACGCATTGCCTTCGCCGAACGAAAGGCTATAGCCGATGACCGCCCACAGCACCGTTGCCAGCGCCATCAGCGTAAAGCTCTGCATCATCGTCGCCAATACATTTTTCTTGCGGACCAGTCCGCCGTAGAAAAGCGCCAATCCCGGGCCGGTCATCATCAACACCAGGGCGCAGGAGACCAGCATCCAGGCGTTGTCGCCCGCCGATTGGGCGGCGGCTACTTTCGCCTGCAGGTCCTTGATGGGGTCGGGTGGTGCCGCTGGCGCTTGGGCCCATAGAGCCAGGGAGGAAAGCGCCGCGAGCGAAATGAGAGATCCAAGTCGTTTCATAGTTCTCCGGGAGTTGGAAATGGCCAGTGACGGGGAGCCAGGGTTCGGCGACGACGAAGGCGCTCGGTAGTTCATTATCTTCCCTTAAGGGGGGTGTCGTAGCCAAGTGAATCATTTTTATTTAAGGGATCGAAATATTCTATTAGCCAGACTGATGCGAACTCTCCTACACTCCATTCATGTTTTCCGCGTGGGTGCCGATTCTTTAGAGTGTTTTCAAAAACTGGAACGGATAGAACCCAACGGGTAGAACCAAAGGAGAGATGGATGAAGCATAGTCAAGTCGTGTTGGGATTGTTCTGCGCGGGCCTAGCCGTGGCCCCGGCGCTACACGCACAGGCCGCACCGGCTGCTGCTCCCGCCGCCGCGCCGGGCTATGGATTGAATATCAGCGGTCTGGTGGACGGTTACGCCAACTACACCAAGAATGACCCTGCCAGCCGCAACCTGCTGTACCGGAATTTCGACGTGCGCAGCAATGGGTTCAGTTTGAATATGGCCCGCATGGCCATCGCGCATGATGCGGATCCGATCGGTTTTCGCGTCGATCTGGGTATCGGCCGCGCCTGGGATCTGTTTAATTTTCAGGACACCGCCAACGGTTTTGACAACATGAAGTACCTGCCGCAGGCCTACGTGTCTTTCAAGCCCGCGTCCTGGAAGGGCGTGCAGGTTGATTTCGGAAAGTTTTACACCAGCGCCGGCGCTGAATTGACCGAAACCCACCTGGGCTGGAATTATTCACGCGCCCTGATGTACGCCAACGGCCCCTACTACCACTTCGGCTTCCGCTCCACCGTACCGGTGGGTAAGAGCCTGGTGGTTGGCGCGCAGTTGGTGAATGGTTGGAACAACGTGGAAGACACCAATACCGGCAAAACGGTGGGCCTCACCAGCCTCTACACCGCCGGCGGCGGCAAGTTTACCTGGGGCAACAACTACTACGTCGGACCCGAGAAAACGGCCTCCAACGAGGGCTACCGCCATTTCTACGACACCGTTTTTGCCGTCAACACCAGCAAAGTCAGCGCCTACCTCAACATCGACTACGGCGTGGACAAGTTCGCCGTCGGCCGGGGCAGCAATCAGTGGTTCGCGGTCGGCTCCGCCGCCAAGTTCCAGCTGACCAAGAAGTTCGCCATTTCGCCCCGCGCGGAAATCTACAAGGACTACGACGGTTTCATCACCGGCACGCCGCAGAACCTGAAGGAGGTCACTCTCACGGGCGAATACAAGCCTCACGACAACTTCCTGACGCGCCTGGAATACCGCCGGGACTGGTCCGACAAGGCCGTCTTTGAGAAGGGCAAGCTGGCCAGCATCACCAAGAATCAGGACACGCTGGCACTAGGCCTGGTCTTCTTCTTTGACAACTTCAAGATGAACCTCGGGCGCTAAGGGCGATCTGCCGACCGGTCCGCCAGCCGCCCCGCTGCGGCGCTTGATTGGGTCCATAAAATTTACTGATCCACAGGCTGGCGTGTGGCGTACCGCTGTCCGGCGAAAGTTGGCTTATAATCAACAGATTGCGGTGAGATTGCTCATCGGCGTCAAAATCCTTGGTGGTTCCCCGTTCCGCACCACCTGATGCCTCCGAGCCGTGAACGATCCCCGCTCGGCTTTTTCAAAACAAAGCCTTTCAAAACGTTTTCTGGAAAAAGAGGAGATCGATGTCTAACGACCTGCGCAACTTCCTGTCGCTCTCATACGACGAGCTGGAAGAACTGAATCTGAATGCGAAGGAACAGCGGAAGAGCCGCGTTTCCATCGACACGATCCGCGAGGAACGGATCAAGTACCTGACCGACGAGAAGCGGATCAAGGCTGTCACCGTCATGTTCAGCGACCTGGAAGGCCGCCTGCACATGCTCGACTACGACAAGAAGTTCCTGATCAACAGCTACGACAACCTGACCTTTGATGGATCCTCCATCCGTGGCTTTACCGCGCAGCGCGAAAGCGACCTGCGCTTGGGCATGGACTGGGGCGCCTTCTACTGGGGCCCCGCCGACATCTTCGGCACCGGCAAGGTGATGGTGTTCGGTGAAGTGATCGACAAGGACGGTTCGGCCTACGTCGGTGACATCCGTGGCGTGTTGAAGACCTACTCCAACAGCCTCTATGCCACCAAGGGCTACACCCTGAACGCGGCCAACGAAATCGAAGGCTTCCTGTTCAAGGGTGAGGAAGCGGAGCGCAACTACCACGAGACCGGCAAGTTCGAGTACGTCAACACTGGCGGCTACTACCACTCCCTGCCGGGCGACCCGCTGCGCACCTTCATCGACACCGCCGCTGAAGTGCAGCGCGCCATGGGCTTCCAGAACGAAAAGGATCACCCGGAAGTCGCGCCCTCGCAGTTTGAAATCAACTACGGCTACGGCGAAGTGGTCGCTGCCTCCGATCAGATCCAGCTCTACAAGCTGATCTGCCGGCAGGTGGCCCGCAAGATGGGCTTGACCGCCAGCTTCCTGCCGAAGCCCGTCGTGGGCGTCAACGGCAACGGCATGCACACCAACGTGTCCATCTCCAAGGAAGGCAAGAACCTGTTCTGGGATCCCAAGGGCGAAGAGAAGATCTCCAAGATGGCCTGGCAGTTCGTGGACCGCATCCTGACCCACGGCAACGACATCTGCCTCAGCCTGAATGCCAGCGTCAACGCCTACCGCCGCCTGGACCCGCACTTTGAAGCGCCGAACCAGATCAAGGCCTCGGCCGTCGATCGCGGCTCGATGGTCCGCATCCCGATCGGCAACGAAAAGAGCTCCCGCGTCGAAGTCCGCTCGGTGGGCCCGGACGCCAACCCGTACATGGTGCTCTACTCGATCTTCAAGACCGGCCTCGACGGCGAGACCGCCAAGATCAAGAACCTCCGCCAGGCCGACCGTTACCTGCCGGACAACATCTACACCGCCATCGACAACTTCAAGGCGGCCGATTGGACCACCACCCTGTTTGGCCCCGACGTGAAGTCCCGCTACATCGACCTCAAGCAGGGTTCGGCGGACCGTTGCGCCCGCCAACTGGGCACCTTCGTCAAGACGCCGGAAGTCCAGTTCCACCACGAAGTCTACAACCAGTACCTCTGGAACCAGTTCTAGACTTCGCCGTGTGATTCACACAGAGTCAGCGCCCCGGGCTTCGGTCCGGGGCGTTTCTCTTTTGGATCGCTGAATAGCTACCTGCCTGGGGTTAGGCCCGCAGAGTGCCCATAAAAACCACCACCGCCCCAAACAAGAGCCGCAGCCGAACCGAGCCGCGACCAGCAGGAGCGGTCTGCCCTCATTCCCACCAGCCTATCTGGCCCAATCCAATCCCGCAGTCATTCAACGCACTTCCGACGCATATACACTACAGCGCCGGCACCTTGAACACGCCCAGCGCTGCACCCGTCATCAGCACACCAACGCCCACAATCACCGCCGCCGAAAGCACCGGAACCACTCGAAATGCCCGGCTGCTGGTAATCGCTGGCATGGCTGGCATCAAGGACTTGGCGTACAGCACCGCGCCGCCGATCGCCATCAACACCAACGCTAACCCCAGGCTGAAGCTGACCAGCAGAATCAACCCATAGGCCGCCCGGCCCATCGCGATCGCGCTCAGCAACAGCACCAGCGCCGTGGGGCAGGGCACCAGGCCGCCGGACACACCCAAGGCCGTCAAGCTGCCCAGCGTGATCTTCACCGGCAGGTCGTGATGATGATGTGGACCGTTGCCGTGGTCATGCGTGTGGCCGTGGTCTTGACCGTCATCGTGGCTGTGGTCATGCCCGTAATCGCCGCCGCCACCGGTCAGCTTGGCCAGGCGCCTCTGGAACAGGTTCATGCCCACCATCACGATGGCCAGGCCCGAGATCGCCCCCATCCAGGGCACGATCCGCTCCGGCAGAATGTACTGCGATAGAAACAGCGTCACCAGCCCCAACGCAAACACGCTGATCGTGTGCGTGAAGGTCACCATCGCGCCCAGAAAAACCGCATGCTTTAGCGTCCCGCGAGCGCCCACCAGATAAGCGGCCACAATCGTCTTGCCATGCCCCGGCGACATCGCATGCAGCGCCCCGGCCACAAACGCCGCCCCCAGACCCAACAGAGCCAGCTCGAACGGCAGTTCCTTCCGGCTGAGCAGCGTGGACAGAAAGTCACCCCGGACCATCGTGCCCGCACTCGCATCCTGCGGGCCCCCGGCCACGGGTGCCGCTGCCGGAGCATCTGCATCCGCCTGCCGTGCCTCTGCCGCCACCTTGACGGCCGGCTTGGCCTCCGGCAACGGCGGGCGCACCGCTTGGCTCGCCAGCGGAGCCCCGGCATGGACGGTCACCGATGCGTGCAGGTCTTGCGGCGGTGCCCCGCTTGAGTCCGGCGGGTATTCGGCCAACGCCTTGCTGCGGTCCGGCGTCTCTCCCGTCACCACTTCCTTCCAGCCGGTACGGCCAGCAAAATTGGGATCGTCGTAGCTCACCGTTCCGCCGGCGGGCACGGCCACCAACAGCTCCGCGGTCACCCGCATCACCGGCATCGCCCCCGCCCCCTCGGCGACCACGACACTGGTGCTCTCCACCACGGCGCTCAACCGCTGGCCGCCGGAAGTGAACTGCAACGCCCGCACCCAGGCCGCCATCTTCTCCGGTGCCAGCTTCTTCAGCGCTTCCGGGTCGCTGGAGCTGGACAGCTCGAAGGTGGGAATCTCCGCCAGATCAATCGCGTACGTCACTCGTAAGACGCCCGGCGCTGGTTTCAGGCGTGCATAGTGGCTCACGCTGAAATTCCCCATCGGGTGCGCCCAAGTGGCCGCTGCCAGGGCGGCGAGAACAAATAGCGAAGACCGCAGCGGTTTCATCACTCTTTTGGTACGCATGACAACGGGATTCGGATTGCGCGCCATGCTAATTTAGTATCTCCTGGCGGGCAATTCGGTTCATGATTCAATCCCTAATCGACCACACTATCCTGAAGCCTGGTGCAACGCGCGACGATGTGCTGCGGTTGTGCGCGGAAGCCCGTGAATACGGGTTCTTCAGCGTTTGCCTCAATCCCTACTGGGTGGGACTCGCGGCGAATGAGCTGTCTGGATCAGCCGTCAAGGTCTGCACCGTGGCGGGCTTTCCGTTGGGTGCGTCGACGCCGTTCATCAAGAACGCCGAAGCTGATGAGGCGTTGAAGCATGGTGCGGTTGAGATCGACATGGTGATCAACATCGGTGCTCTGCGGGCGGGCGACACCGCGACGGTGCTCGAAGAGATCGGCCTGTTGGCGCACACCTGCCACCGCTCCGCTGCTCTGCTGAAAGTGATCATCGAGACGGCTCTGCTCACCGATGACCAGAAGCGGTTGGCGTGTGAGCTTGCGGTGCGCGCCGGCACTGACTTTGTGAAGACCTCCACCGGCTTTGCGGCCCATGGAGCGACCGTTGAAGACGTCGCCTTGATGCGCGCGGTCGTAGGGCCAAAGATTGGCGTCAAGGCTTCCGGCGGCATCCGGACGCTGGCTGACTTGCGCCGCATGGTGGAGGCCGGTGCCAACCGCATTGGCGCTTCTTCCGGCGTCGACATCATGCGGGAGCTGGCCGCGAACTCATGAGGCGGCGTCGCCAGCCACCCGTGGAGGGTGCCCCATCACGGCCCGCCGAATCATCGTCGGACCAGTCGTTGCCTACACAGTCGCCTTCTACACAGTCGCCGCCCGCCCGTTTCCAGCAGCGCGAAGAACTGCTCGATTTTCTGTTGGAAGTGGTGGGCCTCGCCTCCGAGACGCTCAACCTGGACCAGTTGCTCGAAAGCGTCGGCCACCTCGTCGTGCGGGCGATTCCTGCCGAACTACTGGCCATCTTGCTCTACAGTGAGCGCCGCAAGACGCTGCGCATTCGACACGCCATCGGCCATCGCGAGGAACTGGTACGGCACCTGGAAGTCCGCCTGGGTGAAGGCTTGGTTGGCCAAGCGGCCATGACCCGTAAAGCCGTGCGCCTGGATGACGTCCGAACCGATCCGCGCTACCTCAGCGCCCTGGACGCCGTCCGGAGTGAACTCGCGGTGCCGATCCTGGTGCGCGGGCGTCTGGTGGGCGTCATCGACATTCAAGCCACGGCGCTCGCGGCTTTCACCCGTGAAGACGAGGCACTGCTCACGCTGATCGCGATGCGTATCGGGTCCGTGATCGACAACGCCCGGCTCTACCGGCGTCTCGAACGCAACCACCGCACGCTGCGCGCGCTGTCCGAGATGGCTCGCGAGTTCAGCTCCATTCTCGATCTCGATGAACTGCTGGACCGCATCGCCCGCGCCGTCCGTTCGCTGTTCGATTTCGATGCCTTCAGCATTCTCCTGATTGAGGGCGACTATCTGCGCCACCGCTTCAGCCAGCGCTACGACGAGCGCGTGGAAGTGGACAATATCCCCCTGAGCCATGGCTTGACCGGCCACGCCGCTTCTTACCGAGAGCCCGTGCTGGTGCGCGACACCACGGCCGACCCGCGCTACATCCCGGCCCATCCGGACATCTTGAGCGAAGTGGCCGTGCCGCTAATCGTGAAGGATCGCGTGATCGGCGTCATCGATGTCGAAAGCGAACGGATGGGCTTCTTCACTGAAGATCACGTCCGGACGTTGATGCTGCTGGCGCCGCAGGTGGCCACCGCCATCGAGAACGCCCGGCTCTATGAGGAAGTAGAAACACGCAAACGGGAGATGGAGGGCGATCTGGCCGCGGCCCGGCGCTTGCAGCATGTCCTGATGCCGCGCGAAGCTCCGCAGATCCAGGGCCTGGAGATCGCCATCGGCGCTCGCCCCGCGCGCGAAGTGTCGGGCGACATCTACGACTTCTTTGAACACGGCTACGACTACGCGCTGATCGCCTTTGGTGATTCCAGCGGCAAAGGCGCGGCGGCCGCCATCTACGGAGCGTTGGTCAGCGGTATGCTCCGTTCCATGGGCCCCCGGCGCCGCGGACCGGCGGCGCTGTTGCGCGTGCTAAACGAAGTGCTGGTGGAGCGGCGCGTGCATGCTCAATACGTCACTCTGCTCAGCATCTTGTGGGACCAGAGCAAGCGCGAGATGACCATCGCCAATGCCGGTGCGGTGCCGCCCTTGATCGTGCGCGGCCAGCAGTTGATCCAACCGCAAGTGGAAGGCGTCCCGTTAGGCTTGCTGGATGAACGGGACTACGATGAGATCAAGATCACCCTGGAGCCTCACGACATCGTGCTGCTGTACTCGGACGGCTTCCAGGACCAAGCCAACCCCGAAGGCAGCCACTTTGGTGATGCCGAGCTGAACCGGATCCTGTTGGCGCAGGCCGGCCACCCGGCTCGGACCATTGCCGATGCTCTGTTTACCGCGCTGGACGATTATCGCGGCCCGGTCGGCCTGGCCGATGACCAGACGTTGATCGTGATGAAAGTGATTTAGCAACCTCAAGGCTCAAGTGACGTGACGCAACCTTTTTCATACTCGGATGGAAGACTCTTTTGTGACCAGGTGGCGCTGGATGAAATCGCCGCCGCCTGCGGTACGCCGTGCTACGTCTATTCGGCACGCGGCATTCTGAACCGTTATCAGGCTTATGACGAGGCCTTCGGCCGCACGCCGCATCTGGTTTGCTATGCCGTGAAGGCCAACTCCAACCTGTCACTGCTGCGCTTGCTGGCGCACGCCGGTGCGGGCTTCGACATTGTTTCCGGCGGCGAGCTGTTCCGCGTTCTGCAAGCCGGTGGCACCCCCTCCAAGATCGTCTTTTCCGGTGTCGGCAAGACGTCGGATGAAATCGAGTACGCGCTGAACTGCCGCATCCACAGCTTCAACTGCGAATCGGAAGCGGAGCTCGGCCTGATCAACGAACTGGCGCTCAAGCGGGGCCTCCGCGCGCGCATCGCCCTCCGCGTCAACCCTGACGTCGATGCGGCCACGCACCCCTACATCTCGACCGGCCTGCGCGACAACAAGTTTGGCGTCGATATCGCCGACGCGGAGCGTGTGTACGAATACGCCCAGTCACTGCCGGGCTTGGCCCCGGAAAGTGTCAGCTGCCACATCGGCTCCCAGCTGCTGGACCCGTCACCGTTGATGGAAGCGGTGGACCGCATGGTGGCTTTGGCTGGACGCCTGCAACAGCGCGGCCTCCCCATCCGGAACCTGGACCTGGGCGGCGGTCTCGGCATCGCCTATCAGCCCGGCCAGAACACTCCCTTGATCCCGGCCTTTATCGAAGAGATGAAGCGCCGCGTGGCGGAACTAGGGCTGACCATCATGATCGAACCCGGCCGCAGCCTGGTGGGCGAATGCGGCGTCCTGCTCTCCCGCGTCATCCACCGCAAGAAGAACTCCGTCAAGGAGTTCGTGGTGCTCGATGCCGCCATGAACGATCTGCTGCGTCCCGCGCTGTATCAAGCCCACCACGAAATTCTGCCCGTGACGCAATCCCAACGGCCTCCGATGACCGCCGACATCGTCGGCCCCATCTGCGAGACCGGAGACTTTCTCGCCAAGGGCCGCACCTTGCCGGAACTGGAAGCGGGCGAGCTTGTCGCCCTGATGAGCGCCGGAGCCTACGGCTTCGTCATGTCGTCCAACTACAACTCCCGACCCCGCGTGGCGGAAGTGCTGGTGGAAGACAATCGCTGGCGCATCGTCCGCCAACGCGAAAAATTTGAAGACCTCGTCCGCGGCGAGTAGGTGCTCGAAACAGCGCAGGTGCTTCAACCGGCAACCGATGCCGTAACCGAGCCGCGACCAGCGGGAGCGGGCTGCCCTCCAGTCCGCCAACCTCCTCGCCCCAAACCAGCCGGCACCTTCTAGCGGACTTCCGCTGGCTACGGTGTCGTATCCTCTTTGGCCCGTGAGGCTTCAATCTTGAAGCCCACCTTGCCGTAGGGCGAATCCGATTGCACGATCGACAAAATGCCCGACACCTCCACCGGTTTGGCAAACGTCACCTTGGCCGCGCCGGAGGTCATCTGGACAAAGACAATCTGGTTGGCCGGTGGAGGCGGCGTGTGGACGCACATACCCGCTTCCGGCACCAGCAAAAACTCATCCGCGGATTCATTCTCGTCGGCAAACGGCACCATGTAGCCGGTTAGCCGAACAGCTCCGCCTTCCATCCGCTTCAAGGCTGCGGACAGATCGCCGGAGCGGGTGTTTAAGCCGCGCAGCAGAGCCCATTCAACGGGACGGTAGATTGATGGTTCGTCTTTCCGGGGCTCGTCCATCCCGGTATCCGGTGGCAGCGGTCGCGAATCGCTGATCGCCTTCGGTGCCGGCGCGCTTTCCTCCACCAACTTGTAGCGCGGCTGACAGGCGGTCAACAGAACAACCAGGCCAAGGCCCGCCGCGCACGTTCGGTACGCTCGAAGTCCTGGCGTTGGTGCTTCCTCAACCATGCAACCAGCTTACCGGGCCGTTGCGCCCCGTGCCTGGAGATTCAATCCGCTATTGCGCTACCGCACTCACCACCATGCTGGTGGCGGCATCGGTGTAGTTGGGAATGTCGGCCAAAATCTCGCCGCCATGCTGTCCCAGCAGGGCACCCAGCGCCGCCTCATCCTGGAACAGCAGTTGCGCAATGCAAACGTAAGGCGATGGCGCGCCACCCAGCGAGGAGACGCACCGGTCCACCGTCAGGGAAATCATGCCCAGCGGCTTGCCCAATCGTTCCACCAGGGGTGTATGCGTCGAGAGATAGTAATCCCAGTCGAAGCGGGAGCTGGTCGAATAAAGTACCGTAACGCGGATCATCGCGCCATTATACGCAACTGGCCGCGCCGCCGTGCCCAGTGCGCCTACTTGATCTCCGCGCTGGTGGCTGTTGCCGGCTCCGCCGCGTAGTTCTGCCGGATCACCAGCGTCTGATCACTAAAGAACGTGCGCGTGCCGGTGGAGTTGAAGGCCACCGGATTGGCGTTGATCGTATACCCGCCCGGTCCGCCCGTCAGCGTGATCTTGTAGCCCTGCTTCTCGCCGCTGGCCAGATCTCCCGGAATCAGGTCCGCACCCGATGGGCTGGGGCTGCCGGAAGCCGGCGGGCCAAGCTCGGTCAGCGCGGTGGCAAACTTGCCAAACTGCGAGTAGTACTGGGTTTGCGATTGATGAATAGCCACGATGTGCCGGATCGCGGCCATCTCCTGCGCCTGCATGCGGGCGCGGTTAAGCTTGGGCACGGCAATGGCGGCGATAATCAGGATGATCGCGATAACGATCAGCAGTTCGACCAGGCTGAATCCGCGTGCGCGGCGGCGTTGACGATTGAGCATATGTCTCCTCGGATGCCTCTTGGACGGGCACCAACCCTCTACTGTATGACGGAGCGGACGCCCATGGCGTGCAGACCCCTGGCGGAATCTCCGCGCCGCGCCCACCGTTGACCGCGCGGCGCAAAACTTTGGCGGCCCCATGGGAATAGCCGGACCCTCTCTCGGCATACATCCCAGCGATGATGCTCGCCTTTCGCGGCAGCCGTCGTCCAGGTGAGGAGATCAATGACGACGAAGCGGCTGGAGCAGAAGCACTCTCTCGGCAAGCGGTGGACCCACTGGGTAAATTTCCCGGTGCTGATGGTGATGATCTGGAGCGGCTTGCTTATCTACTGGGCCAACGACGTCTACGAAGTCAACCTGGGGCCAGCCTCGTTCCATTTCTTTCCGGATGCGGTCTACCGGGCCTTCAACCTGGACCACCGGCTTTCTGAAGGCATGGCGGTCCACTTTCTGTTCATGTGGCTGTTTGCCATAAACGGCGTGATGTACGTTCTCTACACCGCGATCTCGGGTGAATGGCGTGATCTGGTGCCGCAAAAGGGCTCGTTTGGCGATGCGCTCCAGGTGATGCTCTACGATCTCGGTCTCCGCAAGCAGCTGCCGCCCCAAGGCAAGTACAACGCGGCCCAGCGGGTGACGTATTCCGCCATCATCGTGATGGGCCTGGGCAGTCTCATCACCGGTCTGGCCATCTACAAGCCGATCCAGGTGGCCTGGCTGACTGAAGGGCTGGGCGGCTACACCTGGGCTCGCGCCGAGCATTTCGTGCTCACCCTGGGGTATCTGGGATTCTTTGTCATCCATATTGCGCAGGTACTTCGCGCGGGTTGGGGCAACTTCCAATCCATGGTGACGGGCGTGGAACTGGTGGAAACCAAGTTGGCTGCCAAGGAGACGGTCCATGAATAACGCAACTTTGCCGCCCACCACGCCGGAGCAGGAGCTGGCCAAGCGCACGCGGCGCGGTTTCCTGGGCTTGGGTCTCGGCGCGGCGGCGGCCGCCGGAGGCTGGCAGTGGCTCTGGTCCCAGCCACAGGAAGGCGGCGTTCCGGTGCCGCTGCGGAGCGTATTGGACGCCAATGCCCGCCTCAACCAGAACCTGTTATTCCGCGATGCCCATCTGGCACCGGAGTTTCCGCCGGAGCGCATCCAAGCCATTCGCGCCAATGGCGACTTCGGCCTGGAAGGTGCCCTCGACGCCGATGCCTGGCGTCTCGCCCTGACGCCCTGGCGCGGCGCGGCTCCCCTGCAATTGACCATGGCGGACCTGAAGAAGCTGAACAAGCTCGAATACACCGCCGAGTTCAAGTGCATCGAAGGCTGGAGCTCAATTGTCCGCTGGGGCGGCGTCCGCTTCCGGGACTTTGTGGCCCTCTACGCGCCGGGTGCCGAGAAGGCCGCCTACGTCAGCCTGACCACGCCCGACAAAGAGTATTTTGTCGGTGTCGACATGGCCAGCATGCTGCACCCGCAAACGATGCTCTGCTTTGAGAAGAACGGCCAGCCGCTGGAACTGGCCCATGGTGCGCCCCTCCGCCTGGTGATCCCCGTGAAGTACGGCATCAAGAACATCAAGCGGATCGGCACCATCTCCTTCAGCGACCAGGCGCCCCCGGACTACTGGGCCGAAGAGGGCTACGACTACTACGCCGGCCTGTAGGCGCTCCGCCGCCGCGCTGATGTGGTATCCGTCATGAGGTGAACTTTGCTCCTCTGTTAGCGCTTCCCCCGGGCCGGATCCGTCCATGACGCTTCCGGGTTTGCGCTGGTACATCATCGGGCTGGTCTTCTTCGCCACGCTGATCAACTTCATTGACCGGCTGACGGTCTCCGTGCTCGCCCCCGTCATCGTGCGGGACCTAGGCTTGTCGAACCAGCAGTTCGCGCAGATCGCCACCTGGTTTCTGGCGGCCTATTCCGTCAGCCAGGCGCTTTCGGGGCGCCTCTATGACCGCCTGGGCATCAAGCGCGGCTTCACTTGGTCCATCATCGTCTGGTCTCTGGCGGCCATGGCGCACGCCTTCGCGAGATCCGCCCTCAGCTTGAGCATCTGCCGGTTCCTGTTGGGTGCCGGTGAGGCCGGCAACTGGCCCGGAGCGGCCAAGGTGGCAGGCGAATGGTTTCCCGCCTCGGAACGCCCGCTGGCCATGGCCATCTTCAACAGCGGTGCCGCGCTGGGCAGTGTCCTGGCACCGCCGCTGATCATCTTCCTGCAATTGCGGTTCGGCTGGCAGATGACCTTTCTGGTCACCGGCTCCCTGGGCTTTCTCTGGCTGCTCGTGTGGCTGTGGGCCTATCAGCCGCCCGCCGAGCACCGGTGGCGGCATGCCTCAGAGCCCTACGGCGGAGCGGAAGCGGCATCGACGCCACGCTGGACCTACGCCCAGCTATTCCGCACTCGTGAAACCTGGGCCATCGTCCTGGCCCGCCTGTTGACGGACCCGGTCTGGTGGCTCTACATCACCTGGCTGCCCCTCTACCTAAGCCGCGTCCACGGACTGAACCTCCAGCAGATCGCCTGGGTGGCCCCCGTCCCGTTTCTCGCCGCCGACGCGGGCAGCTTGCTGGGCGGCGGCGCCGCGCTGTGGCTGGTGAAACGCGGCTGGAGCATCGACCGTGCCCGCAAGGCCGTCATCCTCGCCTCCGCCGCACTGATGTCCGTCGGGTTGGCCGCCGGGCAAGTGAAGGATGCCGTCGCCGCCGTCGTGCTCATCTCGACGGTCACCTTCGGGTTCCAAGCCTGGATCAACAACGTCCAAACCCTCCCCAGCGACTACTTTCCCGCCTCCTCCGTCGCCTCCGTAGCCGGCCTCGGCGGCTTGGGCGCGGGCATTGGCGCCATGGTCTTCACCCTCTCCACCGGCTGGGTAGTGGACCATCTAGGCTACACCCCCATCCTGCTGACCGCAGGCGTCCTGCCAGTCATCGGCACCGCCCTACTGCTAGCCCTAGGCGGTAAGATCCGCCCCCTCTCCCATCCCCCGAAATAAGCCGTTCCGAGCCGCGACCAGCAGGAGCGGGCTCTTCCATACCCGCAACCTGTCCCAGCCCCTGGAATAAGCCCCACTCTGAGCCGCGACCAGCAGGAGCGGGCTCTTCCGTAAACAATCACATCTTCCATCTAGCGAAAAATGCCCCCCACCGAGCCGCGACAGAATGGAGCGGAGTGCTGAGTCACCCGCATCCGTCCCAGCCCCAGCACAGCCCCACAGCAAACCACCCGGTGCCCACCAGCGACAGCAAGCAAGATATACTCACCCCAACCCACATGATCCGCGCACTCACCGTCCTCGCCCTAGCCGCCCTCAGCCTCACCGCCCAGGATGCGGCGGCCATTGAAAAGTTGGATGCCGCCTGGGCGCAAGCCATCCTCGCCAAAGACGTCGCCCAACTCGACAAACTGCTCGCCGCTGACCTCATCTATGGCCATGCCTCCGGCGTGCTCGACACCAAGAAGGACTACCTGGAAAAGATCCGCTCCGGCCGCCAGCATTACCAGACCGTGGAGCGCAAAAAAGTCTCCGTCCGCGTCCTCGGAGACAGCGCCGTCACGCACTGCTGGATGCACGTCACCGGCATCAACCCCGCCGGCAAGTTCGACGACAAAGTGATGCTGCTCCACGTCTGGTCCAAACGCGGCGGAAGCTGGCAGCTGGTGGCCCACCAGACCGCCAAGGTCGACAAGATCCCGGACTAGTTCGGGCCTTGGAAAGCCTCTAAGCCCCACCGCTCAACCAAGCCCAGTGCTACTGAGCCGCGCGCGTCAGCAAGCGGTCTCCGGCACCTCTTCACGTACAACCCGCCTGCCATCGGCCTGCGCTGAAGCCCGCCCCACATTGTTACTATGTGAGATCCATGCCGAGCTACACCCAAGCCGACTTACTCGAGAGCATCTATGATGGCCGCCTTGATCTCTCGGGACAAGAGCTCACCGAAATCCCGCCCGCCCTCTTCGAGCTAGGCGACCAGCTTAACCATCTCGACCTCTCGCGTAACCAGATCACCACCATCCCAAACTCACTCGCCCAACTCTGCCAGCTCACCCATCTCGACCTCTCGCAAAACACAATCACCACCATCCCAGACTCACTCGCCCAACTCTCCCAGCTCCGCCAACTCGTCCTCGGGGCCAACCAGATCACCAGTCTTTCCGACTCGCTCGCCCAGCTTTCCCATCTCAGCGAACTCGATCTCACACGCAACCAGATCACCACCATCCCCGACTTCCTCGCCTCACTCTCCCAACTCGCCGAACTCCACCTCGGGGGTAATCGGATCACCACCATCCCTGACGCCCTCGCCGAACTCTCTCATCTCACCCGGCTCAACCTCTGGGCCAACCAGATCACCCCCATCCCAGACTCCCTCGGCCAACTCTCCCATCTCACCCACCTCAACATCGGGGGCAACCACATCTCAGCCATCCCTGGCTCCCTCGGTCGACTCTCCCAGGTCACGACTCTTTTCCTAGATGACAACCAGCTCATCGACTTGCCGCACTCTCTCCTCCGACTCACCAAGCTGACCCAGTTGTTCCTCCACAGCAACCCCCAACTGGGACTTCCGGCCGAGGTTCTTGGGCCGACATGGCTGGACGTCTACCAATACCGCAAACTGCGCTTTGAGAATCTTGGGCCCGAATGGGACGTTCTCCGACAACGCGGACTGCCCGCCGACCCCCGCGCCATCCTAAACTTCTACTTCCGCACGCAGGTCGACTTCCTCCCTTGAACGAAGTCCATCTCTTCCCGGATTGTCGCGAGGCGCGCTGAAGATGTTCATTGCAGTTACCAGGGTGAGCCGCTGCGCCATGTCTCACGACCACTTGCCAGGACCGGTTCGGACGCGGGTTTGGCACGTCTTGCGGGCTCTAAGGCTGGGCATCGATGCCTCCGCACCGCAGTAACTGCTGAACCAGAACCCTTCTCCTTTGCCACCGCCCTCCTATCCCGACGCTTGCCCCCCCGCACCCCATCCTCGGGTCGGCGGAAGAGACCGGCGTCTGAGCCGCCACGCTATCTCGATGTCTCAGAATGTCTCACCGTGTCCCGTTTGCGCGGAATAGATCGGGCCTCCTTCACTCCCACCCCATTGAATGCCGGACCAGCGGTTGGCACGGCGCAAGGCGATATAATGACGCCGAACTATGGCCCATCGAAACTTGTTACTCTGCTTGCCCTTGCTGGCCAGCACCGCGTTTGCCCAGAACCCCACCACCGCCGGACGCTTCGTGGTGGAACATCCGACGCTCTTAAATTTGGGCTTTGAATGGTCCATCTCGGGCGATCAAAACCGCAACGCCAAGGTGGACGTTCAGTACCGCAAGGTGGGCGACTCCGCTTGGCGCACCGCACTGCCCCTGGTCCGCATTGGTGGCGAGAACATCTACCGCCGTCGCGAGAATTTGGATTACACCGTGCCCCAGGGCTTCGCGGGCAGCATCCTCAACCTGACCCCCGGCACCGAATACGAGTGCCAGTTCAAGATGACGGACCCCGATGGCGCCACGGGCGAAACCACCAAAACGGTCAAGGTGAAGACCCGCACGGAGCCTCAGCCCTACAAAGGCGGCCGCACGCTGCACGTCTATTCGCCGGACTACGTCGGTCCCAAGCAAGAACCCAACTTCACCAGCCTGCTGCAGGCCTACTACGGCGCGGGGCTGGGCGATTGGAGCGTCGTCTGGGAGCGTCGCGCGCAACCCGGCGACACCATCCTGATCCATGCCGGCATGTACCGCAACATCCGGACCGACTATGTTGACCCGATGATGACGCCCTTTGACGGCGTCAACTCACTCACCCTGAAGGGTACCGCCGAAAAGCCCATCACCATCAAGGCCGCCGGCGACGGCGACGTGGTGTTTGACGGAGACGGCAACCACGTCATCCTGGACGTTTCCGCCTCCGCCCACCACATCATCGACGGCATCACCTTCAAGAACACCGACGTGGCCATCATGGCCGGGCAGAAGGAGGTGATCGGCGCGGTCAACCTGACGGTGAAGAACTGCCGCTTTGAAGAGATCGGCTTCGGCGTCTGGACCGAATACGCCGGGTCGAGCGACTTCTACATCGCCGACAACCTGTTCCTCGGCCGCGAAGACCGCTTCCGCTTAATTGGTTGGACGGGGTTCATGTGGCAGCCGGTTGGCCCATTCGGATCGCACAAGCTGCGCAGCTACTATGCGGTGAAGGTCTACGGGCCGGGCCACGTGATCGCGCACAATTCGATCGCCTACTTCCACGACGCGCTCGCCATCTCTACCTACGGCACGCCGGAGCAGGACCCGGAACGCCGCGCGTCGTCGATCGACATCTACAACAACGACATGCACATGTTCAACGACGACTTCATCGAAACCGATGGCGGCGTCCACAACATCCGCGTCTTCAACAACCGCGGCGTCAACGCGGCCATGGGCGGCTATAGCTCACAGCCGGTGTTCGGCGGCCCGGTCTACTTCTACCGCAACCTCCTCTATCACACGCCCGGCGGCGTGGCCTTCAAGTTCTCGGCCAAACCGGCTGGGTTGTTCGTCTTCCACAACACCCTGATCGGCGAGCAGGTGGTGAAGGACCCCTACTCCAACGTCCATTTCCGCAACAACCTCTTCCTGGGCCGCGATACGCCGGAGCGGGGCATCATGACGTGGGCCAACGCGACGCCGGCCTACTCTTCCGACTACAACGGCTTCCGCCCCAACAAGGGTGTCGCCGCCAACTATCAGTGGCTGGCCCCGCCCCCGGGTCAGATCGTCTATGAGCCGAAGCCCGAAGCGTGGAAGACGTTCAGCAATCTGGCCGACTTCAAAGCGGCCACGGGCCAGGAAGCCCACGGCATGGAAGTGGACTTCGACATCTTCGAGAACCTGGTCGCGCCGGACCCCTCCAAGCGCCACGCCGTCTATCACCAGATGGACCTGAACTTCAAGCTGAAGGCCACCGGCAAGGCCGTCGATGCGGGTGTGGCGATTCCGACCGTCAACGAAGGCTTTGCGGGCAAAGCGCCGGATCTGGGAGCACTGGAAGCCGGTCAGCCGCTGCCCAAGTATGGCCCGCGCTGGATCACCTGGCAGCCGTTCTACCGCTGAGGCTTCAGCTTCCGCTCCAGAAACTCGGCGGTGGCATCGTTCACCTTTAGCCGGTTGGCGTGACGCATCCAGTGGTGGGTGTCGTCGGGCACTACCAGCAATTCGTATTCGACTTTGGCGGCGTCCAAACGGCGCACCAGGTCGGTAGTTTGGCTGAAGCGGACGTTACGGTCGTCATCGGCGTGGATCAGCAGCACCGGGCTTTTCCAGGTGGCGATGCTCGAAACAGGGGAGCTCTTCCAGGCCACCGCCGCTGCCTGTTCGCTGTCGGTTTTTTCGTAGCGCCAGGATGTGCCCCCGAAGCGCGATCCGCCGTCGGCGGTCATGTCGTGGACTCCGTGGATGTCCACGCCCGCGGCAAACAGGTCGGAATTGCGGCCCAGCGCCAGTGCGGTTAGGTAGCCACCGTAGCTGCCGCCATAGATGCCAATGCGCTTGGCGTCCACTTCAGGCCGCGTGCGAAGGTAGAGCGCGGCGGCTTTGACGTCCAGGTACTCGCTTGCCCCCTGTGCCCCGGCGGCGGGCGGTTGATGAAGGTCGTAGCCATAGCCGATGCCCAGCCGGTAGTTGATCGCCAGCACGACAAAGCCGCGCGAGGCCAGGTATTGGTTGAAGGCGTAGCAGTGGGCATAGTAGTCGCCATAGTGCCAGCCCTGCAACATCTGGCGCGGTGGCCCGCCATGGACAAACACGATGGCCGGCCGCTGGCCGCTGCCCCCTTGATCGAACAGTGTGGCGTGCACTTCCAGGCCGTCTTCGGCTTTGTACGTCACCACCTTCGGTGTCACCAGCTTCGAGGTGGGGAAGTCCGCCGGAATCTGCGCCGCACCTACCAGCCGTCCCGGACCGCCCGCGAACGGCATTACCGCCAGAACGGCCGGACGCTGCGCCGTCGCGCTGAAGTAGGCAATGTGCTGTCGATCACCGGTCAGCACCGGAGTCCACTCCAGACCCTCGCCCGGGGTCAGTACTTCCGGGGCCGATTGATCCACAGGAGCCTTGCCAATGTGCCGCCGCTCAATGTCTCCGGGAGTGTTGCCCGCGTTGGCCGTATAGAACAGCCACTGGCCGTCGCCGCTCAGGGTCACGTGCTCCACCATGTATCGCCCCGGGGTTAGCAGCAGCGGCTTGTCCTCGTTCTCGCCAATCGAATAGAGATGCGGCCAGCCATCCAGGTAGCTCAAGAAGACGATGCGTCCCTTTGCCGCCCAGTGCAGATTCAACTGGCCGTCCGTCGTCGGCATCGATCCGCGCGGCGTCGCTGGGCTTTGGTAGAGCTGCCGCGCCTTGCCCGTGGCGACGTCGCCAATCCAGAGTGACCAAGCATTCACCGCCCGCGTGAGCCGGGAGACAGGCGCTCCACCAGTGCCCGGCATCCGGGCGAAGACCAGGCGCTTGCCATCGGGTGACCACTTCGGCCGAGTGTCTCGGGCGGCGCTGGCACCCACCCACGCAATCGGTTGATCGTCGCCTGCGTAGACTCCGACAAAGCTGTGATCGCCACGTGCTGAGACGAAGGCCAGCTTTGTCCCATCGGGTGACCATTCGGGCGATCCATTATCGCCGCGGGCTTGGAACAGCCGTTTGGCGGGCTTGCTGCCATCGATCGGTACCACCCAGATCTGCCGCTCCCGCACATAGACCACACGCGCGCCATCGGGTGAGATGGCCGGTGATTCGCCCTCGCCCAGGCTCTTCGGTTCGCCGCCGGCAAAGGGCAGGCTCCACACTTGCACGCGCGTCGGCACGGGGTCGCCCGCCGGGTTCACTGGCAGTGAGTCATCCCAGTTGGAGCCGTGGTCCCCACCACGCACGTAGACCACGTGGCTGCCATCAGAGCTGAGCGTCACCTGCGTCAGTTCCTGGGCGTCGTCGCGGGTGTAGCGGGTCAACTGGCGGGGCTGAAAAGTGGGGCCTTCGGCCACCCAGAGGTTGCGCTTGCCTTGCTCATTCAGAGCCCAAGCGATCCGGCTGCCCTTGGCGGAGGCGGTCAACTCATTGCCATAAGGAAAGCTGCTGACCTGTGCCGCCGTGAAGTCAGCGGCCCCAGCCGCACTGACCAGGACCAGGCCCGCAAGCAGAAACAAAGTACCGTTCATCACCAACCCCCACACGGGAACTCGGGCGCTGCCTCGCACCCTGTGCGGTATTGTCCCAGATCATGAAGACGGCGCTACCGTACTACCGGGAGGATGACATGCGAAGCTTTCACCCCACCGCGGAAGATGGTCTGCTTGGCCGTGGCCGGATGCTTCTCATCGGCGATGGGGCGGCCGGTGTTCAGGTTGCGGTCGTATTTGGGGAAGTTGCTGGAGGCGATGTCGACCCGGATGCGGTGCCCGGCGCGGAAGACATTGCTGGTCACTCCGGCATCGATGGTGATGGTGTAGTCCTGGCCGGGCTTGGCCAGTACCGGCTTGTCGAGACCGTCGCGATAGCGCAGCCGCAGGATGCCATCGGTCAGCAACCGGGCTTCGCCGCTGGGGAAGACGTCGATCAGCTTAGCCGTGAAGTCCGTGTCGGGCGCTGACGTGCGGATGTGCAATTGCACTCGGATCGGTCCGGTCACTTCCAGGTCCTCGGTCAAAGGCGGAGTCACATACTGCAGGACGTCCGGACGGGCACCGATCAACCGCTGGTCAAGCGGCCCCCAGGCAAAGATGGCCGGATTGCAGCAGGTGGTGCCGCCGCGCGTGGGCACGGGCTGGCGCGGGTCGTAGTTGTAACGGTCCGCGCCTTCCGCAGGTGGAACGATGGATAGCTGACGGTCCGGGCTCAAGTAGTAGCGGGTGGCCACGGCCCTTTTCAATGGCCACTCGGCTTCGTCGCGCCACTTGTTGGCACCCATGACAAAGATCGTGTAGGGGCCGCCCGGGATCTCGCCCGGCTTGTCGTTCAGCCAGCGGTCAAACCAGGCCAACTGCATCGTCCGGATCGGGTAGCTTGAGTCACGCCCGAAATCGACCCCCGGGAAGGGGATTGACATGTTGTGAGCCCAAGGTCCGATAGCGATGCGGTAGTTGTTCGATCGGCGGCGGAGATTGGTGATGGTGGCCAGGTCGCTCTGCACGTTGGGGTCAAACCATCCGGCGACCGAGAAGGCCGGCGTTGTCACCTTGGCCAACTGCTCCCGGACACTGATCGCGCGCCAGAAGGTGTCGTAGTCGGGATGGTCCAGCGCCTGCTGCCAAAGCGGCAGTGTCTGTCCCGCTGCTTCCTTGTCCATGCTCCGCAGCGGCAGGTGGAGCACGTAACGGTCAAAGCCCGGGTCGCGATGGGTAGGCTTGCGCAGGTTCTCCACCAGCCACAGCATCCGGTGCCCCAACCGCATCGCCCCACCGCGAGCGTAGAAGCGGTCTCGGTACTCATCAATGCCCGCGTGAACCGGGAAGATGGCCTTCAGCGCGGCCGGTTGCTCCATGGCGGCCTTCCACTGCGTCAGGCCGATGTAGGATCCGCCGCTCATCCCGACGCGGCCATTGGACCACGGCTGCTTCACGATCCAGTTGATCGTGTCCTCGCCATCAGCCGGCTCCTGGTCCAGCATGTTAAATATCCCTTCGCTCGCGTAGCGCCCGCGGACATCCTGCACCATGACGGCAAAGCCATGGTTGACGAACGAATCATTGGCCCCCAGTTCCGTGCCCTTGCCATACGGCGTGCGGATCAGGATCACCGCAAAGCGGCCTTCGGCCTGCGGTAGAAAGATGTTCGCGGCCAGCTTCACGCCGTCACGCATTGGCACCAGCGCCTCGCGCTTCACCGCTGCCTGCGACGTGGCCGTCAGCAGCAGGGCCAGCGCAATCAGCGCGACGCAGTGGGTCACGATCTGCCAGATCCTCTGCGCGACCCGGGCCGGTTGGTGATCCTCCCGGACCTTCGCGGCCGCGCGCTCGCCCAGCATTCGCCGGTCCGCCGGAGACTCGGATAGCCATTGCATGGCGGCGGCCAGGTGCGCGTCTTCCGACGGGCCGGGTTCAACGGCGATGGCCGCCAACTCCTCCGCCGCGGGGGCCGTGCCGATGATGGGTTTGCCGATCCCGGCCAAGCGGATCGCGATGCCGGAGGTTTCACCGGCGGAGGGCCACTTCAGGTTGATGCAAGCGTCGACCGCCGCCGCCCGAACCCAGAACTCCTGCTCCGGTGCGTAGGGTAGCCAGGTGATGCGTTGCCCGCTCAGTCGGTCTCGAAATGCCCGGGCGTAGTCCTCTGAAACAAAGTCCCCGGAGACCAGCAGGGCAGCTTGGGGCACGCGCTCCAGCGCCCGTAGCACGGTGGGCAGGCGCTTCGATTCCCGCAGATGCCCGAACACTCCGAACAGCGTTCCGGCGGGCAGGGTATCGCGGAGCCGGGCCACTGAGACAGAGTCAATCTGTGGTGCTTCAAACAAGTGCGGGACCACCTCGACGCGCACCGCTGGGGCGTGAGCTCGGACCATGGCCGCGGCTTCCGGATTGTGGACGATGACAGCGCGGGAACGCTCCGCCAGGCGTTTCAGCATGGGATATTCAAAGTATCGCGAATCGCCCCCGGACCCGGCGCGGCTGTGCCACAGGCGTTCTGCACTGCCGGTCTGCCAGACGCCATAGTTGTAGGCGAACTCCTCCAAGTACTGCTCGCGCGGCAGGTGTCCCAGTAGGAAGTGGTGCAGCACCGCGTCATGCAGCAGCACCACGCCCGGTTGCTCCAGCGCCCGGCGATAGATGGCACTATGCAGCGGGTTGTTGCCGATCTGATAGAGATTGACGTCGCCTTCGCCGAGCAGCACTTGCTGTTCAGCCGACGCCTGTTGCTTCAGCGCCGTCAGCAATGCTTCGGCATAGGCGGCCACGCCGGTGCGGGCCGGCGGCAGCGGCGCGAAGTACCCGAGCTTCACGGCTTCCGGCGAGACCCGAACAGGGCGGTGCCCACGCGGATATGCGTGGCGCCCTCTTCAATGGCCACTTCAAAATCGTTCGACATGCCCATCGATAAGGCGGGCAATTGCAGCGGTGCCGCCAGTTCGCGCAGTTGGATGAAGTAGGGGCGGGCGGTTTCGGCGTCCTCTGACCAGGGCGGGATGGTCATCAATCCACGCAGCGTCAGTTGCGGGCAGCTACGGACAGCCTCAATGATGGCGGGCAACTCACTGGGGGCCGCGCCATGCTTGGCCTCCTCGTCCGACAACTTCACCTCGATCATGACGTCCAGCGGGAAGCCGTGATCGTTCAGACGGCGGGCCAGCTTGGCGCTATCGACCGTTTGAATTGTTTGAAACAGTTCCGCCGCTTTGCGTGACTTGTTCGATTGCAGATGGCCGATCAGGTGGAAGCGCGCCTCCGGCATGCTTTGCAACTGCGGCTTCTTCACCTCGAACTCCTGCACATAGCTTTCGCCAAACTCCCGCAATCCCAGCACGTAGGCTTCTTCCAGTGCCGCCGCCGGAAAGATCTTGCTGACCGCGATCAGCGTCACCTCTTCGCGCCGGCGTCCTGCTCGGGCGCAGGCGCTCGCGATCCGTTCCTCGATAGCATCCAGCCGCTCTCTCACGTACCTTTGATCTTATGACGGACACGCAGGCCGTGATTGAGGAGTTTATTCAGAAGGCCGCCCGGCCCGTGCTGATCGAACCGGGCGAGCCGGAGATTCCGCTTGAGGCCGGGGGCTATTCAGTCGATCTGCTGCCTCAAGGCTTGCAGCTGCACGCCTGGACGGAGGACCGCAGCTACGCCCGCCGCGTGGTGGGCATCAAGAGCCGCAAGCCCGGCCGCCTGGAACTGCGCGTCTCGCGCCTGGGGCGTCCGGAGGGCATCGTGACGCTGCTGGACACCGGCGACCTCCGGAACCTCGAGGTCCGCCGCCGCGGCCAGCGGGAGGTGTTCCGCGAGCAGTTCCGGTTGATCCTGAAGCGGCAGTTCCCGGAGTGGGAGTTGGCGGAGCTGTCGACGGCACCGGATCTGGAGCATTCACTCTCGCCCGTTTATCCGCGTGCCTCACTCCGGCGAGGTACGGCCGTGATGGCCGCCATTGGCGCCGGTCCAGAGACGGCCGATGCGGATGGCGCGCTGAGCTTCGGCTTGATCTGGCTCGATTATCTGCGCCGCCGGGATCCGAAAGCGATCATCGAGCGGCTGGCCATCTTTCTGCCGGAAGGACGGGTGCGCAACACCGCGCTGCGTCTCCGCTGGCTGGACCCCAAGGCGGCGCGCATCGACCTCTACGTGACAACTCAACAAGGTGAGCATCTGCTGGACCCGCGCGACTGGGGCAACCTGCATACACAACTCGATGCCCCCTTGCCGCCGCGCCTGTTGCCGGACCCGCGGCCGGAGGCGCAACTGGAAGCCATCGTCCGCGCGCAGATCGACCGCCTGGACGCCGCGCTGCGCCCGGAGTTTATCTACCGCCAAGCACCCGCGATGGCCGCCCAGGATCGGGGCATCATCGACCTGCTGGCGGTGGACTTTGATGGGCGGCTTTGTGTGATCGAACTGAAGGCCAGCGCCGACATCCACTTGCCGCTGCAGGCCCTTGATTATTGGATGCGGGTCCAGTGGCACCTGCAGCAGGGTGACTTTCCCCGGCGTGGCTATTTCCCTCAACTGCCGCTGTCGCGAGCCGCGCCGCTGCTCTATCTTGTCGCCCCGGCGTTTGAGTTTCACCCGGCCAACGAGACGCTGCTGCGCTTCATTTCGCCGGCGGTTCCGGTGGGGTGCCTGGGGGTTGGTGCAAACTGGAGGGAGGAGTTAAAGGTGCTCACCCGGAAGGGCCCTGCACCACGCTAGCGAATGTCAGTGAACATCCTGGGCCAATTGCGGCAGGCGGCCGCCAAACTGAACCCGAACGAAGTACGCGAGGCAGCCGAGCGGCGGCCCGCCATCTTGCTGCGCGCACGGTCGGAGATGGCCTACGACGCCATGTTCCGGTTTCTCTTGCCCGCCTCTCTATCTGAAGCCAAGCGGCAGCGGATCACCGAATGCATCTTCCTGGAAGGTGAAACGCCCAAGCCGGCGCGGTTCGATTTGACGCTGGTGGAGCATGGCATCCCCGCGGAACCGGGCGAGTTTGTCTATTCTCGGGAGCGGGAAGAGAAGTTGGTTCGCGAAGTGCTGGACCATGATGAAAGCGTCGGGCTGCCGTTGGCGCGCTGCTTCCCGGCCTTCCGTCCGGAAGTAACCAGCCGCACGATCCAGACCATCGCTGTCGAGAACGCGGTGTTCTCAGTAGCCACCGCTTTGCCCAACATCGCGCCCTATCTGGGCCTGGTATGGACGCCGGGCGAGTTTGCCTCCGACACGGCGTTTCTCACCCTGAACCAGATCCGGATGCTGTTCCTGCTGGGCGGTGCCAGTGATCGCGCGGTGGGCTATGGCGAACAGAAGTCCGAGATCGCGTCGCTGGTGGCCGGTGCGTTCGGCTGGCGCGCGGTGGCGCGTGAACTGGCCGGCAAGATTCCGCTGGGCGGCGGCTTGATCCCCAAGGCGGCCATCGCCTTTGCCGGTACGTGGGTGGTCGGTAGTTCAGTGGAGAGGCTTTACCGGGTGGGCTATGGCTACACGCGCGCCGAACGGTCCAGCGCCTATGGCGAGGCCTTTGAGCGTGGCAAGCAGGTGGCCGCCGCCGTCATCGACAAATGGAGAAATCGTTGAAACCAGTTGCCCTCGTCACGGGCGCCAGTCGCGGCATTGGCCGAGCTATCGCCATTCAGCTTTCCAGCACGCATCAGGTGGTGGGCACCTATCGTGGCAATCGTGAAGCAGCAGAATCGCTGGCCGCTGAAACCGGCAGCGCGATCTTTCCTTGCGATATCGGGTCGCGTGATGACCGCGAGGCGCTGCTCAATTTCACCCGCGAGAAGTTCGGGCGTCTGGATCTGCTGGTGAACAATGCCGGCATTGCGCCGCGCCATCGGAACGATGTGCTGGAGGCCACCGAAGAGAGCTTCGATGAACTGATCGGCACCAACCTCAAAGGTCCGCACTTTCTGACGCGCGACGCCGCCAAGTGGATGCTGGCGCAGGGTAACGGGCGCATCGTTTTCGTCACATCGATTTCCGCCTACACCGCCTCCGTGAACCGGGCTGATTACTGCATCTCCAAAGCCGGCCTTTCGATGAGTGCCAAAGTCTATTCGCAACGGCTGGCGGGTGAAGGCATTCTGGTGTTTGAGATCCGGCCCGGCATCATCCGCACTGACATGATCTCGGCTGTCGAGAAGACCTACGAGGAGCGCATCGCCAACGGCCTGCTGCCGCAACGCCGCATGGGCGAAGGTGCGGACGTCGCGCGAGCGGTGGAGGCCATCGCTTCCGGGCTGCTGGACTATTCCGCTGGTCAAGTGCTGAACGTGGATGGCGGGTTCCATTTGCGATCGCTCTAGTGCTGAAACCCTAGCGTCACTGATACTCTATTGAGAATGCAGCAGCGTCCTTTTTACGGCTGGTGGATCACCGTCTTCGCGTTTTTGACCTTCGGTATTGCCGTAGGCATTCCGTATTACGGCGGCCCGTTCTTTTACGACTACTACGAGAAGTCATTCGGTTGGTCCCGCGCGGACATCACGCTGGGCTTTCCGCTGGCGGCGACTCTGACGTTGTGGGTGGGTCCGCTGGTGGTGCCCAAGTTTTCGCCACGCTGGCTGATTGTGATCGGGTCCGGATTAACGGCGCTGGCCTTCTTTGGCTTTAGCCAGATGCAGGGCTCGCTGATGTTCTATTACGGACTGTGGTTTCTCTACATCGTGGGCTACATCTTCTCGGGCCCAATTGCCCACCAGGTGATCGTGTCGCAGTGGTTCAAGAGCCGCCGCGGCTTGGCGATGGCTATTGTCTATTTGGGTGTGGCCGCCTTTGCCGCCGTGTCCGCCAAGTACATTGCGCGTCCGCTGACGGAGGCCTTTGGTGATTTCCGCTACGGCTTGATTGGCTTTGCCTGCTGCCTGTTTTTGGCTTGGCCGATCGCCATCTTCGGACTGCGGGACAAGCCCAAGGACATGGGCCAGTTTCCGGATGGCGAGGCGGGGCCGCCGGCGGATGCACACCAGGAGCCGAAGGCGTTTGGCTATCTGCTGCGGCAGCCCGCTTTCTGGTTGTTGCTGGTGGGCAGCCTGTGTTCCATCGGATCGATTGGCTCCATCAATCAGCACATGAAGTTTGTGTTCGCGGAGCGCGGCTTTAAGGACCAGAAGACACTGGATGCGCTGTTCGGCAATGCGCTGTTCATCATTGCGTTCTCTTCCGCTGGCGGCCGCCTGCTGATGGGGTACCTGGCGGACCGGTTCAACAAGAAGTACGTGATGCTGGCCACCTACGCGCTGGTGGCCTCCACGATCCCGCTGCTGATGTTGTCCAGCCCCGAAAATGAGCAGATGGTCTACATCTTCAGCCTACTGTTCGGCTTCGGCATGGGGGCTGACTACATGTTGATCCCGCTGATGGCGGCGGACCGGTTTGGCGTCAATTCGCTAGCGCGGGCGATGGCGATTATTCTGCCCGCCGATACGCTGGGCCAAACGTGGTTCCCCTACATCATTGCCAAGCTCCGAGAGAACACTGGCAGCTACGGCCCGGCCTTGCAGGTGCTGTTTGTCCTGGCCGCCATTGGCGCGCTGGCCATCCTGATGCTGCCGCGCAAGAACCAAACTCCGAATGAGACACTTCACCTACAAGACGCTAGCCGAGCTTCAACACGCGGCTAGCGCGCTCTCGACCGGCCACGTCGGCTTTGAAGAAGACAAGCAGAAGATCCGGGAAGCGCTAGCGCGGCCCGTTCAACTTGCCTCCCGTGTGGTGGGCAACTCCATGGCCATCCACCCGATGGAAGGCTGCGACGGGACCCTCGATGGGCGTCCCGATGAATTGACCATCCGCCGCTACGAACGCTTTGCCCGGGGCGGCGCCAAGCTGATCTGGTTTGAAGCCACCGCCGTGCGCGAGGATGGCCGTGCCAACACGCGCCAGTTGTGGATCACGCGCGAGAACGTGGGCGACTACGCCGCCATCAACAAGCGCATCCTGGCACTGCACAAAGAGGCTTGGGGCACCACCGACGATGTGCTGATGCCGGTACAGTTGACCCATTCCGGCCGCTACGCCGTGCCGCGCAAGACCATTGCGTATCACAACCCGCTAATCGATGCGAAATCAAAGACGCCGGACGACTATCCCGTCATCTCCGACGATGAACTGGAACGCCTGGAAGATGCCTACGTGGACGCGGCGGGCTTGTGTCTGGAAGCCGGGTTCTCCGCCATCGACATGAAGGCCGTGCACGGCTACCTGATCCACGAGATGCTGGGCGCGAAGACCTTTGAAGGCAGCCGGTACCGGGGGCCTGAACTTGCCAATCGCACGCGGTTTATCAAGAACGTTCTGGGCAAGCTGAAGGCCAAGTTCGGCTCGCGGCTGACGCTCTGCATGCGTCTGAATGCCTTTGACAGCGTGCCGTGGCAGCTGAACGGCGAGCACTACCCGTTTGAGACGCCTTACCCCTATGGCTGGGGCGTAGATCCGATGAACCCGCTGGAAGAAGATCTCACCGAGGTGAAGACGCTGGTGGGCTGGGTGCGGGAGTGGGGCGTTGAGGTGTTGAACATCTCGATCGGTTGCCCCTACTACAACCCGCACATCGGGCGGCCTTTTGAGAAGCCGGACGAGGGCAACTATGAGCAGCCGGAGCACCCACTGCTGGGTGTGGATCGCCACTTCCGCATCTCCGCCGAACTACAGCGCGCCTTCCCGGATTTCCCGCTGGTGGGCACCGGCTATTCGTGGCTCCAGAAGTACGCCATCAACGCAGCGGCGCACAATGTCGCCTCCGGAGCGATCACGTTCTTTGGCCTGGGCCGCGGCGTGCTGGCGTATCCGGACTTTGCCAAGGATGTGCTAGAGCAGGGCGAGTTGGATGAACTGCGGGTCTGCAAAACGCTGACTTATTGCACGTACCTGATGCGGCAGAAGAACCATCCGCTGGGCCAGTTTCCGGCCGGGTGTCCGCCCTTCGACAAGGAAGCCTATGGCGGCCTGATGAAGGACGCGCGCGCGGCGCAGCGCCTGGTCAGCTTGAAGCAATAACTTCTTCGTACATCAGGTAGTGCGTCTCCTGCATGCCCAGCCGCCGGTAAACGGCCTGGGCGCGGGAGTTCTCCTGCTCGACATAGAGCCGGAAGCCGCAGCAATCGCCCCGCTCTTGCGCGATGCGCTTTACTTCGCCATAGAGCGCGGGGTAGACGCCTTGGCCGCGAAACTCCGGCTTGACGTAGACGCTCTGGATCCAGAAGAAGACACCGTTGCGCCAGTCGCTCCATTCGTAGGTGATCATCAGGCCGCCGGCCACCGCGCCATCCACTTCGGCCATCAGGTAGAAGCCGAACTGAGGCCGGGCGAAGAGACCTTTGACGCCGGGCAGGATGACGCTATCGGGTAGGATCTTGTTCTCAGTCTCGATGGCCATGGCCTGATTGAAGGCCGCAATGGCGGGGATGTCGGTTTCGACGGCGGGGCGGATGGTGATCATGGGAGTGTGGGGCCAGCGAACGGTTGAAGAGACACAATTGTCGCACCCCAGCCGCCCGCTTCGGCGGGGGCATCGCTGAAGGCTGAGACGAAGGGCGTGCGGGACAGGACACTCCGCACGGTCTCGCGCTGCACGCCGATGCCGCGTCCGTGGATGATCCGCAGGGCGGTCAACCCCGCCGCATGGGCCGCTTCGAGATACGCCTCCACGGCCTCCTTTACGTCGCGCGGAGCGATGGAGTGGAGGTCGAAGACATCTTCAATGGGCAGTTCGAACGGCTCGTTCGATGGCGGTGACGATTCCATCCGTGGTGTACTCCAGAGCTTCGATCTCGGGCTCCAGGCCATGCTGGCGCAGCGTGGCGGTGGTGATGGGTCCGATGGAGGCGATACGGCCGGTGGGAGGTCCAGCCAGCGCCAGGAAGTTCTTCACGGTGGAACTGCTGGTGAAGGTCACCCAATCGTACGTGCCGGGCAGGGAAGCGGTCTGCCGGGGCACGATGGTGCGGTAGGCATCGACGACATCCACCCGCGCTCCACGCTGCCGCAGAGCATCGGGCACGACATCGCGGGCCACGGTGGCACGCGGGATCAGGATGCGCTGACCGGCCAGATCCGCGGGTAGTGCCGCCACCAGGCCTTCGCCCACATAGTCGCGCGGCACCACATCGACCTTCAGCTTCAGCTTCTCCACGGCGGCCCTGGTGGCGGGTCCGATGGTGCAGATGCGGGCGCGCAGACCACGGAGGTCGTCGACGCGGTCAAACAGCGCCGTGACGCCATTGACGGAGGTGAAGATCAGCCAGTCGTATTCACCCAGCGAGGCGGCAGCCCGGTCGAGCGGTGCCGGGTCCGCCGGCGGGACGATCTCGATGACGGGGAACTCGATCACCTCGGCGCCCAAGGCGCGCAGGCGCACGTTCATGCGGCTAGATTCGGCGCGCGTGACGACGATCCGCTGGCCATAGAGCGGCAGTGACTTCAGGTTGGCGACAGCACCGGCGATGATGATCGAAGGCGCTTGGGCGTGCGTGAGGCTTTCGCGATAGATCTGCTGCTGCGGACGGGAGGCGTTCTCCACCGCGATGGCTGGTCCGGCCTGGGTGGGGCGGCCCATGTAGTACACCACGGTGTCGGCCTCCGGCACGGGAATCGCCGGGTCATGCGCCGAGATCAGTGCAACGGTGCGGCCCAGCGTCTTGTGCGTCAGTGAGACTTTTGCCGCCGCAGCAGCGGCGGTGGCGGCGGTGACGCCGGGGATGATCTCGTAGGGGACGCCCGCTTGGTCCAGCGCTTCCATCTGCTCAACCAGACGTCCGTAGATGGTGGGGTCTCCCACTTGCAGGCGCACGACGCGAAGACCGGCTTGCGCGGCGGCGATCAATTGCGCCGGGTTCTGATAGGGCTGAGAATGGGGCGACAGGCTCCAGATGGCTTCCGGCACCAGCTCATCGTGGAAGACGGCCTGGGCTTGTTCAATCGCTCGCCGGGCCTTCAAGGTAAGCAGTTCAGCATCGCCGGGGCCCGCGCCGGTGAACAGCACCGGTGTCACCGGACGGCCTCTAGCGCCCGCGCCACGACATCCGGGCCTTCACCCAGAAACTTCCGGAGCCGCGTGCCATCCGGCTCCGCCACCGCACAACGCAGTACTCCGTCCGAGACGTGGCAGCCCATCGGGACCTGACAGCCACCACCCATCGCTCTTAGAAAGTCGCGCTCCATCTCCACGGCGGCGCGAGTTGGCGGGTGATCGAGGAAGGTGAACCGCGTATCGCCGGAGCGTGTCTCGACCGCCAAAGCTCCTTGGCCGACCGCCGGACACATCAGTTCAACCGGCACGTAGTCGGTGATCCGGTGCGCCCAGCCTAAACGCTTCAGGCCCGCGACCGCCAGCAGGATGACGTCGAACTGGCCTTCGTCCAGTTTGCGCAACCGGGTATCGACGTTGCCACGGATGGATTCGATGATCAGGTCCGGCCTCGCGGCCTTCAATTGTGCGTGACGACGCAGCGCGCTGGTGCCGACCCGGGCCCCCTGGGGCAAGTCGGCCAAGGTGCGCCCGATTAGGGCATCGCGAGCATCTTCGCGTTCGGGAATCGCCGTGATCTCGAGACCCGCCGGCAGTTCCGTGGGCATGTCCTTCATCGAATGGACGGCCAAGTCGATGCGGCCATCGAGCAGAGCTTCTTCCAGTTCCTTGGTGAACAGGCCCTTGGTGGACGTCTGCGCGCCCAACTGCGCCAGTGGGACATCGGTGATCTTGTCGCCGGTGGTGTGGATGATCTCGATACGGGCGTCCAGGCCGCGCGCCGCCATCAGGCTTTGGATGTGTTCCGCCTGCCACAGGGCCAGCTTGGAACCTCGGGAACCGATCACCAACTGGCTCACAGTTTGAAAACTCTCTTGATGGAATCAATCACGGGCAATGTCTCTGGGGCCGCCACTTGACGCCGGATCTCGGCGATGGGGCCGTGGGCGATCTTGTTGATGATGCCGCGGGTGAGGGCTTCCAGAGCTTCTTCCTGCTCCGGGCGCAGCGGGCCCAGCTTACTGCGGAAGCGCTCCACTTCACCGGCGCGCACGCGTTCCAGCGCCGCCTGGAGGCCGACAATGGCCGGACCGGCTTCGCGGACTTTCAGGCGCTCTTCCAGGCGCAGCACTTCTTCATCGACAATGCGCTCCGCTTGGGCGGCGGCTCCGGCGCGCTCCTTCAAGTTGCGCTGCACGACGGCTTGCAGGTCGTCGATGTCGTACAGGAAAGCGTTGTCCAGCTTGTTTACTTCCGGGTCGATGTTGCGCGGTACCGCGATGTCGATTACAAATATCGGCTTATTGCGGCGGGCCTGTAGGGCCAGGCGTACATCTTCCTTGGTCAGAATGTAGCCGGTGGCGCCGCTGGAGGCGATGATGATGTCGGCATGCGGCAGGGACTGCTTGAAGGTGGAATAGTCGATGATCCAGCCGCCGAACAGCTGCGCCACATCAACCGCGCGCTGGTAAGTGCGGTTGGTGACGTAGATATGCTTGGCACCATTGCGATGCAGGTGGCGCGCGGCCAGCTCACTCATCTTGCCCGCACCGATCAGCAGGACCTTGGAATCGGCCAGGGAGCCGAAGATCTCGCGCGCCAGCTCAACGGCGGCATAGCTGACCGAGACCGCGTTTTCGCCAATCTCGGTTTCATTGCGGACGCGCTTGGCCACACTGAAGGCCGACGTCAAAACCGTGTCCAGCAGGCCGTTGACCGCGCCGTGTTCCTTGGCTGCCTGGTAGGCCTGCTTCAACTGGCCGAGAATTTGCGGCTCACCCAGGATCATCGAATCCAGGCTGGAAGCGACGCGGAACAGATGCCGGATCGCTTCCCGGCCTTCGTGCAGAAACAGATGCCCGCGCATCTCCTCGCCAGGCGGCAGAAAGCGCGCCAGACACGCGGCGGCGTCGGCGGAATCCTCCAGCGTGACGGCTACTTCCACCCGGTTGCAGGTAGACAGGATCAGCCCTTCGCCCATCCCGGTTTGCTCGCGCAAACGGGCCAGCTCCGAGGCCAGGGCATCGCCCGGGATAGCCAGCCGCTCCCGGATCTCCACCGGAGCCGTTCGATGATTGACACCCGCCACGGCCAGCTTCATCGCAGCAAGCTCTCCCGGATGCCGACGTGCGCCGCCCAGGTAAGGACGGAGAAGCCCAGAACACTCAAGGCCATCACGGCAGCCTTGCGCCCACGCCAACCGGCGGAGACACGCAGGAACACCATCACCAGATAGCCTAGCCAGGTCGCCCAGGCGACGACGATCTTGGGATCAGAGACCCACGCCGTGCCCGATTCAATGAAGCCCCAAATGCTGCCCATCAAGACGGCGAGCGTGATCAGGACGAAGCCCCAGCCCATGGACCGCGAGAGGATGTCGTCGAGGGTGGCCAGAGGCGGCAGCTTGCTGTTGAACCGTTTGGCTTTCAGCCGCCGCTCCTGAACCAGGTAGAAAAACGAGACCGACACCGCCGTCAGCAAAGCGGCATAGCCCGAGATTGCCAGCGTCACGTGCAACAACAGCCACGCATCCCGCACCCGAGGGTTGGTCCAGGTAGCCACTGGAGTGCTGGTGGCTCCGATCAACGTCATCAGAAAAACCAGCGGAAAGACGATCAGGCTGAGCGAGACAAATCTGTAGCGCCAAAATAGCGCCAGAAAGCAGACTGCCAGCAGGAAGCCGCACAGCGAGATGGACTCATAGAAAGTCTCGGCTGGAAAACGTCCGGTTTGCCGGGCCAGATCGACCAGCGAGACCAGATGCACCAATGCCGCCACCGCGAACAGAATGAGCGCCGGACGGAAGAAGGTCGGTTTGCGCCGCAGGACCGTCAGAGTCGCATCCACCAAGCCCGGCAGGTACAGGACAGCGGCCACGCGCAACCAAAAGATACTGACGTCCGGCATGCTTAGAACCCTTAGTATAAGCGGCCTGAGCGCCCCAGGTGCGCCAGGATTAATCCAGCCAGCGCCAGAAAGCTGCCGAGCGGCATTTCATCCAGCATTGCCTCCCGGCCGCGCATCAGCAGGCGGGGCACGGCGGCCAGAGAACCGAGCACGCCCGCCGCCGCCACCGTCAACAGCGTGCCCTCCAAACCGACGAACGCGCCCAAGGTCAACATCATCTTGACGTCGCCAAACCCCAACCCTTCGCGCCCGCGGAGCCGCTCATAAATCGCACCGATCGACCACAGCATCGCGGCGGGGATTGCACCGCCCAGCACGCTCGAAAGCAGGCCTTCGCCCGCGGGAAGACGGTCCACTGGAAGAAACAGCGTGATCAGGCCCGGCGGCGGTGGCCACAGTGTGGCCAGCATCCACCCCACCACCGCGCCGCCGAGCGTGAACTCGTCGGGCAGAATGTAAGTCTCCATGTCGGTGAACAGCAGCACGATCATCACGGCGCTGAACAGCGCCAACCGCAACGCCTCGCCGCTGACGCCGTGTTGCAGGGCCGCGGAGACGAACGTGGCGGCGGTCAACAGTTCCACCAGGGCATAGCGCACGGAGATGCGTGTCTGACAGTGACGGCACCGCCCGCGGAGCAGCAACCAACTGACGACGGGTAGATTGTCATACCAGGCCACGACTCGTCCGCAGCTGGGACAGAAGCTGCGGCTCGGGTAGGCGGTGGAGAAATCACGCGGCAGGCGGTAGATGCAGACGTTCAGGTAGCTACCGATCAGCAACCCGGCCAGGGCCGCCAGCACGGCGAGGGCAACAGTGTCTTCTAGCATGACAACACTTCACGGTAGACATTCATGGTCCGCTCCACCATGCGTTCCACGCTGAACTCCTTCATGATGACGGCGGGATCGACCACCATGGCGCGCGTTTCATCCAGCGCATCGCGGACCTGGTCCAGGTGGTCGATCACTTTGCCGAACTTCACCGCTTCCGGCAGGCCTCCGGCGCGGCTGGCGATCACGGGCACACCTGCGGCCTGGGCCATCAGGGCCGCCGATCCCAGGCCCTCCATGTCGCTCAGATAGATGAACACATCGCACTCCCGCAAATCTTCCTCCAGATTCCGGACGGCGACGGCGCCGGGCACGGTCTGGCCGTTTTTTGAGAGCAGAAGGATGCGGCCGGTGGAGCGGTCAGCGGGTGGCAGCGGGCGGATGGCATCGGGTACAACATGAATCCTGGCCGCGGGTACCCCCGCGCTGTTCAACTCATCGGCCACATATTGGGAAACCGCCAGGTAGGCCGCCGCGCGGCTGTACTTCCATTGGGAAAGCAAGGTCCGTTGGACCGGAAAACCCACGCGCCGCGAGACCACAAAGGGCCGTCGGGCAAAGGTGTGGCTGCGAGCATCATGGCAATGCTCCAGGTCCCAGTGCTTGATGGGCTGCGGGATCAGGGGCGAACGTACACCACAGTCGATGCCGGCCGCCCGAAGTCCCTCCACCAGCATTTGCAGCTGGAACTGGCCGCCTTGCCAGGTTTTGCCGGTGTCGGAGTGCAGGATGGTCATGCGGCGCGGAGGCTCTTCACTCCACTTCGCCGCGCATGGTCTTGGCCTTGGCGTACTTCAAAAAATTGTAGAGCGCCGCCATGTGGGCGATGGCCAAACCCTCAAAGCCGTCCAGGAAACCGCGCTTCAGGACATACGTGGAAAAGAAGGTCCACGGCGGATTCAGCGCCAGATGCCGCCAGGTGATGGGCGTTTTCATGGCGATCAGCTGCTCGGCCGCGAGTGTCGTGTAGCGATCCATGGTGCGCAAATGCTCGGTGAGCGACTGGCAGGTAAAGTGGAGCAGGCTTTCGTCCAGGTGTTCCACCTTGCCCTGGACCCTGACGCTTTCGTGCACGAAGTCGCCTTCCCAGCAGGCTTTGCGGCGGTCAAACAAGCGGACTTTGCGGTCCGGATACCAGCCGGAATGCAGGATCCACTTGCCCAGATACTGCGCCAGACGCGGCATGGTGTAGCCGTCCGCTTTCGGGCCGGTCTTCTTCAACTGCCAGATCTCGCCTTCCAGCGCTTCGCTGAGCGCCTCGTCGGCATCGATCGAGAGCACCCAATCGTGACTGCATTGCTCCAGCGCAAAGTTCTTCTGGCCGGCATAGCCGCGCCACTGGCTCTCCACGACCCGCGCGCCGAGGTTGGCGGCGATCTCGCAGGTCCGGTCGCTCGAGCCGGAATCGACGACGACAATCTCGTCGCAGCAGCGGAGGCTCTCAATGGCCCGGGCGATGTTGCGCTGCTCGTTCAGCGTGATGATCGCGGCGGAGATCTTCATTCGTTCATGCCCATCCTACGCTGAAATCGGCGCGGGCATAAAGCTGAGTAGAAACAGCAGCAGCGCCACAATGGATAACACCACACGCGTTGCGCCAATCGGGGTGTCGTCGTAGATAAACGGATGCTTGCGCCCGATGAAATACAGCCCCACGGCCCACACCCACCAAGGCCAATAGAGAAAGCCCAATGGGATCAGCGCCGCCAGAGTGAACTTGGAGATTGTCTTGTGGCGCTCACCAAACAGAGCGTAGAGAATGTGGCCGCCGTCCAATTGGCCCACCGGCAGCAGATTCAGCGCCGTCGCAAACAGACCCACCCAAGCCGCGCGGGCCAAGGGATGCAGATAGATGTCCGCCGACGGTATGCCCGGGAAGAAGAAGCGCTCCACCAGCGTGATGAGCACCGGCGTGCCAAACAGAATGTCGCCTTCATGGGCGATGCCGGGCAGGTGCTTCGACATGCTAATCCCGATCAGCAGCAGCGGAATCAAGGCGACAAAGCCCGCCAGCGGCCCGGCGACGCCCACGTCAAACAGCACCTTGCGTGAATAGATGATGGACCGGATGCGGATGAAGGCCCCGAAGGTGCCAATAAAGCTGGGGGCGGGGAGAAAGTACGGCAGGCTGGCGTCCAGCCGGTAGTGCACGCAGGCCAGATAATGGCCCATCTCATGCGCCAGCAAAATGAACAGCAACGCGAGCGAGAAGGGCAGGCCGGTCAGCAGAACGGCCGGGTTGTCCACCGGCCACAACATCAGCAATAGATCATGTTCCAGCCGGAACGAGGGAAGGTTGCGGTGAAAGTTCTCCACCAGGCGTGAGCCAGTGGCCGAACAGGTGACCAATGTCACCAAAAAGAGCGCGGCATGCAGCCACAAGCGCCGGGGACGCAAGGCGATCTACTGGAGGCTTTGCAGCTCTTTGCCGGGCTTAAAGCGGACCGCTTTGCCGGGCGGAATCGCCACTTCGGCACCCGTGCGGGGATTGCGGCCGATGCCGGTCTTCCGCGGGCGTACGTTGAAGATGCCAAAGCCACGCAGCTCAATGCGCTCGCCGCTGCCGAGGGCGCGCTTCATGCTCTCAAAAACGGTCTCCACGGCCATCTCGGCCTTGGTCTTGGTGATGCCCGTTTTGTTGACCACTTCGTTGATAATGTCGAGTTTGATCAAAACCGCCGCCTCCTGGCCTTGGTGCCGTCCTGTTGGCACAAGTAAACCCCATGATAGGATTGGGCTTAGATCCGTGTCAAGGTCCAGTGTTTCGCCAACTCCCATGTCCACTATCAATCCGGCCCTTTTCCGGCGGGCTTGCGGTCAGTTTCCCACCGGTGTTTGCATTGCTACCACGTTTGACGGAGTTCCGCATGGCCTGACGGTGAACTCGTTTACGTCAGTCTCACTGGAGCCGCCGGTGGTTCTGTTCTGCATTGACCATAGTGCCGCCATCCGGGAAGTGTTCCGGCGGCGCACGCACTTTGCGATCAACATTCTGGGCCAACACCAGCAAGAGATCTCGACCGCCTTTGCGTATCGCCGCGACGACCGGTTTGAGGGCGTGGCGTGGCGCCCGGGAGTGGATTCCGTGCCGGTGATTGAAGGTTCGGTGGCGGCCATCGAATGCCGGCTGGTGGAAGTTGTGCCGGTGGGTGACCATGACATCTTCCTGGGCGAAGCCGTGGCGGTTTCGGTTGAAGAAGGTGAGCCGCTGGTGTACGCTCGGGGCGGTTACGCAAAACTGGAGGGTTCATGATGCGGATTCTGTGCGTGGCATCGCTGGCGCTGTCCGTGGTGGCGGCGGAATCGGACGGCTGGCAGTCGCGCGCGCCCCGCGCGGAGATTACTCCTGTGTTCGGCAGCATGGCGGCGGGCGGCCCGACGGGTCAAGCACGCCTCATGATTGAAGGCGATGGACGCGAGGGCTTGGCCGGCAGCTGGCGTAAGTTGCAAGCGGTGAAGGGCGGCCAGCGGTATCGCTTTTCGGTGTGGCGGCGCACGGTGGGCTTGGAATCGGTGCCGCACAACGCCTTTGTGACGCTCGACTGGTTGGATGCCGAAGGCCGCCGCGTGGCCGATAGCCGGCCGCTGGTGGCGGACTACCTGAAGACTCTCCCGCCCACCTCAACGCCTGAATATCCGCGCGAAACCGCCAATCGCCGTCAGGACTGGGTGGAAGTGGCGGCCGATTATGAGGCACCGCGCGCCGCCGTGGCCGCCCGACTGGATCTGCACTTCCGGTGGTCGGCCAAAGGACGGGTGGAATGGTCCGGTGCGACGCTGGCGGAAAGCAACGCCGCTCCGGTGGAGCGCAAGGTCCGCCTGGCGTCCGTCCACTACAAGCCGAAAGGGCCAACGCCCGCCGCCAATCGCGAACAGTATGTTCCCCTTATCGAGCAAGCCGCGCGGGAGAGGGCAGACTTAGTTGTGCTGGGTGAGACTCTGACTTACCCGAACACGGGCCTCAGTTACACCGCCGCAGCGGAGCCGGTGCCGGGGCCATCAACAGAGTTCTTCGGGCAGTTGGCGAAGAAGCATCAGCTGCACATCGTGGCGGGATTGCTGGAACGGCAAGGCCATCTGGTCTACAACGTCAGCGTGCTGATCGCGCCCGATGGCATCATCCTGGGCAAGTACCGCAAGGTGACGCTGCCCGATGGCGAATGGGAAGGCGGGTTGACGCCGGGCCGGGACTACCCGGTGTTTGATACCCGGTTTGGCCGGGTGGGCATGATGATCTGCTACGACGGCTTCTTCCCGGAAGTGGCCCGCGAGCTGACTTTAAAGGGTGCGGAAGTGATCGCCTGGCCCGTCTGGGGTTGCAATCCGCAACTGGCCAAGGCTCGTGCGGCGGAGAACCACGTCTATCTGGTGAGCAGCACCTATGAGCCGGTGCAAAGTAACTGGATGCTCAGCGCGATCTGGTCCCACACGGGCGACACGCTGGGCTATGGGCGGGAGTGGGGCACTGTGAGTATCGCCGAAGTGGATCTGGAGTCCGTCACCCGCTGGAAGAGCCTCGGCGATTTCAAAGGCCGCATCCCGCACCACACGCCACTGCCGAAGCGCTAGCCGCCGACCTTCTTCGGGAAGTCGGAAGCCTGCTTGTACGCTTCCAGCGTGTTGTAGACAATCGGGCAGACGCTGGCGCGCTCCGGCATGTGCCACATGCGGGCAATCAATGAGCCGGGCCCGCGTACCAGGTGCGGGTAGTCCCGGCAGATGTCCGGGCGGTCTTCATAGATCAGGCATTCGTTGCCGTTCAAAAAGACGCAGCCGTTCTCGTCGTCGCGCTTCAGGATGATGCCTTCTTCTTCGCTGGGCAGCGTGTACTCGTCGATGACGCGCGACTTCTTCAAGCGCAGGGCCTTGATCAACCGTTCAATGTCGCGCTCTGTGAGGCGGACGGTGGATTGGCGGCAGCAATTGGCGCAGGTCTGGCAGTCGATCTTGGCTTCGATATCAACGGCGGTGCGGCGGAGGATGCGCTCGGCAATGGGGTGCGTCTTCAAATGCTTGCGCAACCGCTCATTGTCGGCACGGTCGCGGTCGCCCAGGCGCTTGATCTGAACCAGATCGGTAATCACTCCTACCAGCATAGCGGGCGCGTGAAACCCACCGCGCTTGCTCAAGTAGGCTAGAATCCCAAGATGACACGCCGCGACGTCTTCTTCCGCTTGCCGGCCAGCTGGGCTGGTGCAGCGGCTGCTGTTCGGGCCGAAGGCTCTGATGAATCCTACTGGCAGATGGTGGCGCGGCTTTTCCCGCTCGATTCTGGCCTGCTCTACCTGAATGCCGCCAACGTCTGTCCGGCATCGCGTCCGGTGATGGACCGGTACCTGGAATACCTCCGGGACTTCCACGCCAACCCCTCATTCCAGAACCGCGAGAAGTACACGGCGATTGAGGAACGCGTACGGTCGAAGTTCGCGGCGCTGCTCAGCGCAACTCCGGATGAGATCGCCATCACGCGCAACACCAGCGAAGGGTCCAACCTGGTGGTCCACGGCATCGACCTGAAGGCGGGCGACGAGGTGATCATCACCGATCACAATCACCCCTCCAATAGCGACAGCTGGAAGGTGCGTGCGCAACGCGATGGCATCGTCATTAGAAGTCTGCCCGTCCCGGTCCCCGGCACGTCGGCAGCCGACCTGTTGGGCAAGCTGGAGGGCATGATCGGCCCCAAGACACGCGTCATCGCCATCACGCATCTCACCAGCACCGTGGGCTTGCGCTTTCCGGCCAAGGAAGTGGGCGAAATCGCGAAGCGCCGCGGCCTCTGGTATCACCTGGATGGCGCGCAGAGCTTCGGCGCGATGGACATTGACCTGCGCGCGATCGGTTGCGATTCGTTCTCGTCCAGCATGCACAAGTGGCCGATGGGGCCGCTGGAAGCGGGCGTGCTGTATGTGAAGGCCTCGCGGCACAAGGAGCTGTGGCCGGCCATCGTCACCGCCGGATGGAGCGACAAGCTGGTGGGGGCGCGCAAGTTTGAGGTGTTCGGCCAGCGTGACAACCCACGGTTGGCCTCGATTGAGGCAGCGCTGGACTTTTTGACGATGGTGGGTCCGAAGCGGATCGAGGCTCGCGTGGCGCAGCTAACCGGGGCGTTGAAGCAGGCTTTCGCCGCCGACTCGCGCCTGATCCTGAAGACGAACATGCAGCCGGAGATGTCAGGCGGCGTGGTGAAGGTCGACTGGAAGAACGGCAAGCGCAAGGAAGCCTACGACACGCTCTATTCCAAACACCGCTTGGCCTTGTCGCTCACGGGATCGGGTGATGCGGCAGGCTTGCGCTTCTCACCGCACATCTACAACACAATGGACGACATCAACCGCGCGGTGGCGGCGGTGAAGACGGTGCTGGGGTAACCCGGATTTGCTCGAAAGTTTAGCCCCATGCGTCAGCTTGGGGCTTCTTCGCGAGCATGAAAAAGCCCCAAGCTCACGCAAGGGGCTGGGTCGCACGATGGAAAAAGCCCCAAGCTCACGCAAGGGGCTTCGGTCACGTTTCAACTACGCCGACACAACGCGTGCCACATCGATGTCGCGCGGCATGACGATCCAGGCCACGATGTAGGCCAGCAGACCCACGCCCCAGGCCAGGAACGAGACCAGCCAGACAAAGCGGACCAGCGTGGAATCGACCCCAAAGAACTGGGCCACGCCGCCGCAGACTCCGGCGATCTTCTTGTCGCCCATGGTCCGCATCAGCCGCTTGGCGGCGCCGGACGGGGGCGGGGGAGCCTGCCAACCGGTCGAAGCCGGTCCGGAGCCGGGCGCGGTGGCCTGGCCGCAGGTGGAGCAAAAGCGGTCGTTATCTTTCAGTTGTGTGCCGCAAGCAGTGCAAAACATGATGGCGTCTCCCGGGGCTAATTCTCGCTTGGTGAAAAATCTTCTTTCGAAGCACCTGGCGGAGTGCAAAACCCTCTGATTTCACAAACGATAGCACGGACCGGAAAGTTCCGTCCGGACTCAACACTTCCTCGCGCCCGGGCGTATTGTCTAGTGAGTGAGATTGGTGAACACCCCCGGAGCGGAGCTGGACAACCCGGAGCTGGAGCGGTTGGTGCTTCGCACAGCCTACCGGCTGCTCGGGCGGTGGGAAGAGGCGCAGGATGTCGCGCAGGACGCGTTCCTACGGGCGCACCAGACGACGGAGTTGGACGGCGAGCGGTTGCGTGCCTGGCTCTACCGGGTGACCGTGAACCTCTGCCGGGACCGGCACCGGCGAGGGCGCTTTCTGGTGCAGTGGCCGGAGACGGCGCCCGAGCCTTTCGACCACGGGCTCGACCCGGAGGCGGCGGCCGGTCTCGAGCAACAGCGGCGGATCTTGCACGCGGCACTGAAGCAACTGCCGCCCCGGGAGCAGGCCGCCATCCAATTGCATTACCTGGATGGCCTGGCGGCCCCGGAGATTGCCGCACGGTTGGGCATCAGCGAGGGTACGGTCCGGTCAAACCTGTCGACGGGCCGAGTCCGGCTGAAGCGGCTTGTGGCGGCGGCGCTGGCGGCGGCCTTGTCTGTAGCAGTGGGTGGCTTGGTGTGGGTGGCGGGCTGGCAGACGGCGGATGTGGCAGCGCCAGCACCGATGGCGGCGAAGCTGCCAGTAGCTCCGCTCGCGGTGCCCAAGGCGACGGCACCGGTCCGTTTGGCCGCGCGGCGGGTGCCACCTGCCGGACTGATTCGCACCACCGTGGTGAAGATCGTCACCGACGATCCAGACGTAGTGATCTATTGGACGATGGACTTAAAGGGAGAAGGGAATCAATGAGACTCAATGCGTTAGTTGCGCTGGCGGCCATGGCACTGCCGGCACTCGCCCAGGATGGACGGATTCAGTCGATTATCGATGTGAAGTACGGCGATCCCGCCACGATCACCACTCTGCTGATGGTGTTCCCGAACTGCGGGATCAACTTCAATCCGGGATTGCGCACCATCCAGGTTTGCGCCAATTCGGCGGCGGGCTTGAAGACGATTGAAGAGACAATCCGGAGATACGACGTCTATAAGCCGGCCGAGAACATTGAGTTCACGATCTACCTGCTGGTTGCTTCGCCTGATCCGGCCAAGTCCGGGCCGGTGCCTGCGGCACTGGAGTCCGTGATGAAGCAGATGACGGCGACCTTCGCGCTGAAAGGTTACCGCCTGTTTGACACGATCGTCCTCCGAGCGAGAGATTCGCGCACGGCGGAGGTCAGTGCGATTGCGCCGACGCGCGGGATCGACGGGCACGCCATTCTCTACCAGTGCCGGATTCAGTCGGCGCGAATCACTCAGGATGACAAGGGCAAGAATATCCGTATTGACGGCCTACGGGTCGGTTTGCGTATCCCCCAGCGGGCGGGTGGTTCCGGGGGGCCGGGTACGGTGCCGCAGTTCAACTATGCCGAGAGCGGGTTCAATACCGACATTGATGTGCGGGAAGGGCAAAAGGCCGTGGTCGGCAAAGCGAATCTCGACGGGAATGAGACCATGTTCGCCGTGCTGGTGCCGAAGATTGTGGAGTAGTGGAAACGTGGTCAGCGAGTGACGTACGCGGCTCAGGGCCATCCAGACCCTACCGAGCCGCGACGGTAACGGAGCGGACCTTTCAAGGCCAGCCAGATCCACAAGTATTGGGCAAGGTCTGGGCGGACCGCTCCTGTTGGCAAGCGGCCCGGTGACCTTTACAGGTTCGACAACTGGCTGATCTTGCCGGTGCTGTCGCCGAACTTTTCGGCTTTGACGCCTGCTGCTTCCAGCATCGTCAGGTAGAGGTTGGTCATCGGCGTGCCCTTGGGGTAGCGCACGTGCCGTCCGCCGTGGACGCGGCCGTTGCCGCCACCCGCCAGCAAGGCCGGCAGGTTGAGGTGCTCATGCCGGTTGCCGTCGCTGATGCTGCTGCCGTAGACCAACATCGAATGATCCAGCAACGTGCCGTCGCCGTCCTTGGTCTCTTTCAGGCGCTGCACCAGGTAGCTGAACATCAATACGTGGTGCTGGTCGATCTTCTGCAGCTTGGCGATCTTTTCGGCGTCGTTGAAGTGATGCGACAAGCCGTGGTGGGCGTCCGGAACACCGATTGACCGGTACGTGCGGTTGCCACCTTCGCGGCCCATCATGAAGGTGATGGTGCGGGTGAGATCGGCCTGGAAAGCGATGGTGATCAGGTCCGCCATCAGGTGGGCGTGCTCTTCAAAGGTGGGCGGAATGCCGCCGGGGCGGTCAATGGCCGGGAGATCCGGCGCGTCGGCGCTTTGGGCCTCCACCCGCTGGATGCGCTGCTCGATCTCACGGACGGAATCGAGATACTCGCTCAACTTGCGCTTGTCGGCGGTGCCCAGCGAACTGCCCAGGCGACCGGCATCGTCACGGACAAAGTCGAGAATGCTGCGATCCTGGCGCGCTTGCAAAATGCGAGCCGCCGGGTCAGTGGTTTCGCCATCGCCAAACAGCCGTTCAAACACGGCCCGCGGATTCATCTCCGGCGGCAGCGGCGTCGAGGGCGAACTCCAGGAAAGGGTGTTGCTGTAGGCGCAGCTGTAGCCGGAATCGCAGTTGCCCACCAGCCGGTTGTCTTCCAGGCCAATCTCCAGCGACGGCAGCGTCGTCTGGCGGCCAATCTCTTTGGCCAGAATCTGGTCGATCGATACCCCGGCCTGGATGTCCGCGCCTTGGGTCTTCTTGGGGTGGACGCCGGTTAGCCAGGTCGCACCTGCCCGCGCGTGATCGCCCGCGCCATCGCCCAGCGCCTGACCCGTGTAGTGGTCCAGACCCGACATCACCAGCAAGTTCTCGCGGAACGGGGCCAGCGACTGCAGTGTCTTGGTGAACTCAAACGCCTTGCCTTCGACCGCCGGCGTCCAGTCCTTCATGATGATGCCGTTGGGCACATAGACAAAGGCGGTCCGCAGCGGCGCGGCACCAGATTTGGCCGGGCCAGCCAGCGCCGGAGACATGGCATCGAGGAAGGGCAGCGCGACCGCTGTGCCCAGGCCGCGTAGCAGGCTGCGGCGGGAAAGGGCCTTATTCGTCAAGATCATCGGTCGGGAGTCCTCCTCATCTGGAATGGTACGCTATTGGCGATCGCCAGCGCGAGAGCCGAAAACTGATAGCCGTTCTTGGCCGTTTCGCGCCGAATGTTGCGCACGGTGGGCAGGTCGTAATGCTCCAGGCCGCGGCCCAGCGCATAGGTCAGTAGCTTCTCGGAGATGCAGTCGACAAACTGGTCACTGCGCTCCATCAACACTTGCTTCAACCCGGACGGCCCGCGGAACGTCGCTCCACCGGGCAGCGCACCGGAGGAATCGACTTCTGCACCATCCTCGGTCTTGCGATAAGTGCCAACCGCGTCAAAGTTTTCAAGCGCAAAGCCCAGCGGATCGAGCCGCGAATGGCAGGCCGCACAGGCGATGTTGGCGCGATGCTCCTCCAGCGCCTTGCGCAGATCCTTGGCGGAGTTAGCAGCGCTGGCCTTCAGGTCCGGCACGTTGGGCGGCGGCGGTGGGGGTGGGGAAGCGAGAATGTTTTCGAGCACCCACTTGCCGCGCAGGACGGGCGAAGTGCGGGTGGGGTAAGACGAGACCAGCAGGACGCTGCCATGGGTCAGCACGCCCCCGCGCTCCTCCCCATTCAGCGGCACACGGCGAAAGTAGGAACCCTTTACGCCGGGGACGCCATAGTGACTGGCCAGCCGTTCGTTCAGGAACGAGTAATCAGCGTTCAGAAACTCGAGAACATTGCGGTCTTCCCGCACGATGTGCTCGACAAACAGCTCAGTTTCTCGCTGCATGGCGAACCGCAACGGCTCATCGAATTTGGGGAACTTGTCCGGGTCCGGCCGCCAGTTGGCTACATTGCGGAGCTGCAACCACTGCCCCGCAAAGTTCTCGACCAGAGCGCGAGACTTGGGGTCGGCCAGCATACGCTTCACTTGCGTGGCCAGCACCGGACGCAAGCGATTCTGCGACGCCAGCTGCAATAGTTCGTCGTCCGGGATGCTGCTCCAGATAAAGAAAGATAGGCGCGAGGCTAGCTCCAGGTCGGAGATGCGATGCCGCGACCCGGGCAGGGCATTGGCGGGCGACTTCTCCACCCGGAACAGGAAGTGCGGCGAAACCAGAATGGCGCGCAACGCAGTTTCGATACCGGCCTCAAAGCTGTTGCCATCCTTGCGCCCCATGGCGAAGACCTTCATCAAAGGGGCCGTGTCCGCCAGCGTGACCGGCCGGCGGTAGGCTCGGCGGGCGAGGGTGTTGATGATGCGTTGCGCACAGGTAGCTTCGGGAAGGCTGGGGCCAGGGCGGCAGGTGAGGACGCGAGCGCGCGAATCGGAGTTCCCCGGACCCTTGGGATCAAAGGGACCGCCGATCAGCACGTAATCCACTGAGGCGGGCGAAGACGGCGGCGGGGCCAGCGGGCCGCGCGCCACTGCTCCACCCTCCACCTTGGCCAGTTCCGGCAGGAAGCCCGCGCCAATTGAATGTTTACCCGGCTTCAGCGGGACGCGAATTTCGACGTTGCGTGAAATCTGAGCTTCTTCAGCGGCGTTAATGGCCACATCCAACAACTGGACGCGCTTGCCATCTACCCGAAGATCTAGCTTGGGCGGCGGCAGCGTCGATGACGGATTGCCCCGGACCCGCACCATGATCGAATACTCAGCTTCCACCGGGAAGTAGGGCCGCACCACGATTCCGCCGCGCACGGTCAGTGGCAGTTCGCCGCCAGTCTCGCCATTGGTGGCGGCGGTCGGTGAGTACTTTTCGATGGCCGGCTTCGACTTCACGTTGCCCATCGCCAGCCGGCTGACGCGCCGGGCGGTGGACATGTACTTTTCCATGTGCAGCGGCGAAACGGTGAGAACAGAGCCGATGTTGTCGAAGCCGTAGCCGGAATCATCGGCCGGCAAACTCGCGGCATTGTCGAGATCCAGTGCCACCAGATCGCGCACGGCGTTCGAGTACTCCGCCCGGTTCAGACGATGGATGGCCGGTGCGCCAGGGTTGGGTTGGGCGGCCGCATTGCGGTCGAGTTCGCCTTCCAGCCAGGTTGACAGCGACAATGCCGCCGCCTTGTCGGGTTGTGGCGCGCCCACCGGAGGCATCTCACCGGTGCGGACCTTGCGCAGCACCTTCTCCCATGGCGCGGCGTCGGCCGGAATGGCCGTGGTCTTCAAACTCGTGATGGCGATGTCGGCGGTCTTCAACTGCTCGTTGTGGCAGGCCACGCAATACCGGTTGAGCAACCTCTGATGCGTCTGCGCGGGAGCCGGAGCTGCCGCTTTGGCCGAGGGAGCGGGCGCTTGGGCTGCGATGGAGAGCGCAACGGTGAAGGCGGAGATGAGTGCGCGAAGCATCGTATGGGAGGCAGCCTTTTCGCTTGCCGCAAGGCAGCTTATATCATTCAATCATGAGATTGTGTTCCCGGCGGCTGGGATGGCTTGTTTTCTTCACGACTTGTGCGATGGCGCTGGCCGCGGACAGCCGCTTGATCACCGCGGTGCAGCAACGGGACCAGAAGCTGGTGCTGGAACTGGTGAAGCAGGGCGCGGATGTCAATGCCGCGCGCGCTGATGGTTCCACCGCGCTCGGCTGGGCGGCGCGGCGGGAGGATGCCGAATTGGTCAGCGTCCTCGTGCGGGCCGGGGCCAAGGTAAATGTCGCGGACGAGAACGCCGAGACTCCGCTGACACTGGCCTGCGGGCAGGGCAATGCGGCGGTGGCGAAGCTGTTGCTGGAGGCCAAGGCCGACGTGAACGCCCGGCGCTGGAATGGCGAATCGGCGTTGATGCTGGCGGTCAACTCCGGCAATGCGGCCCTCGTGAAACTGTTGCTCGATGCCGGGGCATTGGTGAACGTAGCCGAAGATCGCGCGGGACAAACTGCGTTGATGTGGGCCACGGCGGAAGGCAAGGCCGAGATTGTCAAGCTGCTGCTCGAAAAGGGTGCCGACCCGAAAGCCGTGTCCAAGGGCCGCTACACTCCGCTGCTGCTGGCGGCGCAACGGGGCGACCAGCCCAGTGTCCAGGCCTTGCTGACGGCGGGCGCCGATGCGTTGGCTAAGGCTCCCGATGGCAGCACCGCCTTTTCTATCGCCCTGGCTCGCGGGCACGAAGCCGTAGCGCGGATGCTGCTGGAGAAGGGCGCCGATGTCAACGCCAAGGACACCAACGGAGGCACGCCCTTGCATGAAGCGGTCCGCCAAGGCAAGACCGCACTGGTGCGCGACCTGGTGGCGCGCGGGGCCAGCCTGCAAGCGCGAACCGAAGTACAGGCCGGGCAACGTCCCAGCCCGTTCCGCAACTATGGCCTCACGCCATTTCTGACCGCCGCCGAAGCCGGCAATGTAGAGCTGATGAAGGAACTGATCAAGTTGGGCTCCGACCCTAAGGAGAAGAACCCCGATGGCGTGGGCGCTCTACTGCTCACCACCGGCAGCCGCAAGATCGACGCCGTCAAGTTCGTCCTGGAACAAGGTGCCGACGTGAATGAATCCCGCAAGGGCGGCGGCAACGCCCTCCACACCGCCATCCGCTTCGGAGCCAACGAGATCATTCAACTGCTGGTGGACCGTGGCGCGGACCTCACCATCAAGGACCGTTTCGGCCGCACGCCGCTTGAAGAAGCCGAGTTCGAGGCCCCGAAACCAACCATCGAGCTGATGCGCAAAATAATGGCCGCCAAAGCGCCGCCCAAGGCGCAGTAGCTCCCTATCGCGGCGGAAACTGTTGCAGCATCCCGGCGCCGCCCATCAGCTTTTCGATGTCCGCCAGCTTGGAGGGCAGGAAATCCGTAAAGTTCTCGTAGCCGGTTTCCGTGATCACGATCACGTCCTCGTACCGGATGTAGAGATTCTCGTCTTGGACGCGCAGTTGTGGGTCGATCGAGAAGACATGCCCCGGCTTCAGCGGACCGCGATGGTATGGGCCATCGTCATGCACGGCCAGCCCCACTGGGTGCGAGAAGACGCCGCCGCCACTTTCCACCAGCAGCCGTGCGCCCCGCTCATAGCTGGGCTTTGAGAACTTCCAGCGGGCGAACACTGCCTCCATGTCCGCCCGCGTCTCATCGCGGATCTGGTCCACGGTCTTGCCCGGTTTGATCCGTGCCAGGATGGCGTCGCGATACTCCAGGACAAACCCGAGCAGCTCGCGCTGAGCCGGCGTAAACTTGCCGTTCACCGGCCACATACGCGTGACGTCGCTGGTGTAGTAGCGATAGTCCGGCGCAAAGTCCATCAGCACCAGATCGCCACTTTTCAGCGGGCTCAGATTGCGGTAGTAATGCGGATTCCAGATATTGGCCGTGCCCGCAGCGGTGATGGAGCGGTAGCCTTCCAGCCGCGCGCCGCCCGCCAGAAATACATAGCGCGCCGCGGCGTCCAAGTGATACTCCGACAACCCGGTGCGTGTGGTCTTGATCGCCTCCATGATGGCGTAGCCCGCCAGTTGCGAGGCCCGGCGGATCAGCGCGATCTCGCGCGTGCTTTTGACGCTGCGCAGTTCGTCCAGGATCGGCGTCAGGTCCTCCACTTTGGCGCGCGGATAACGGTTGCGGATCAGCGCGGCGAAATGCTCCTCGCGGGACAAGCGCCCATCCCAGGGGTCCAGCGAGATGGCGGCGTTGGAGGCCTGCGCTTCAATCCGTTGCTGCGCGGCCCCTTCAGCGGGCGAAAACAGCGTGTAGATGGTGGCGGGCACGCCGCCCTGTTCGCCCAACCAGTTGGTGCGCATGGCCTCGGTGCTCACCACCGTGTCGGCCCCGGTGTACTGTTGCGCCAACTGAGCATCGTCGGCGGACAGCACCCGCCCTTCGCTCTGCTCCAGCCGCCGATTGCGCGGCGGTAGATAGAGCGTCGCCTTCTTGGTCCGGCCATCGAGCAACAGATACGAATGCGGCGTCTCCACGCCACACAGGTAGTAGAACTCGTTCGATTGGCGCGGGAAGGCAAAGCCCCGCTCAAAGGGTGCACCCTGCAGCACGGCCACCGCGTTGGGGCCGATCTGGGCATAGATCTTCGACCAGCGCGTGCGAAACTCCTCGGCAGGAAAATCCTGCTGGAAGTAGAGCGCGCTTTGGCCGAAGGCCGGGGCGGCCAGGGCGAACAGAAACAAGCGAGGGAAGGTCATAAGTTCAACTCTGTTTAGATACTTTAGTTGGGCGTCGGCCCGGTACCCAGATACTGCTGCCACCACAACAGCTCCTGCCGGTAACGATGGACGGTGTCCCAGGGTGACCAGCCGCCGTGCGACGTATTCGGATAGCGCACAAACTTCGCGGGAACCTGGCGCTTCTTCAAGGCCGTGTACATCTCCTCGGCCTGCGCAATCGGCACCCGGTGATCAGCTTCACCATGCACGAACAACGTCGGCGTCGAGACCTTGTCGGCGTAAGTAATGGGCGACTGGCGGATCATGGTGCGGTTGCCTTCCGGCTCCCAGGGATAGCCGAGAAACTCCGTTTCCTTGGTGCGCGGAATGTCGCCCGTGCCGTAGTTGCTGATCCAGTTGGTGGGCCCCGCGCCGACTACAGCCGCCGCAAAGCGATTCGTGTGGCCGATCAGCCAGTTGGTCAAAAAGCCGCCATAGGAATACCCCGTGACGCCCAGGCGCTTGGGGTCCGCTGAGTAGTGGCGCAGCGCGTAGTCCAAGCCCGCCATCACGTCCTCCATGTCCCGGTCACCCCAAGCGCCCCACGTGCCCCAGCGGAACTTCTCGCCGTAACCCGTGCTGGCTCGCGGATTGGTGGAGACCACGATGTAGCCCGCCGCCGCCAGCAGTTGGTGAGGGTAGGCGAAGTTGTTGGCGTAGGCCCCATGCGGGCCGCCGTGGCTGGTCAGGATCAGCGGATACTTGCCTTTGCTCGCGCTATAGCCGGGAGGCAGCAGCACCCAGCCATCAATTGAGGTGCCGTCCTTGCTGTCAAAGCGAATCCGTTCGGTGGCGCCCAGCTGAAAGGCGGCGGGCGTGGTCAGCATCTTCTCCGCACCAGCGGCGATGCCATTAAATGGCGCGATGAAGAGCGTGCCGGGGTGATCGGGGTCACTGCCTAGATACGCCATCTGCTCGCCCGGTTCAGTCATGGAGAAGCCGGACAGCACGCGGTCGCCCTTTGTCACGGGCTGCACTTCGCCCGTGGCCACCGTCAACCGGAACAGGTGCGCGGTGCCCCTATCCTGAGCTTCAAAATAGATCGCTTGCCCATCCGCAGACCAGCGCGGAGAAACCGGCATGCCGTCCCAGTTGGCGGTCAGGTTGCGCGGCGGCTGGGCGTTGGCAGCAGAGAACACCGCAATGTCCTCGGGGCTGCCAAAACGCTGCTTCAGCTTCAGCACCAAACCCAGGCCCTGCTCCCGGACCACGGCGATTGAGTGGCCATCGGGTGACCACGTGGGGCTCTGGTGGTGATAGCCATCATCGGCGGACAAGCGCAGCAGGCTCCGGCCGGCAAGCGTGAAAGCATAGAGATCCGCGCGCTCATACGCATACTCATCGCGCTGATGGGTGTTGGCCGTAAAGGCCAGCCGCTGGCTGTCGGGTGACCAGGTGACGCCGCTCACATCCACGCCCAACCGCGTCAACTGCAGCGGCGCACCGCCAGCGCGGGCAACAACGTACAGCTCTTGCGGCGGCGTAGCCACCGGGTCGCGCGGGTCCGGCAAATAGCCCCGGCCGTCGAACCGGAAATTCATCCAGTCGTAGATGCGCCCCTTGAAGCGCTTCTCCACTTGGCGGTCGAACTCCGAAAGCTCCGCTGCGGGTTTCGCTGGCGGAGGCGTGCGCTTGGTGAAGGCAATCCAGACGTTGTCTGGGCTGAACACCGGACGGCCCTCGACACCAGGAATCTCCACGCGCGGCGTACCTGGCACATCCATCTTCAGGAAGTAAGTTTTGCCCGCGGAAGTGAAGGCCAGCAACTGGCCATCCGGGCTCCACTGCGGCGCCGTCGCGCCACCCGCTTCCCCCGCCACCCGGACCGCCGCCGTGGAACCATCCGCGGGCACCAGCCAGATCTCACTATGCCGCCGATTCTCGGCTTCGACGATGGTGGTCCTGACATAGGCCACCCGCTTGCCATCGGGCGAAATAGCCGGCGACGAGAGCGTTTCCAGCCGGTAGTAATCGGCCAGCGTCACAGGGGCAGGCTGGGCCAGCAAGAGCGCTGAAAAGATCAGGCCAAAAGCAGCGGTGCGCATTGAATCGGAGGCTCCTGAAGTGAAGTCGGAGGCGCAGCAGGCAACGGGGCCTCGCGGTGCCGGGCCCGGGAGATCTCCCAGCATACACAAATCACATTGCAGGCGAGCGCGGCTGGGCACCTTCCGGCGCAAGATCCCGCAATCCGCATGCTGGCGCATGGCGGCTCGGAAATGCGCGCCCGTCATCGACATTTACTTACCGAGCCGTGACCGCAAGGGAGCGGTGCTCAGATCCCCATGGTGCGACGAAAATGCATCAGCCTAAGGCGCAGTCTGCTGCAGCAGTTTCGCCACCAGCGCTGTCCATCCCGTTTGATGGCTGGCCCCTAGTCCGGCGCCGGTGTCGCCGTGGAAGTACTCGTAGAACAGAATGTGATCCCGGAAGTGCGGGTCGTTCTGGAATAGCGGCGAATCCTCGTAGACCGGACGCCGTCCGTCGGCATCTTTCAGGAACAATCGCGACAACCGGCGCGACAGCTCCGCCGCTACTTCATCCAGCGGCATGAAGTTCCCTGAGCCGGATGGGCATTCCACCTGCACTGCGTCGCCGTGGTAGTAACCGAACTTCTGCAGGCTCTCGATCAGCAAGTAGTTCAACGGAAACCAGACCGGTCCGCGCCAGTTCGAATTGCCGCCAAACATCCAGCTGGAGGACTCGCCGGGCTCATAGTCGATCCGGTAGTCCTGATCATGAACGCGCATCGTATACGGGTGTTGCGCGTGCTCCCGGGACAGGCTGCGGAGGCCGTGGGGCGACAGAAACTCCGTCTCATCGAGCATCCGGGACATCAACCGTCGCAAGCGTTCGCGGCCCACCAGCGAAAGCAACCGGCGCGAGTTCTGGCCGGGCCGGGTGAGGGAGGCGAGGTTGCCGCACAGGTCCGGCCGGTTCTCGATAAACCACTTGGTGCGGCGGGCGAAGTTGGGCAGCCGGTCGTAGGTGTCCAGTTCCAGGCTTTCCACCGCAAACAGCGGGATCAAGCCCACCATGCTGCGGATCTTCAAGTGCATGGACCGCCCGTCCGGGAACTGGAGCCGGTCATAGTAAAAGCCGTCTTCCTCATCCCACAGGCCCTGGTCACCGGAGCGGTTCATCGCATTGGCGATGTAGAGGAAGTGTTCAAAAAACTTGCTCGCGATGTCTTCGTAGACCGGATTGTAGAGCGCCAGCTCAATCGCGATCTTCAGCATGTTCAGGCAGTACATCGCCATCCAGGCCGTGCCATCGGATTGTTCCAGCAGGACGCCGCCGGGCAGCGGGCGCGAACGGTCGAAGACGCCGATGTTATCCAGGCCCAGAAAGCCGCCCTCAAAGATGTTGTTCCCGGCCGAATCCTTGCGGTTCACCCACCAGGTGAAGTTCATCAGCAGCTTGTGGAAGACGCTTTCCAGAAACTTGATGTCGCCCTCACCGCGGATGCGCCGGTCGATCTGGAAGACGCGCCAGCAGGCCCAGGCATGCACCGGCGGATTGACGTCGGAGAAGTTCCACTCATAGGCCGGGATCTGGCCGTTGGGGTGCATGTACCATTCGCGCAACAGCAGGCTCAACTGGCCTTTGGCGAACTCCGGGTCAATCAGCGCGAATGGAATGGCGTGGAAGGCCGTGTCCCAGGCGGCGTACCAGGGATACTCCCACTTGTCCGGCATCGAGATGATGTCTTCATTGAAGACATGGTTCCACGCGCTGTTGCGCCCTTCGGCGCGGTTCACTGGAGGCGGCGGAAAGGCGGGGTCGCCTTTGCTCCAGTAATGGTAGAACTGCTTGGTCCAGATCAGGCCCGCAAAGGCGTGGCGCTGGACCTGGGGGGCGTCGTCGGTCAAGTCGGGGGGGATGAAGAAGGTGTAGAACTGATCGGCCTCCGCGATGCGCTCGGCGAAGATCTGGTCGAAGTTCTGGGTCCACAGCTGCTCGGACGGACGTTGCAGCCGCCAGCGGATGGTGCTGGTCTCACCGGGCGCCAGCGTCATGCGATACCAAGCAGCAGCCTTCGTGCCAATATCAGCCGGGTTGATGGCGTGCTGTTCACCACGCAACACAAAGCGGTGGAAGGCATCCTTGTAGAAACGCGTGGGCGAGGCGTAGTTGTACAGCAGCTCCGTGTTGGTTTCGTTCTCGGTGAACAGCAGCCGCTCCGGCCGTTCCAGGTGGAGATGCAACTGCCCCAGCGTCGGCTCATTCAGTTCGACGCACTCGGGACTGGCTTGCGCGAGCGTTGGCCGCACTGCCTCCAGCCCCCAGCTCCAGGTATTCCGGAACCACACCGTGGGCAGCACGTGCAGCGCCGCCGCCTCCGGCCCGCGATTGGTCACCGTGATCCGGCACAGGATGTCGTCGGGTGAGGCCTTGGCGTACTCCACCTGCACGTCGAAGTAGCGATCTTCGGCAAAGATGCTGGTGTTGGCCAACTCCAGCTCCGGTGCCGTGCGCGGGCGGCGGCCCATCTCGCGCAACTGCGAATAAGGGAACTCCCGCTGCGGGTACTTGTAGAGGAACTTCAAGTAAGAATGCGTGGGCGTGGCGTCCAGGTAGTAATAGCACTCCTTGACGTCCTCTCCGTGGTTGCCCTCCGGGTTCGACAGCCCGAACAGCTTCTCCTTCAACAGCGGATCGCGCCCATTCCACAACGCCAGGCTCAGGCAGATGCGCTGGTGGTTGTCACACACGCCAGCCAAACCATCCTCACCCCAGCGGAATGCCTGGGCGTGGGACCGCTCAAACGTCAGCGCCCGCCACGCATCGCCGGACAGCGAGTAGTCCTCGCGCACCGTGCCCCAGGCCCGTTCCGCCACGTATGGCCCCCAGCGCCGCCAGTGCTTCTCGCGCCGCGTAGTTTCTTCCAGCCGTTGGCCTTCCTGTGTCTGCTGGGCGGGACTGCCCGATGGTGAATGGTGCGGGCGGGGGGCTGGTGTGGGGGAGTCGGTCATGCGCAAAAGCTCATCTGATGGGGCAATCCCCAATTGGTTGGCACCAGCGGACCCGCCAAAGCAGCGTCCGGTAGCGCTCTCCCCACCTTATCGACTTTGGCTGGTGCCCGCAGGACCCCGTATTTCCCGGACGCTCAGAGCGGACTAAAGCGGCCGGCTGGCCTTCAGCGTGACGGTTTGCTTCGACTGCCGGTCCTCGATGATCAGCTGGCCGTTCTCGTGCCGCGCGTCATCCACTTTGGTGAACCCGGCCGGGACGCGCGTGATGAACATCAGGAAGCGGGTGGAGAGCTTCGACTTGGCGGGCAGCCACTTGAACGTGGGGACACCAAACAGCGTGCCCATCTCCACCGTTTGCCGGCGCGAGACATCATAAGGCTGCGTGCCGAATTCGAGACCTCGCGTCATCGCCAGATTGGTCGGGTAGTTCAGCCACTCCTGCAGCCACGGGTAGTCATCCCGCCGGTAGAGATAACCCAGCATCAGGCGGCTTTCCGTGTTGATGGCGGTCACGAACTCCAGGCGCCGGTTGGGGTCCACCGCACACCCCGTGTGGTCCAGCGAATCGGGCTTGGCGGGTGCGGACCGCAGATTGATCGTGCCGCCCGCCTGCAACGGAGCGATCGGATAGGTGAACTCCTGCCCGCCCAGCAACGTCCGATTGCGCGGAATGTTCTGGTGGGGGCGTGTCTGGCAGCGGCCCACCGAGGCATCCACCACCGTCACTTCCGGCTTCAGAAACGGGTAGCCGATCGTCGCATGCTCCGCCCAGTTGGCCGGCCGGTCAAACGCCGTCTGACTTTCGAGCGTGCTGTCGACATAGACCACCTGCTCGCCCTCCACCAGCTCCACCCGTCGCGTAAACGTCTCCTGGACCAGCGGCAGATTGGCCCGCCAAGTGATCTGCTGAACGCCATCCGCATTGGTGGCGGACACGCGCTCCCAGGGCTGACGGTGCGCCTCGCCGTGGCCATCAAGACCCGCCGCCTTTTCCTCTGTTGAAGAAGGGCCGAAGCCGTCGACGCAGACGAAGTGGCCGATCGAGTCGCCGAAGCGCGCCGGGATCTTGTGCTCGCGGGCGATGGCCGCCGGGTTCCAAAGCGGGTTTAGGTGTTGCGGATCGTCCTTGAGCGTGAAACTGGCAAACGCTCCTCCGCGATTGAGCACCTGCAGTTCGAGTTTGTTGTTCTCTACGACGGTGGCCTCGCGGCCCTCGATGTTTGCCTGACGCTGCGCCCACACGGCGGAGAGCGCCAGAGTGAAAAACAGGCTTCCGGCAACCCGCGGTAGCCGGGCGGAGAGACCAAGTAGGTGAAGCATCGCCGATATCTTTTCACAACCCAGGCCCCCAAGGGCTCGTCCGGCGCGTCCGCCCCCCTCATTTGATTTCGCTGGCGTTGAGTCTTCTAGCGCAGAAGGGCACGCAGACATGGGTCCTGTCACCCCTTTTTGGGGGCCACCTTCCGCGCAGGACCATAAGTTGCCGCCAGATGACAGGGCTAACTGTTGGTCACCCAAGTGCTCCTCTATTTGGCGTATCGAAAAGTCTGTGAAACCTGACGACAAAGTTAGGCGCAGAAAGGAGTATATCGATATGAAACGACTATTCGTAGCGGCCTTGTTGACCGCGAATCTGGCCACGGCTTGTCGCATTTACGATCTCTACCAAGACTGGAGCGACGATCCGGACCGATGGGGTTGGTCGCTCACTGGGGGTTACTTCGAGAAGGGCTCAGCTGGCATTCTAGTACTACCCGACCCCTGGGCGCGGGTGGGCTGGCAGTATGACGGCCGCTCTGGGGGGCTAGTTAGCATCTCTGGTTCAGTGGAGTATGCCGAGGGCTTCCAGCTGGCGAGTGATGATTTCGAACTGCTTCTGGATGGGCAGCTGCTGACCTCTGGCACCGTCAGCTATCTCAATCCTGGACCGATCCATTTCAGGTTCGGTATCCCGTATACCCACCACGCTAACGTGGAGTTTTTCTTACACGCTACGGGGCCTATCTGCTGTGCCATCGCAAATGTGAGCTTGGTGTACGAAACTGTTCCGGAGCCCGGTACATTCGGGCTGATGGCGACCGCCGGGCTGGCCCTGCTGGTGGCTGGCTACCGGCATCACCACCAGACCTAAACCGAGAGCGCGAGGCGGGAGGGCGTTTCGGCCTTCAGCGCGAGTGGGTTTTCAGCCGCCGCTCCAGGTAGTCCACAAACCGGGCGGTGGGGTCAAAGCCCACCACGTTCACCGCATCCGTAACGAAGTTAGACAGCGCATTGATGTCGTAATAGGCGATCTCGCCCGTCCGCTCATCCACCAGATACTCGATGCCGCCGACATCCAGCTTCGCCGCCCGTGCCAGCGCCAGTGCGCCTTCAATCGCGGCCGCTGGCGGGTGCTCGGCTTCGATGCGGAGCTTCTTCTTGCCGGGTGCTTCCACCGGGCAGGCGCTCATGTCCACCGGCGGCGGAGGCGGAGCGTCGTCCACCTGGCAGATATCGGCCGGGCAGAGGTTGAAGCTCGAAAGATCGGGCCAGATGCGGATGGCGTAGAGGAACTGGTTGTCCAGGATCTCGACGCGCACAATCGATTGATCACGGGCGGTGAGAAACTCCTGCACCAGCGCGGTGCCATCGACGCCAAAATCAAACGTCGCGGCGGCCAGTTGCTCCATCGAGTCAAAGCGCACAATGCCCGCGCCGCTACCGCCCACGTTGGGTTTGAAGACGATAGGGAAGCGCAGTCCCTGGGCGGCCTCCACCACTCGGGCGGCGCTGTTGACGACCCGAGCTTTCGGATAACCCACGCCGCAGCGCCGGAACAGGTCCAGCTGCAAAGCCTTCGAGATCTCCACCGCATAGGCGGGGGTGCCGTTCACCACGGGAACGCCAGTCTCCTCCAGATGCCGCAGGTAGTCGCGGACGGTGAAGATGCCATTGCCGTGTCCCCGCCGGTGCGAGGAAGGGCTCATGCGGTTCACCACCAGGCTGTGGCCGACCGGCTGCTCCGGGTCGTAGACAAAATCGGCGGCCGGAAGCGGGGCCCAGGGCAGTCCGCGGCGGTCCAGTTCGCTAAACAGCAGGTTGAACCACTCGGGATGCTCGTACAGAATGCCGATCGACGGAGATGCGGGAGGCGCGCTCATAAAGTGATTGTGGCATCCTCGCCCGCCCGCTCGCGGCGGCTCCGTCCCCAGACGGCATTCCAGGGTGGAATCACAATGCTGACGCTGCCGAAAGCCTGGGCCTGGCAGGCGAGGCGGAGCAATGGGCGAGATGACTCAGTGTCCAGGCCCGGAGCGTCAAAGTACCCAAAATAGTCCATCCGCTGGCGCTCAAACGGCGTGATCTCCGACAGTTTCTCCTGTCCGCCCAGGACTCCCACCCAGCAAGTACCGCAAGCCCCCGACCGGCAATCCACCGGGATGATGCCCATGCCCTCGTAGCAGCGTGGGTCGCGTAAGTGGTGTGGCCGCTTGTCAAGTTCCGCAGCGGTGGTGATGTGTTGCGACGGAATCAGGGGGAACCAGCCATCGGCGGTCTGCTCTTCGCAGATCACCCGGGGTGTCGAGCGCTTCCCGCGCAGCCGTTCCCCCAGCGAGGGGGCAAAATCAGAGGCCCGCGAGCGGAGCACCTGGTCGGCGGGGTGACCACGGGCGGTCACTCGGTTGGTCACCGCCTTGGCTGCTTCGGCGTTGGCGGGCGATTCCCAGCCGTCCCAGCCCGTCTGCCGCAGCGTCATCAGACCGATGGCCGCCATCGCCAGTGAGAACTCCGCTGGCGCTTGGCTGGCCTGGGCTACCGCTTCGACGGTCTCCCGCAAGTCAGTGCCCCCTCTGGCGGTGCCAATAGCGGCCTTCACCACCGCCCAGTAGCGGTGGCCGTAAAGGAACTCGTGGGAAGTATCCACCTGATCAAGCAGGCGGTAGGCGCCATTCACCTGGTAAAACTTTTCAAACTGCGGGCGTGACGCGGGGTTCTGCGCCAATGCGTGCCAGGGGAGCGGCCACAGTCCAAACCAGATGCGCAGCGCGTCGCGGTCCACGGCGTGCGTGCGCGGCAGCAGTTGCCGGATAACGTCCGGCCACTGGCCGTCCTGTTGCTGGAGTGAATCGAATAGGTTCATACGGGGCAAGCACTTGGATGCTTCTGCGACACCCGGGGATGCGCCGTTGGGATGATGCTCCTTGACAGCAGGCCGTCGATTCTCATAGATTCGCGGAGGGGCACATTTCAGCCCCACCCTGGTCCCCAAAACGTGAAAATTCCCTCAAGCGGCATCATTCCCCCCCTCGTCACGCCCCTGGCCTCGCCGGGTTCGCTGGATTATGCGGGCCTCGAAAATGTGGCCGGGCGGGCCATCGCCGCCGGTGTTACGGGCTTGTTCGTGCTGGGCACCACGGGCGAAGCACCCAGCCTGCCGATGCGGCTGAAAAGGGAACTGGTGCAGCGCACCATGGCGGTGACGGCGGGACGCCTGCCGGTGCTGGTGGGATTGCTGGAAGCCTGCGTCGAGGATTCCCTGGAACTGGCCGAGTTCGCCGCCGCCCAGGGCGCCACCGGCCTGGTGCTGACTCCGCCGTTTTACTTTCCGATGACGCAGTCGCAGCTGATCAGCTATGAGCCGGAAACCATCGCCCACCTGTGTCAGATGCCGCAGGTGTGTGGCGCGAAAGATTCCGGCGGCGATCTGGAACGCTTTGCCCGCACCCGCGCGCTGGTGCCCAGCCTGCCGCTGCTGTGGGGTCCGGAAGAACGGTTGCTCGATGCCATGGACTTGGGTGCCGATGGCGGCGTCACTGGTGGGGCCAATCTCTTCCCTGAACTTTACGTGGGTCTTTACCGGGCCCTCGAGGCGGGTGACCGCGAACGGGCGACGGCACTGAATGCGGTGGTGCAGTTGGTCAGCGAGCAGATATACTCCGCCTCCTATGGCGGCCCCAGTTTCCTGCTAGGCATGAAGTGCGCGTTGCAGGCACTGGGCCTGGCCAGCGGCCTGCCGGCTGAGCCGTTGACTGCTCTCGACGACGCAACGCAGGCACGCATTCAGGCCGCCTTGCCGGCACTCACGGCGCAATTGGCCGCTGTGCTCTAAATTGCACACCCCCGGCCTATCTGGGTGAAATGGCTCAGCGTCGTCTTGCGCTGCGGAATATGCCCCGGGCCGCTTATCGCAAGACGCTGATTCGACAGATCGTCTGATTGGCCCTTGAATTGCTCTCGATTGGTGCGACTTTGTCTCGCCAATTCGAATGAACAGATTCCTTGACCGGCCAATCCTCGCCCTGCTCACCAGCCACTGGTTGTCGATGCTCGGGTCGGGCTTGGTGACCACGGCGGCCATCTCCTGGCTGCTGGTGCTGCCCCTGCAAATGCGCGGCCACGTCGAAAACCCCTACATGGGGATTCTCCTCTTTGTCGCTCTGCCAATTCTGTTTGTGGCCGGTTTGCTACTGATTCCGGTGGGTGTTCTGTTGGACCGGCGGCGCGTGAGGCGTGGCGTCGCCGCCGCGCAGGACCGGCCCGCCGTGATGCGGCGCGTGGCCACATTTCTGGCGATCACCACGATTGCCAACGTGATCATCGCCTCCCAACTCACCTACCGGGCGGTGGAGCACATGGAGACGGCGCAATTCTGTGGCCAGACCTGCCATGTGATGGCTCCTGAACTGGCCTCCTACCAGAATTCTCCGCATTCCCGTGTGGCGTGCGTCTCCTGCCATGTCGCGCCCGGCGCCAGCGGTTGGTTTGCCGCCAAGGCGGCGGGAGTCCGGCAATTGAGCGCTGTTGCGTTGAACAACCACCCCCGCCCCATCGCGTCCGCCATTGAGTCCGGCATGCTGGTGCCTGACTCAGAGACCTGTGAGCGGTGCCATTGGCCGCAGGGTTCAGGGAGTGTGAAGTTTAGCGTCATCCCCAACTTTGGCGACGATGAAGCCAATACCGCCACCCAGACCGTGCTGATGATGATGGTCGGTGGGTCAAAGGCCGCACGGGGGATCCACGGTGCGCATTTTGGCCCTGGGGTCAGTGTCCGTTACGCGGCCTTGGACCCCAAGCGCCAAACCATCCCCTGGGTGGAGTACACCAACGCAGAGAGCAATGACCGCCGCACGTATGTGTCGGCTGACGTCAAGGCCGACCAATTGGCCGCCGCACCGCGCTTCCAGATGCAATGCGTCGATTGTCATAACCGGCCCACGCACCGGTTCGAACTGCCGGAGCGGGCGGTGAACCGTGCCATGGCCACAGGCGATCTGTCACCCGGATTACCGTTCCTGAAGAAACAGGCGGTGGAGCTATTGCGCAAAGAGTACGCCTCGGCCGACGAGGCGGGCCGGCGCATCCCGGAAGCGCTGACGGCCTTTTACGAAACCAAGTATCCGCAAGTGGCGGGCACCCAGCGGAAGGCCGTGACGGACGCGGGCAAGCAGTTGGCCGCCATTTATCAACGGAATGTCTTCCCGGACTTAAAAGTCACCTGGGGAACCTATGTGAATAATCTCGGGCATACCGATTCGCCAGGCTGCTTCCGCTGCCATGACGATGCCCACGTGGCCGCCAATCAAGCCACCATCAAGCAGGATTGTGCCAGTTGCCACGAACTGCTGGCGGTGGAAGAGTCCACGCCAGAGATCTTAAAGACATTGGGGCTGGCGGGTAAAATCGCGCAGTTGCAAAAGCGGTAAACCACCCAATTCGGGTGGTCTGATTTTGGCTGGAACTTAAAGGAGAACGGGAACCAAATGAGAACACTGATCACAGCGGTAGTGGGCACGGCGCTGGGCGCGGCCCTGGTGCTGGCGGCCGACGCGGCGGCGGGAAAGGCAACATACGACAAGAGTTGCAAGTCCTGCCACGGTGCCGATGGCACGGCCAATGCGGCGATCGCCAAGGGCCTGAAGGTGGAAATGAAGGCCCTGGGCAGCAAGGAAGTCCAGGCCAAAAGCGACGCCGACATCAAGAAAGTGATCGTCGATGGTCAGGGCAAGATGAAAGGCTACAAAATTGCTAACCCAGATGACGTCGTAGCCCATGTCCGGTCTTTGAAGAAGTAATCAGGATCGGCTGGGTCTGGTTTCCGGAGCTGCCCGAAGCAGTAATCCGGACTTGAGTGGGGGAGGGTAACGTGAAGCGAATCCAATGGCCGAAGGCGAAGTGGGCGGCAGCGGCAATTCTGCTGGGAGCAGCGGCGACGCTGGTCAGTCAGACTCCGAGTCCGTTTGCGCCCAATGAGGTTGCCGCCTATCTGGACCCGAACGTCGTAAACTTCGTTCGTCCGGGACTGGTGATCAAGGTGGAATCGGCCGAAGTGGCCACCGACGGCACCATCAGTGCTGTCGTGAATATCTCTGACCCTCGTGGGTTGGGGCTGGACCGGCTGGGTGTTAACACGCCGGGCCCAGTTTCCTTGAGCTTTGTGGCCGCGTATCTCCCCCGCGGCCAGGCTCAGTACGTCTCCTACACCACCCGCCAGGCGACCGGCGCGGTGAGCGGCACCGTGACCCAGGCCGCATCTGATTCCGGTGGGGTCTATACCCAGTTGTCCGATGGCAAGTACCGCTACCGCTTCAACACCAAGGCTCCGGCCACCCATGACCGCAACGTCACGCACACCATCGGCGTCTACGGCAACCGCAACCTAACCGAGTTTGGGCTGCCGACCAACTATGCCAGCAACACTTTCAACTTCGTCCCCACCGGCGCCCCGGTGGCCGCTGTCCGTGATGTGATCCGGACCGAGAGCTGCAACCGCTGCCATGACCAGTTGAGCTTCCACGGTGGCTCCCGTCGCGGCATGGAGACGTGCGTGTTGTGCCACACGCCCCAGACCTCTGACCCGGATACGGGCAACACGATGGATCTGCCGGTCCTGGTTCACAAGCTCCATATGGGTAAGGATCTGCCCAGCGTCAAGGCGGGCAAGCCGTACCAGGTGATTGGCAATGGCGGGGCGATCTCTGATTGGTCAACGGTTGGGTTCCCGGCCCGGGCTCAGCGTTGCGAAGTCTGCCATGAGCAGGATACGCCCGCCGTCCAGAAAGCCACCTACCTGGCCGCGCCCACGCGCGCCTCGTGTGGTTCCTGCCACGACGACGTCAACTTCGCCACGGGGCAAGGGCACGTCGCGGGTCCCCAACCGACCGATAATCTTTGCGCCACCTGCCACATCCCGCAAGGAGAGATCGACTTTGATTCCTCCATTAAGGGAGCCCACGTTGTACCCACCGAATCGGCGATGCTTAGCGGTATCAACTTCGCCATCACCCGGGTGACCAACACCGGTGCCGGGCAGAAGCCGGTGGTTACCTTCACCGTGAAGGACAACAAAGGCGCGGCCGTGCCCCTGAACCGGCTGGGCAGTCTCTCGATGGTGCTGGCGGGCCCCACCACCGACTACGGTTACACCAAGTTCGGAGCCGACGTCTCGACGCCCGGCTATGTGTCGGAGAATGCTATCAACTCGCCCTGCAGCACCGACGGCACGTGCATCTACACCTTTGTCCACGCCGTGCCGGAAGGGGCCAAGGGCACTTTCGCCATCGGCATGGAAGGCCGGCGCACCGAAGTGCTGTTGGCGGGTACCACCAGTCAGCGCTCGGTTCAGTATGGCGGCAAGAACAAGGTGGCCTACTTTGCGGTCGACAACTCCCGCGTCGAACCCCGGCGGACGGTGGTGAGGACTGAGAACTGCAACAGCTGCCACGAGTCGCTCTCGCTCCACGGCGAGAATCGCAACCAGGTGGAGATGTGCGTACTGTGCCACAACCCCTCGCAGACCGATTCCTCCCGGAGGCCGGCGGCGACGGTGTTGGCGGAGCGGGCCAAGCCCAACCAGTCAGTGAACTTCAACGTGATGGTGCACAAGATCCACACCGGTGAAGAACTGAAGGCGGCCGGCCGCGGCTACACGGTGATTGGCTTCGGCGGGTCGGTGAACGACTTCACCGAAGTCCGCTATCCGGCCTTCTCACCCAACGGACGCCCCGGCGACAAGCGCAATTGCGCGATGTGCCACGTGGCCAATAGCCACGAGAACCTGACCCGGATGGTTCACGATGTGATCGATCCGCAGGGCTTGATCAATCCGGTGAAGCCGGTCACGGCCGCCTGCACCGGTTGCCACATCACGACGGCGGCGGCTTCGCACGCTCTCAACAACACCTCGTCGCTCGGCGAAAGCTGCCTCACCTGCCATAAAGCGGGTGCGGAATTCTCGGTCGCCAAAGAGCATGCCCAGTATTAGGCGCAGTCTCCTCACATTCGTGATCGCGGTCGGTGCCGGGGCGGGGCAGAAGCCCGCTCCCGCACCGGCTCCAGCGGCGGCACCCGTGGAGAAGCCCACGCTGGTCGGGTCTGAGACTTGCCAGGCCTGCCACGAAGACATCTACACCGCATTTCAGAAGAGCCGTCACCAGAGTGTCGAGACGGACAAGAAGCGTGGCTGGGCCGGCAATGGTTGCGAATCCTGCCACGGCCCGGCCAGTAAGCACGTCGAAACGGCCTCGGCTGACGACATCCGGAATCCGCTGAAGCTGACGGCAGGCGCGGCGGACAAGGGCTGCCTCACCTGCCACCTGAATCAGCCCACCCACTCCGGACGGCTGCAGGGCGGACATGCCCGCAGTCAGGTGGCGTGTACGACCTGCCATTCGGTTCACAAGCCGGAGCCGGAAGCTCTACGAGCCAAGAAAACGGCCACCATCAACACCCAATGCGCCAGCTGTCACCAGGGCGTCTGGGCACAGTTCGCCCGGCCGCATTCGCACCAGTTGAAGCAAGGGGCGATGTCGTGCACGGACTGCCACAACCCTCACGGCAATCAGTTGGCCAAGCAGATGCGGACGTTTGCCTCCAATGAGCCGGGTTGCTTGGGTTGCCACACCAACACTCGCGGACCCTTCACTTTTGAGCACGCCCCCATGCGGCAGACCGGTTGCGCCACTTGCCATGAAGTCCATGGCTCGGCCAATCCACGGATGTTAACCCGCCACGAAGTGCGCTTCGTCTGTCTGGAATGCCATGCCAACGTAGGCTCGCTGACCAGCAGTGCTCCGGTGAACTCCGGGGCGGGCGTGGTGCCGCCGTCGTTCCACGATCTGCGGTCCACCCGCTTCCAGAACTGTACGCTCTGCCACCAGAAGATCCATGGCAGCCACGCGGATCGGAACTTCATGCGATGAGACTTCAGACTCAGCTGTGGTGCTTGATCGTCGCGGGACTCGGGTGTTTTGCCCAAGCCACGGGTGAAAAGCCCGCCGACCCGCCGAAGCCTGAGGCGCCCGCCGCCGCACCCGCCAGTGAAGCCAAGCCGGCAGCCGCGGCTGATTCTCCGGTGCCGGACAGGGAAGCCTGGCTTACCGGGTCGATCGATTTTGGATACCGCTGGCGGACCGACATTGCGGGCAATCCCAACGTCTACCGCAGCATCGTCAACCTGGGTTCCGGCCCCAAGCTGCTGGGCACGGACTTCAAGATCACTGATCCCAAGCGCCGGCTCTTCGATACGCTCGAAACCCGGGCCTATAGCTGGGGTGGTGAACCTTATCAGACGCTGCAGGTGAACATCCGCAAGCAACGCGTCTACGACCTGAACGGCGCCTATCGCGACTTTGCCTATTTCAACAACCTGCCCTCGTTCGCCAATCCGTTGCTCTCTCGCGGCATCTACCAAAGCCAGCGGGCGTTTGACCTGCGGCGCAAGCTGAGCTCGTTTCAGCTGGACTTGCGGCCTGGTTCGCGGTTCATCCCCTATGTCGCCTTTGAGCGCGCCTCCGGCTTCGGCAACGGCGTGACCACGCTGGTGAGCGATGCCAACGAGTATGCCGTGCCGACGCGCCTCGACGAGGTGATGAACAACTTCCGGGCCGGTGGCCGCTTTGAGTTCCGGCGCTTCCACGCCACGCTCGAACAGGGCGGCACCACTTTTGACGACCGGCAGAACGTCTTCGAGAGCCAGCTGAACTCCGGCAACCGGACGTCGTCATACCTGGGCCAGACCCTGGCGTTGCGGAACCTGCTGGCCACCTACGGCGTGAACGGCAGCACGTACTACAGCAAGGCGCTGTTCTCGGCTTCAGCGGCCTCGTGGCTGGATCTCTACGGCCAATACCTCTACAGCCGGCCCGACAGCACGCTCAGCTTCAGCCAGGACGTCACCGGCAACAACGTCTTGAACAGCCAGTTGCTGTTCTACACGCAGCAGCAGTATCTGGTCTCCTCGTTCGCGCGTTTGCCGCATACCGCTGGCAGCTTCGGCGCGGAGCTACGGCCCTTCTCCCGCTTGCGGCTGGTGACCAGTTGGCTGACCGATCGCGTCAGCGTGACCGGCTCGGCTCGAACAGGCCAGCGCCTGACCACGGCTGGCGGAGTGACGGCGTTGAACGCGGCCGTCACCAGCGGCCTGGCGAACAACTACAGCCAGTTCGAGGTGATGGCGCTCTATGACATCACTCGCAAGATCAACCTGCGCGGCGGCTACCGGCGGGTCTGGTCCGACGCGCGACAGTACGTGCTGCCGCAGAGCGGGCTGCCCGGCACCGATGCCAGCTATCTCCGCCGCCATGTGGCCTTGGGCGGGGCGACGTGGCGGCCGTTCTCGAAGCTCTCCCTGAACGCCGATGCCGAGGTGGCGCGAAGCGGACAGGCCTACTTCCGGACCAGCCTCTACGACTACCAGCGCCTGAGTGCCCGGGTCCGCTATCAGTTGCTGAAGGAACTGAACCTGTCGGGCGATTTCTGGTGGTTGAACAACCAGAACCCAACGCCGGCCTCCGGTTGGGACTTCAACGGCCAGCGGCTGACGGCGGCCTTACTGTGGACGCCCAAGAGCGGCAAGTGGGTCAGCTTCCAGGGTGACTACACGCGTGCCACGCTGCGGTCGGATATCAGCTTCCTGGTGCCGCAACAGTTTACCCGGGAATGGTCGCGCTACCGGGACAATGCCCACATCATTTCGGCATTGGCTGAGTTCAACCTGCCCCACAAAACCAAGCTGGCGGCTGGCGGCTCAGTGTTTCTGTCCGCCGGAAGCCGGCCCACCAATTTCTATCAACCCCGCGGCCGGCTCTCCGTGCCGCTCTATCGTGGCTTGGCCTGGATTTCGGAGTGGCGCTATGACGGCTATGGGGAGCCGTTGTATCAGTACGAGGGTTTCCGCACGCACCTGATCACCACCGGGCTGCGCGTGACGAGATAGGAGTCTGACTTATGCGCCAAGTGATTGCCACCTGCCTGATTGCCGCTGGTTCCCTGTGGGCTCAAGCGCCGCGGACGCCCCTTTCCGGCAGTGCCGCGCGTGGTGCGCTGTTCTTTGAGCGCAATGCCTGCTCCAAGTGCCATAGCGTGAATGCCGCCGGGGGCCAGACGGCCCCGGACCTGGGCACCGGCATGGCGCGCGGCTATACGCCGGCCCGATTGGCGGCCACCCTCTGGAATCACGCGCCGGTGATGTGGAGTGCGATGGCGGACCAGTCCATGGGCTTCCCCCGCGTGAACGAATCCGACGCCGCCGATCTGTTTGCGTACCTCGTGCTGGCCCGCTACTTTGAACGTCCCGGCGACGCTGGTCGGGGCAAGGCGGCTTTTGCTGCCCGGCAGTGTCAGGAGTGCCACGGCATCACCGAAGCGTCGTTCCCGGGGGCCAAGCCGGTGAAGGATTGGACTTCCCTGGGTAGCCCGGTGGGGCTGGTGGAAGCGATGTGGAACCATGCCGGCCAGATGAAGGACGCCTTTGCCAGCCGGGAGCTGAAGTGGGCGGCGTTGACCTCCGCTGAACTGACCGACATGCAGGTCTACCTACGCAATCTGCCCGCCACCCGGAACGCGGCCAAGCGCGAGATGATCGCGGCCGGTTCCACGGGGCAGAGTGTGTTTGAAAGCAAAGGCTGCGCCAAATGCCACACCGGCGCGTTAGACCTGGCACCACGCCTGCATGGCAAGACCCTGACCGACGTGTCCGTCGCCATGTGGAACCACGCACCGCAGATGGCCGGGGCCGCGATTCGGTTTGAGCCCGGCGAGATGTCTGACCTGCTGAGCTACCTGTGGGCGCAACGCTTTTTCGACGAGCCCGGCGATGCCTCCAGCGGTGAACGCGTCGTGGCCCAGCGTGGTTGCCGCGCCTGTCACGGCAATGCCGAAAGCGGCGCACCACCCTTTTCTGCGTTTCGCGGACGCGCCACCTCCATCCGCATTGTCTCCGCCCTGTGGAGCCATGGCCCCACTATGCTGGACCAGATGACCAAGCGCGGCGTGCCGTGGCCCCGCATCTCGACCCGCGAGATGGTGGATCTGATCGCCTACATCAATCGGGAGTAGCTCCCGCGATCCCTCTACGCTCACCAGCCTGCCGTCTTCCGGCGGTCGCGTGGTGGATAGTACTTCGTCGAGCCATTACCCGCATTGGGGTGTAGCGCTCGCAAAAACGAAATCTTCCCGTCCGTGATCGCTGACAATTGTCTAAGGCCATTTTCTTTTATATAGTTACCGGGCGCCCGCTTTGGCGGCACACAGAGCTGGGAAGCCAGTAAAGTACTGGGTTTTGAAGGGCTGGCACTCGAGGCGCTCTGGTTGTCTTGAGAACTGGCGGTGATGGTCATAGGGGCAATCGCGAGCAACTACCGCTCTAGTTCGGAAGTCGCACAGCCGGACGGAAGATTGGCCGGGCGATACGGTCAACTGATAGATGAATAAAGAGATGGCCGTGGCCGGTGGCCGTGATCCGGCAGCGTCGCAGCCCACGGCATCCCCTCCGTTGGCAGGTTACCGGAACATAAACGTCAGACGTTGATATTCCTGACACTAAAGTGTAGCGGGATTGAAGCCTTGGCTCGCTAAGGTAAAACTCATGAAAAGTTTTCTTGCTTTGATGGCCATGACGGCTGCGCTGTGGGCGCAGACGGATTCGGCGTCGCTACGAGTACTGGTGGCAGATCAGTCGCAGGCGTCGGTTGCCGGCGCGAAGGTGAGTTTGGTGAGCGCGTCCACGGGACTGCGCCTGGCGGCGGAGACTTCCGCGGATGGCTATGCCGTGTTTAGCCCGATTTTGCGTGGCGTGTACCAGGTGGAAGTGGCTCAGAGCGGCTTCAAGAGCGTGAAGTTGACCGACGTGCAGATCAACGTGGATGAACGCCGTCTGCTGCGGGTGAAGCTGGAAGTCTCCAGCGTCAGTGAAACGGTGGAAGTGACGGCGAATGCGGCTTCGATTCAGACCGAGCAGGGTTCATTGGGCCAGGTGATCAGCGGGCGGACGGCGGTGGAGTTGCCGCTGGCGGGACGCCGGTATACGGAGCTGGCGCTGTTGGCTCCGGGCGTTGCGGCGAGCACGCTGAACCCGACCACGCGCGGGCCCGGCTGGTTTGTGGCAAACGGAAACTACCACACCCAGAACAACTTTCTGTTGGACGGTGTGGACAACAACCAGGGCACCCAGAACGCCCAGGCTTTGAGCGCCCAGGTGGTGCAGCCGAATCCGGATGCGATCGCGGAATTCAAGGTTCAGACCAATTCGTTCTCGGCCGAGTTTGGCCGCAGTGCGGGCGCGGTGGTGAATGTGTCGATCAAGAGCGGCACCAACCAGACGCACGGCACGGGCTACTATTTCAATCGCGACTCCGCCTTGGCGGCTCGCGGCTGGACCAACAACCTGAACAACATTCCGAAGAACAATCTCAAGTGGCAGCAGTATGGCGGCACCGTGGGCGGGCCGATCCAGAAGAACAAGGCGTTCTACTTTGGGGCTTATGAAGGCTTTGCCCAGCGGTTTGCGGACAGCGGCCAATCGACAGTACCGACCCTAGGGCAGCGGACTGGGGAGTTTGGTGCGCTGAACATCGTGGATCCATCTACCGCGGCGCCGTTCCCCGGCAATCGGATTCCGGCGGCGCGTTTCGATACGCTGGCCAAGAAGGTGATTGACCTCTATCCGGAACCGAACGCTCCCGGAGCCTTCCAGAATGGGCGTCCGACGCTGAACTACAACCTGCAGCGCGATGGCAAGGAAGACACCCACAAGTTTGATACGCGGGCCGATTACAACCTGAATGACAAGAATCAGCTGATGGCGCGGTACAGCTTTCTGCGGCAGAAGTTCTACCGGGATGCCATCTTTCCGGGGCTGGCGGATGGCGTCGGCAACCAGGGTTCGCAGTTCAACGAGAACCGCAGTTTGGCCGCGGCGTGGACCAGCATCGTCTCACCGCGCATCGTGAATACTCTGCGGTACGGCAACAACTACACGTTTGCCGAGTTTGCGCACGCGACGGCGAACGAGACGAAGGCGGATGCGTTTGGCTTCCGCGGCTTCCCGGCCGAGATGTTGCAAGTGGGCGGACTGCCGCTGATCAACCCGACCAACTACAACCAGTTGGGGACGCGCAACTTCCGGCCGCAATTCCAGTCTCCGAAGTTGCACCAGTTGGTGGAAACCATGTCGCTGACCGCCGGCAAGCACTTTGTGCGGGCGGGTTTTGAGATGCGTTTGAAGGCGAACGATTTCGTCGATGTGACGCGGCGTAGCCCAGCGTATAACTTCCAGGGCCGGTTCACCAACGACGCGATGAGCGATCTGTTGTTGGGCTTTCCGGAAAGCGTGCAGTTGAACACCGTGCCGGAAGTGAAGCAGCGGCAGGAGGCCTACAGCTTCTTTTTGCAGGACGATTACAAACTGAGCCGCACCCTGACCCTGAACCTGGGGTTGCGGTATGAATACACGACGCCGTTCTATGGAAGCGGCAAGAACAAGAACATCAACTTCAATCCGGCCACCGGCGCACTGGTGTTTGCCAGTGACGACGACAAGTATCTGACCACCCCGGACAAGAACAACTTCGGCCCGCGTATCGGCTTTGCCTGGCAGGCGATGCCGGAGAAGCTGGTGATCCGTGGCGGCTATGGCCTGTTCTACAACACCGAGGACATCTATGGGTCCGAGGCCAATCTGCCGCTGAACCCGCCACAGCTGATTCAGCCGACGCTGTTGCGTGTGGGCACGGGCCCGGCCCCGGTCCGCTTGAGCGATCCTCTGCCCAACGGAGTCCTGTCGAACTTCGACAGCCGCACGATTGGCCTGCGCACTCGGGAGCAGGATCAGCGTTCCGGCCGCATCCAGCAATTCAACCTGGCCGTGCAGTACCGTGTGAGCAAGTCCAGCACGTTTGAAGTGGCCTATGCCGGCAACCGCGGCGTGAATCTGTTTGGGCTGTATGAGCGCAACCAGACGAACTTTGGCGTGGACGGCTCAGTGGCCGCCAACCGCCCGTTCCCGCAATGGCAGGGTATCCAGACCGGCGCCAGCCGCGGGAAGAGTTGGTACAACTCCTTGCAGTCGAAGTTTGAACACAGCTTCAGCAAAGGGCTCTACGCGTTGGCCAGCTTTACGTGGGCCAGTGCGATTGATCAGGTGGGTACGTGGGATGCTGGTGCGTCACCGCAGATCCGCGATCGCTTTGATCTGGAGAATGGCCGGATGACGCAGACGCCCCGTTTGCAGTACACGACGGCGGTGACGTATGCGCTGCCTTGGGGCCAGAGCCTGCGCGGACCGGCGAAGTTCGTGTTGGGTGGCTGGCGCAGTTCGGTCATCGTGAACTGGCGTACCGGTCTGCCGATCAACGTGGGCCTGAACGGCAATGGGATCGACCCGGCGACGGGACGGGCGTATGTGTTCCTAAATCGCAATGGCGGCGGCCTGCGGCCAGACCGCGTGGCGGAAGCCAACACCGGCATCGACCCGAAGACGGACCGGTTGCGGTTCCTGAATCCGGCGTCGTATCGGGTGCAGGCGTTGAACACGCCCGGGAATGCGGCACGAAACACCGCCTACGGACCGCGGTTCTTCAATGCGGACTTCAATCTGTCGAAGCAGTTCGATATCACGGAGCGCCAGTCGGTGGACATTCGCTGGGAGGCGTTCAACCTGTTCAACACGGTGAACTTCAACAACCCGGCGACGGGCGTTGGTGGGACCAACTTCGGCTGGATCACGTCAGCGCGTGATCCGCGCATCATGCAGATGGCTATCCGGTACCGGTTCTAAAGACTCCGGTCCTTTGCTGGCACAGTCGAGCCTCCCTTCCATGGGGAGGCTCGATTTGTTTTTTGGGGGTAATTGAGAGAGACGATTGCCGATGGAGCTTCGCCCGACACCATGGGTTGGCGTTCAGTTAAGCCTTGCGCAGGACGACGCGCTCGACGATGGCTTTGGCTTCCAGGACATGCTTCACTTCGGCAGCAAATTGCTCGTCAGCTGAGCGCTTGACGCCTTCGAGACGCCGGGGCGTCACTTCAATGCCCCAGTAGCCGGAGTACTTGCCGTCGAGGGCCGTGCGGACCAGCTTCTCGCAATCGAAGGCCGGGTCCAGCTCGGCTCCCCAGGTGCCTTTCACCGAAAGGCCGCGGGCGAAAGGGAGCGTCTGGCGGACATTGGCGTAGCGGTCGTCACCCTTGTTCCAGTTGCCCAGGTCGCACAGCAGGCCGAACTGGGGGTGGTTGACCTTCTTCACCAAGGCGGTCAACACAGCCGGGTCGGACGAAGCGGAGCCATGGTTCTCGACGATCAGGTTGAGGTTGCTGCCCTTAGCGTAGTCCAGGATGGCGTGCATCGACTCGGCCGCGCGGTCCACCAGCGAAGGGTCCTGCTTCCAATCGGCCGCGCCGCCGTAGACGTTGACGCGCACGGACAAGCAGCCCAGGTAGTGGGCGGCGTCAATCCACTTGCGGTGGGCGATCTGCGACAGCTTGCGTTCGGCCGCGTCGGGGGCAGCGGTGGAGCCTTCGCGATCGACCATCAGAATTGTCGAGCGCACGCCCGAGTCCGAGCAGGACTGCTTCAGCTTCTTCAGGTAGTCGAGCGTGGGGTTCTCAAAGAACTGGTTGACGTGCTCCAGCGCATCGATCTGCAACTTCTGCCGGAGAATGCCGGGCAGTTCCAGCAGCTTCCATTTGCCTTGGAAGAAGCTGCCGCTGAACGACCAGGCGGCCAGCGAGACGGCCTGCGGGCCATTGTTGGGGGCGGCCGCCAAAGCCAGCGGCGAAGCGAGAACGGTGCGTCGGGAAAGCAGCATTGTTCCTGTAGTCGAGCATATGCCGCGCAACAGTGTCAACGGCGCTTTAGGATTGCGCGGCTTCCAGTTCCGAAGCGGCCACTTCCCACTCTGTTTCCAGCTCCGCGATGCGGGCGCGCATGCCGCCCAGATCCACGGCCAGGCGGGAGGCGTCGGAGGGTTTCTTGCCGATCATCCCGGCCAGTTCGGCGGCTTCTGCTTCGACGCGCGCCAGGGCCTTTTCGATCTCCGCCACCCGGTCCTGCAGCTTTTGCAGCTTGATGGGGTTCATCTTCTTTTGCGGCTTCGCGGCGGCAGGGGCGGCGGCGGTGGTGTCGGCTTTCGCCGTTTCCGCCACGACGGGCGAAGCGCCGCCTGCTTTGCGCCACAGGTAGTCTTCGTAGTTGCCCGGATAGACGGTGACTTGGCCGCCTTCGATCTCGAAGACGCGGGTGGCTACTTTGTCGATGAAGTAGCGGTCGTGCGAGACGAAGACCACCGTGCCGGTGAAGGTCGACAGTGCTTCCAGCAGCACGTCCTTGGCGCGCATGTCCAAGTGGTTAGTGGGTTCGTCCAGTAGCAGGAAGTTCGAGGGCGACAGCAGCATGCGGGCCAGCGCGTAGCGGTTGCGTTCGCCGCCGGAGAGCACGCCGATCTTCTTGAAGACGTCGTCTTCAGAGAACAGGAAGGAGCCGAGGATGTTGCGCAACTCGGTCTCAGTGCGGCGCGGGGCCTGCGAATGAAGGTCGTCGAGGATGGCGGATTCGGTCGGCAGCACTTTGTACTGGTCCTGCGCGAAGTAGTCCACTTCGACGTTGTGGCCCAGTTTGTACTCGCCGGCGGTGAGCGGTTCATCGCCGGTCAAGAGTTTGATGAGGGTCGATTTACCGGCGCCGTTGTGGCCCACCAGCGCGATGCGGTCGCCGCGTTCGATGGTGAAGCGGGCGCCGGAGAAGACGTGTTTTTCGCCATAGCTTTTGGCCACGTCGTTGAACTCGGCCACGATGCGGCCGCTGGGCTTGGGCTGCGGGAAGGTGAAGTGGATGGTCTTCTCTTCCGGTGGCAGGTCGATGCGCTCGATCTTCTCCAGTTCCTTGATCCGGCTCTGCACCTGCTTGGCTTTGGTGGCCTGGGCGCGGAAACGGTTGATGAACGCTTCGAGCGCCTCGACGCGTTCCTGCTGGTTGCGCTGGGCGGCTTTCAGTTGCTCCAGACGCTCGGCTTTCTGCGAGAGGAACTTCTCGTAGCCGCCGCGGTAGACGGTGATTTTCTTGTTCCAGATCTCGGCGGTGCGGTCGACGGTGACGTTCAGGAAGTAGCGGTCGTGCGAGATCAGCACGAAGGCGTTGGGGTAGTTCTTCAGGTACTCTTCCAGCCAGTTGCGGGCTTCGAGGTCGAGGTGGTTGGTGGGTTCGTCCAGCAGCAGGATGTTGGGCTTCTGGAGCAGGAGTTTGGCCAGCGCGATGCGCATTTGCCAGCCGCCGGAGAACTCTTCGGTGCGGCGGGTCCAGTCTTCTTTCTGGAAGCCGAGGCCAGTGAGGACGGTGCCGACGTGGGATTCCAGCAGGTAGCCATCGCTGTGCTGGAACTCGCTTTGGAGCTGGTGGTAGCGGTCGGCGACTGCCGCGTATTCTTCGCTCGTTGAATCGAGCACGCCAATCTGATGGGCCAATTCCTCCATCTCGCGTTCCATCTCATGGACGCCCGCGAAGACATTCAGGCATTCGTCGAAGACGGTGCGTCCGCTCAACGACATGCCATCCTGCGGCAGGTAACCGACAGTGAGGCCCTTCATGAGGTTGCATTCCCCCATGTCGAGCTGCTCCAGGCCGCCGATCACTTTCAGCAGTGTGGATTTGCCGGTGCCATTGGCGCCCACCAGGCCGATGCGGTCCTGCGGAGTGATCAGCCAATCGACGCCTTCGAAAAGCAGTTTTGGGCCGAAGCGTTTCCCGGCTTGTGCGAGTTGAATCATGGTTGATGGCGGAGGCCCTGGCCCCCCGCCGGAGACTTTCCGTCGGACTGCGACTTTCCATTCACCAGCACTACGTCGAAGCCGGAGGCGTACTGGTGGGGCTTTTCGAAGGTGGCCTGATCGGTGACCTTGTTGGGATCAAACAACACCAGGTCCGCCCAGTAGCCGACTTCGATCAGCCCGCGGCCTTTCAAGTTGAAGCGCGCGGCGGGCAGGGAAGTCATCTTGCGGATGGCTTCTTCCAGGCGAATCACGCCACGTTCCCGGACATAGCGCGCCAGCACACGGGCATTGGTGCCATAGCTGCGCGGGTGCGGCTGGCCGGACCCGAACTCCACTGCGCTGCCGTCACTGGCCACGGCCACCAGCGGGTGCTGCAGGAAGCGCTCTACGTCGGCTTCGCTCATGGCTTTGAAGACGCCCTGGCCGCCACCGGCTTCGAGCAACTTCAAGATGGTCTCCGCTTCATCGCCGCCGTTGGCGATCTGGGTGATGGTCTGGCCGATCAGCGCCGGGTTGGCGCGGTGGTTGGCGATGGTGACGTAGGAGAAATCGTCGTAGGCCTTACGCCGATTCATCTCCAAGATCTCCTGCCGCAGCTTGGCCCGGGTGGCCGGGTCCGCGAGGCGCTTCTTGAATTCACCATCGCCGCCCGCGAAGGCCCAGGAGGGGACCAACAAGCCGATGCCGGTGGAATAGGCGATGTAGGGGTACTGGTCCACGGTGACGTCGAGGCCTTCACGGCGGGCCGCCTCGATTACCTCTAGCATCCGGCTACTCATGCCCCAGAACTTCTTGGTGTCCTGCTTGATGTGCGAAATCTCGACCGGGATCTTGGCTTGGCGGCCGATGTTGATGGTTTCCTCGATGGCCTCGATCACCTTCTCGCCTTCGTCGCGCATGTGGGAGGCGTAGACGCCGCCGTACTTGGACGCCACCTTGGCCAGTTCGATGATCTCGTCGGTGGGGGCGAAGGTGCCGGGGATGTATTCCAGGCCGGTGGAGAGGCCCACCGCGCCCGCTTGCATCGCCTTGTCCACTAGTGCGCGCATGCGGTCCAGCTCCGCCGGGGTGGCAGGCCGCTTCTGCGCGCCCATGATCTCGCGGCGCACGGTGTTGTGGCCAACGAAGGTGGCGATGTTCACTGAGAACTGCTTGCGGCTGATGCGGTCAAAGAAACCCGCCACATCCAGATGGGAGCTGCCGCAGTTGCCGGTGATCACGGTGGTGACGCCGTCCCGGTGGAAGTTCAGCGCGTCCGGGTGCAGTTCAATGGAGCCTTCCAGGTGCGTGTGGACATCGATGAAGCCGGGGGCCAGGACGCGGCCCTGGGCATCGATGGTCTCGGTTGCTTTGGCGTCGGGCAAGCGGCCAATCGCGGCGATTTTGCCGTCCTTCACCGCCACGCTCGCGCGGTACCAGGGGTTGCCGCTGCCGTCCACGACGCGGGCGTTGGTGATCAACAGGTCATAATCCGCCGCCAGGGCGAGGGCCGTCAGCAGTAGGGTAGTCATTCGGGAAGGTGACGCAGAACGCGGCCGCCGTGGGCATCGGTCAACTGGCCGTCGGCCACCATCACAGTGCCGTTCACCAGGACAAAATCGAAGCCCACCGTGTATTGATGAGGCTTCTCGTAGGTGGACAGGTCGGCCACCTTGGCGGGATCAAACAGCAGCAGATCCGCCGCCAGCCCCTCACGAATGACGCCCCGGTCACGGAAGTTGAACGTGCGGGCGGGCAGGGAAGTCATGCGGCGGACGGCATCTTCCAGCGTCAGCACCTGGCGCTTGCGGACGTACTCGGCCAGCACGCGGGCATTGGTGCCGTAGCTGCGCGGGTGCGGCATGCCGACGCCAAACTCCCGCACGCCGCCGTCGCTGGCGATCGCCGTGTTGGCGTACTTCATGATGCGGTCGACATCGGATTCGCCCATGGACCGGTAGACCATCTGGGCACCGCCAGCGGCCATCAGCTCGAGGATGGTTTCTACTTCGTTGTCGATGCTCTTCTCACGGCCCTTCATCAGGTTGATGTCGGAGATCGTCTTGCCTTCGTAGGCCGGTTCCTGGCGAAAGCCGGCGACGGCGGCGTAGGAGTAATCCGGCTGTCCTTTCACCGACAACATCTCTTTCATCTCGGCCGCGATGCGGGCCCGGGTCTCGGGACTCTTCAGCCGCTCAGCGATGGCCGTCGTGCCATCAGCCAGCGCCCAACTGGGCAGCGTAATGCCGAGGTTCGTGCTCGACCGGTCATAGGGATATTGATCGACCACGACATCCACGCCGAGTGTGCGGTACTTTTCCACGAGGGCGATCGATTGATCAGACTTGCCCCACAAGCGCCGGTTGTCGATCTTGAAGTGCGAAAGCTGCACCCGCAGTCCGCCTTCGCGTCCCGCCTTGATGGCCTCTTCGATCGCTTCCATCACTTGTGGACCTTCGTCGCGCATGTGGCTGGCGTAGACGCCGCCGAACTTGCCGGCCGCCTGGCTGAGCGCCACCACTTCCGACGTATCGGAGTAGGTGCCCGGGATGTAGATCAGGCCGGTGGAGAAGCCGACTGCGCCATCGCGCATGCCCTTCTCCACCAGCTCCTGCATCTTCTTGATCTCGTCAGGCGTGGCCTTCTTGAACGACGTGCCCATCACCTCTGACCGCACGGTGTTGTGGCCGATCAGCGAAGCGACGTTGAGGCCCAGGCCCATCTGGTCTATCCGGGAGAACCAGGTGCCCAGGTCGGCATAAGAGCCGCCGCAGTTGCCGGTGACCACCGTGGTGACGCCATCCAGCAGATAGTTGTCGCCGCGCGGGATCTTCTCGATGCCGCCTTCAATGTGCGTGTGGACGTCGATGAAGCCCGGGCTCAACACGCGGCCCCGGGCGTCGATCTGGCGGTCTGCCGTCTTGCCGCCCAGGCGGCCGATGGCGGCGATGCGACCGTCTTTGACGCCGACATCGGCGATAAACCAGGGGTTGCCGGTGCCATCCACCACTTTGGCTTGCCGGATGAGGACGTCAAAATCGGCCGCCGCGGCGGTGATCGCACAGAGAACAAAAAGACTGAGGCGCATCGGGGAAGCTCCGGGTTAGCCTGCCATGAAGTCGAACGCCTTGGAGAGGTATTCGCGCAGCTGGGTCCGGGGCACCACCGCGTCCAGGAAGCCGTGCTGCAGCAGGAACTCACTCTTCTGGAAGCCTTCGGGCAGTTTCTGGCGGATGGTCTGCTCAATCACGCGGGGTCCGGCAAAGCCGATCAGGGCTCCCGGCTCGGCGATGTTCAGGTCTCCCAGCATGGCAAAGCTGGCCGTGACGCCACCGGTGGTGGGGTCCGTCATCAGGCTGATGTAGGGGATGGCAGCGGTGTCCAGCTTCATCAACGCGGCCGAAACTTTGGCCAGCTGCATCAGGCTGATCAAGCCTTCCTGCATGCGGGCACCACCGGAGGCGGAAATGATAACCAGTGGCCGGCGGTTCGCAAGTGAGCGTTCCACCGCCCGGGTGATCACTTCACCCACCACGCTGCCCATGCTGCCGCCGATAAAGCGCAGTTCCATGGCGCAGACGTTCACCATATGGCGGCCGATGTGGCCTCGGGCGCTGATGATGGCGTCGGTCAACCCGGTGGTCTGTTGCATGCCGGCCAGGCGGCTGCGGTAGCTTTTGGAATCAACGAAGCTCAGCGGATCGGTGGAGGCTAGCGACTGGTCGAAAGTTTCGTAGGGCTCTTCAAACAGGAGATCCAACCGGGCCTTGGAATCCAGGCGGAAGTGGAAGCCGCACTTGGGGCAGACGTTGGAATTCTTCTCCAGGTCACTGCGGAAAACCACCTGACGGCAGCCTTCGCACTTAACCCATAGACCTTCCGCCCGCACAGTGCGGTCTTGCTCGGCGTTGGGAGCAATGGCGGGCTTATCGCGTTTGAACCAGCTCATTCGTGAAGTGTTGTGCGCCGGCATTTCAATCCGATGCAACGCTTTAGTTTCGCACGTTACTTTCGCCCGGCGCACCAGGGAGTGCGGATCACGACCCGGGTCGGGTACCACTGCTACGCTGGCGATAGATGAAGATTGGAGCAAAGTGGGCGTGCTGGCTATTGTTGGGCGTGGTGGCGGAGGCTGGCCCGGTCCGCATTTGGCCCGCCAAGCCCTTCAACGGGGCACCCTTGCTGGTCGAGGTGGAAAGCGCCGCTCCGCCCCAGGCCCGCTTCCTCGACCGACCGCTTGCTTTCGCGCTCGACCCCAAAACCAAGCGCTGGACCGCGCTGGCCGGCATCCCGCTCGACACTAAACCCGGACGCTATCCGCTCTCGATCTCGACCGGCGGAGAGCCGCTGAAACAGGACGTCGTGGTGCAGGCGCGGGCCTACCGGGAATCGATTGTCACCGTGGCGCCGCGGTTTCTCGAACCACCCGAGGAGGAGAAGGTCCGCATCGAGGCGGAGCGGGAGCTGAAGAAAACCGTCTTCGCCGTCCGCTCCGCGCGGCACTGGGCGCTGCCATTCCGCCCACCCACCGCCAGCATCCAGACCTCACCCTTCGGCGTCCGGCGCACCTACAACGGCAAGACCCAGAGCATCCACCAGGGTCTGGACTTCCGGGCTGCGGTCGGCACACCCATCCGGGCGGTGGCCGCCGGCAAGGTGGTGATCGCCCGGCCGATGTATTTTGAAGGCGGCCTGGTGGCGATCGACCATGGCGAAGGGTTGTTTACGCTCTACATGCATCTGTCGGAGTTTGTGGCCAAGGAGGGCGACGTGGTGGCGGCCGGGCAGGTGATCGCCAAGAGTGGCAGCACTGGGCGCAGCGCCGCGCCGCATCTACACTTGGGCGTGCAGTGGCAGAACACGTACCTGGAACCGGCAACACTGCTTGGTTTGGGGCGGGTGCCGGTGGCGGCTCCTGCTCGGACCCGTAAGCGTGTGAAATAGCTACCGGACTGGTTGTGGCCAGATAGGCTTTGGGGAAAGAGGGCAGCCCGCTCCTGCTGGTCGTGGCTCGGAGTCGGCGGTGGCCTTTTTCAGGACACTAGCGCGGGTAGGGGTGGCCGCGGAGGGTTGCGAAAGCGCGGTAGATTTGTTCGGCCAGCATCGCCCTAGCCAGTTCGTGCGGAAACGTCATCTTGGAGAGCGACAGCAGTTGGTCCGCTTTCTGCCGCCAGGCAGGCAGCAGGCCATCGTGTCCTCCCACCACAAATACGAGATCGCGTCCGTAACGCTCAGCTTCCTCGAACACGCGGGCGAAGGCGGCGGAGTCCATGGTTTGGCCGGCAGGATCGAGCGCGATGCGGCGGGCTGTGGGGTGCTTTTCAAACGGATCCACCCGGGTGGGGTTGATCTCGGCCATCGTGCAGGGCGAAAACCGGTTGGCCCGGGCGAGGAAGTCGTCCGCGACGGCGTTGGACGCGGCGTCCTTGGGCTTACCGACGTAGTACAGGAAAGTCTTCATAGAGCAGCATTTAGAGGGTGCTTCGCCGCCAGCATGCGGTTAAAGTAGTGTAATACTCATGGCTCCCGAAATTGTGATCAGCAGCAGCGATGGTTCGTCGCGGACTCTGAAACTGGACAAAGACCGAATCACCCTGGGGCGCTCCGGCGACAACGACTTGGCGTACCCGGATGATCATGGCCTATCGCGCCGCCACATGGCGATCGAGAAGAACGGCCGCGAATGGGTGGTCCATGACCAGAATTCCAAAAACGGCACCCTGGTGAACGGCATCCGGATTTCGGGGCCGACGAGTATTGAGCCGGGCGACCGCGTCAGTGCGGGGCACCTGGTGATCACTTTCGCCGACCCGGCGCCCAGCGTCAGCCACGAAACCGTCGTGTTTGTCGATGGCGGCATGGACACGCCCTCGTCGTCCACCGTGATCACGTCGCTGGATGGCCTTTACCGGAACGACAAGAAGATCACCTCCGATTCCACTCCCGGCGGCACGCCACGTCCAGCCGTATCGTTGACTGAGCAGCAGCGCTATACCCAGACGCTGGGCCAAGTGAGCGCGATGCTGGCCGCGCACCTGCCGTTGACGGACCTGTTCCGCATGGTGATGGACCAGTCAATGCTGGCCGCGGGCGCCTCACGCGGCGTGCTGATGACGTTTGACCAGAGCGAGAATCTGGTGGTCAGGGAAACGCGCGGCGATGCGTTCCGGATCAGCTCCACGGTGCGCGAAAGGGTGATGCGGGATCGGCAGTCTTTGCTGGTCCGCGATACGTCGCTGGATGCCGCCGTCCGCGGATCACAGTCGATTGTGGACAACCTGGTCCGGAGCTTCATGGCCGTGCCGTTGCAGACCAACGACCAGAACGTGATCGGCCTGCTCTACCTGGACTCCTCGCTGTTGAAGGAGTTTACGAAGGAAGATCTGAACATGATCACGATGATGGCCAACATCGCGGCCGTGCGCATCGAAGCGGCGCGGGCGGCCGAGGTGGAGGGTGACATGAAGGCCGCGGGTGACATCCAACGCGGCCTGCTTCCCTCGCGGCCCCCGGTTGTGCCCGGTATTGACCTGGCGGGCTACAACGTCCCCTGCCGCACGGTGGGCGGCGACTACTACGATTTCCTGCCTTATCCCGACGGCCGGGTGGCGATCATCGTGGCGGACGTGGCGGGTAAAGGCATGCCCGCGGCGCTGCTGATGTCCAGTCTCCAGGCGCGCGTGCAGGTGTTGGTGGAAGATGCTCCGGATCTGGCCAGCATGGTGACACGGCTCAATCGCGTCATCACGTCCACTTGCCCGTCCAACCGCTTCATCACCTTCTTTATGGCCGTGCTGGAGCCCACGACGGGCGAAACAGTGTATTGCAATGCGGGCCATAATCCGCCGCTGCTGGTGCGGGCCAATGGCGATGTTGAGACGCTGGAGGGCGGCGGCATGATTCTGGGGATTCTGCCGAAGGCGCAATACTCGGAACGGCGCACACAACTCGATCCCGGCGATGTGCTGGTGCTGTTCAGCGACGGCGTCACGGAAGGCGTCAAGGCGGGTACGGACGAGGAGTTTGGCGAAGACCGGCTGGCCGCCGCGATTCAGCGCAGTGCCAAGCTGCCAGCCACCGAGATGATCGATGCCATCAACCGCGAAGTGGCGGAGTGGGCCGCGGGTACGGCACCGGCGGACGATGTGACCCTGGTGGTTGTGCGCCGGAAGGGTCTGTAAGCACCGCTCCGATGGAGAGCATTAGCGCTTTCTTCCCGGCCTACAATGACGCTCCGTCACTTCCGGCGTTGATCGGCAAGACGTTTGATGTGTTGCGGGCCTGCGGCCGCGATTTTGAAGTGATTGCGGTGAACGACGGCAGCCAGGACAATACTGGCGACGTGCTGCTCCAATTGCAGCAGCAGTATGGCTCTCAACTGCGGATCGTGACACATCCGCAGAACCGTGGCTACGGCGGTGCTCTGCGGAGCGGCTTCGCGGCGGCGACCAAGGAATTGGTCTTTTACACCGACGGCGATGGCCAGTATGATGTGAGCGAGCTGCCGAAGTTGCTGGAGCGGATGGGCGAGGGCGTGGGCTTGGTGAATGGCTACAAACTGGAACGCAACGACCCGCAGCATCGCATCGTGATCGGCAGCATCTACAATAGTTTTGCCCGGGCGCTGTTCGGCATCCATCTCCGGGATGTCGATTGTGACTTCCGCCTGGTGCGGCGGCATTTGGTGGAGCGGATCGGCTTGACGTCGACCAGCGGCACCATCTGCGTGGAACTAGTCCGTAAGCTGGAACTGACGGGCTGTGGTGTGGTTGAGGTGGGTGTCCACCACTACGCCCGGCAGCACGGCAAGAGCCAGTTCTTCCGCCTCCGCTCGCTGGCGACTACGTTTTTTCAACTTTTGCGCTTATGGATCCACGTCCAATTCGGATACCGCTCGCCAATCTAGCCGCCGCGCTGGCGGAGACGGAGCCTGTTTGGCAGGCGCATCTGGCGGAGATGCACCGGCGGTCCCACTACATTCTGGGTCCGCAGGTGGCGGCGTTTGAGCAGGAGTTCGCCGCCGCCATGGGGGCCAAGGAAGCGGTGGGGGTCGCTTCCGGCAGCGATGCGATCACGGTGGCGTTGCGGGCGCTGCGGGTGACCGGTGATGTGCTGACCAGTGCGATGACGGCTCCGTTTACCGGAGTGGCCATTCGGGCCGCGGGATTGAGGCCGGTGTTCGCTGATGTCGATCCTGAGACGCTGCTGATGGATCTGGATGACGCCCGCCGCCGGGTGACGCGGACGACGGCGGCGATCGTGCCGGTGCATCTCTATGGGCAACCGCTGGATCTCGAGAAGCTGCGGGGCGTGCGGGTGCCGATCCTGCAGGATGCTTGCCAGGCCCACGGTGCGCCTCTGTGCGGCTTGCGGGCCTATAGTTTCTATCCGACCAAGAATCTGGGCGCGTTGGGCGATGGTGGAGCGATTGTCACCGATGACCCGCGACTGGCCCAGCGGTTACGCGAGATCCGTGATGGCGGCCGCCGCAATGATCAGGTGGCCCATGTGGAGGGCATCAACTCGCGATTGGATGAGATCCAGGCCTGCTATCTGCGGGCTTTTCTGCCGTGCCTTGCAGGCTGGAACCAGCGGCGGCGGCAATTGGCGGAGCGCTACGACGCGGCGCTGGCCGAGTGTGATGGCGTGCGTCCGCTGGCCCGGGTGGCGGGCAGTGTGGCGCATCTGTATGTTGTACGGGCCAAGCGGCGGGACCAGCTTCGGCAACACCTGAGCGAGCACGGCATTGCGAGCGGCATCCACTATCCCCGGCCGTTGCATCTGCATCCAGCTTTTCGTGATGCGGGCATGAAGCGCGGCGACCTGCCGCACGCGGAACGGGCCGCTCGCGAGATCATATCGCTGCCGCTGCATGCTTATTTAAGTGACGCGGACCTCGACGAAGTGGTGGCGAGGGTGCGAAGCTTTTATTAAGTGCGTTACAAGAATTGCCGAGTCCTCGTAACGGGGGGATTGGGCTTCATCGGTAGCAATTTGGCTTTGCAGTTGGCGGCGGAAGGTGCGGAGGTCACGGTGGTTGACCCATGCGTACCGGGCTGCGGTGGCGACCCCGCGAACATTCCTGCCTCCTCCGGCATTCAGGTGGTCTACGCCAATATTGGGCAGGTGCAACGCTTGCGCGACCACATCATGAACGCCGACGTGATCTTCAACATCGCGGGCGAGATCAGCCATATCCAAAGCATGCTGAATCCGGAGCGCGATCTGGACCTGAACACGCGCGACCATCTGCGATTCCTGGAGGCCTGCCGGGAGTGGCGGCCTGGGGTCCGCGTGGTCTATGCGTCCACGCGTCAAGTGTTCGGCGTCCCGGAGTATTTGCCGGTGGATGAGCAGCACCCTGTCAACCCGGTGGACTACAACGGTGTGCACAAGTACGCCGCCTCGCAGTATCACCTGATGCTTTCGCGGAAGGGCGGGTTGGACGCGATTGTCCTGCGTCTGACCAACGTGTACGGTCCGCGCATGTCGTTTACGGCGATGAATCAAGGCTTCTTGAGCGTCTTCCTGAAGCGGATGGCGGAGGGCTTGCCACTGGCCGTTTATGGCGACGGCGAGCAGCTGCGGGACCCGCTGTACGTCAGCGATTGCGTGAGTGCGTTTCTGCACGCGGGTCTGATGGAGAGCAGCGTCCGGGCCTTCAATGTCGGTGGTGGTGAGGTGCTCTCGCTGCGCCAGATTGCGGCGATTTCCGCCGGAGTGGCCGGATTGCCGGAGCCTAAGCGGGTGCCTTTTCCCGCCGAGCGCCAGGCGATCGACATTGGCAGCTACTACACGGATTCGACGCTGTTCCGGGCCACGACCGGCTGGGCTCCGCAAGTGAGCCTGGAGCAGGGAATGCGCGAGGCGCTGGCCTACTATGTCCGCCACCGGGCCGTCGCCGGCGCGGCGAGGTGAGCGCGGTATGAACCCGGCCGAGTTCGCCAACATCGCGGCCTCTGAGCGGGACCTGTGGTGGTATCGCGGCATGGAGCGCATCTTTTGGCGCTTTGCTGCCCCCTACGCGCCACGGGCCGGGGCCCAAGTGCTGGAAGCTGGTTGCGGCACCGGGTACATGTCGGAGCGCATGGAGCAGCACTTCCAGTGGCGCATGTTTCCGGCTGATCTGAGCCACGCCGGGTTGAGCTTCTGCCGGCTGGGCCGCAAGACCCAGGCGGACCTGCGCCACCTGCCCTTTGCCGGGCGATCGTTTGACGCGGTGGTGTCGCTGGATGTGATTGCGCACCTGGTCCCCGGCGAAGATGAGCAGGCGTTCCAGCAGTTCGCACGCATCTTGAAACCGGGCGCTCCGCTGCTGCTGCGGACCTCGGCTTTCTCCTGGCTACGCAGCCGCCATTCGATGTTTGTCGAGGAGCGCCAGCGCTACACCGATGCTCGCTTGCGTTGGCTGTGCGAGCAAGCGGGATTGCGCGTGCTGCGGACCACGTATCTGAATTCGCTGCTGCTGCCCGTGGCCGCCTTCAAGTTCCGGGTTTGGGAGCCATTGACGGGCGCCGCGCCGGCGAGCGGTGTGGAGCCCGTTACCCCGTGGCTGAACCAGCTGCTGGAAGTGCCGCTGAAGCTGGAAGCGCCGCTGATTGCGGCGGGTGTCAATCTGCCCCTTGGCCAGTCGCTGCTTCTGGCTGCTGAGCGCCCCAGTTGATCGGCTCGACGCGCGGGATCAGTAGCAAGTAGATGGTCGTCCCCACCACCAGGATGCCGGCGGTGACCGCGAACGGCACCACATAAGAATCCGTCTTGTTGATGACGAAGCCGGTCAGCCAAGTGCCCACCGCACCCGCCATGTTGCCAAAACCATTCTGGAGGCCCGTCCAGCGTCCCGCCGCCGGGCGTCCGGCCAGCGTTTGCGTGATGGCCCAGTTGTTCGACGACGCAAAGCCCATCGAGATGCCGGCCAGCATGACCACACCCAGGGCCACGGTCGGGTCAGGATGCGTGGCAAACAGCATCAGGACCGCGACGCCGTAGAGGCCACCGCACATGAAGCTCTTGCGGATCAGCGTGGCGGAATGCCCTTTGCTGATCAGCCGGTCCGACAGCCAGCCGGTGATCATGCTGGAAGCGCCCAGCAGCCAGAACGGCACGGAACCCATCACCGCCATCCGTTCCTGCGAATAGTGGCGTTGGTCCACCAGATACGACGGGAACCAGAAGATCAGGAAGTACCAGGCGTAGTTCAGCGCAAACAGGCCGAAGAACGTGCCCCAGCATTCGCGCTTGCTGAGGATGGTGAGGAAGCCGACGCTGGCCTCTACCACTTGCGGCGTATCGTGCTGTTCCTTGGAGCGCCAGATCAGCCACGGAGCCAGCCAGACCAAGCCACCCAGGCCCATGGCGATGAACAAGAACCGCCAGCCAAACTGCGCCACCATCAGGCCGCCCAACAGTGTCGACAATGCCGGGCCCATCTTGGAGAACGCATCGATCAACGCATTCGGCATGCCCCGCTTCTCGGGCGGGAAGCGCGTGGCGATGATGCGGGAATAGGCCGGGTAGGCGACGCTTTCGCCGATGCCCAACAATAGACGCAAACCCAGTAGCCCGGCGAAGCTGGTGGCTAAGCCGGTTAAGCCGGTGGCGAGGGTCCAGATGGCGAAGCCGATGCCCAGCACCCACTTCACATCAAAACGGTCCACCAGCCACCCGGCGGGTACTTGCAGCAGTGCGTAGGTCCAGAAAAAGGCGGACGCCAACAGGCCGAGATTTTCGGCGTTCAGCGTGAGTTCGGTCTTCATCCGCGGCATCGCAATTCCCAGCGCGCCGCGATCGACGTAATTTAGAAAGACGGAGATGGCCAGCATCCAG
>JAPKYX010000088.1 GCA_026394075.1 Acidobacteriota bacterium
CCGGACGCAATGCCACCCCGAGGCAGTGTTGACGGGTCCGGACCTGTGCTTTGATACGAGTTGGGCCAACTGAACCTCTCCTGGGACAATCCGCAGCGCACCTACAGTGTCAGCGACTTTACGGACCGCGTGACGCAACTGCTGCTGAACGAATTCCCGGACGTCTGGATCTCGGGCGAGATTTCCGGGGTCCGGCAGGCGGCCAGTGGGCACTGGTACTTCACGCTGAAGGACGAGAACGCGCAGCTGAAGTGTGCCTGCTTCAAGATGTCTGCTCTGCGGCTGCGGGTGAAACCCACCGAAGGCATGGCCGTGCTGGCGCGAGGCCGGGTGGAGGTCTATGCCGCGCGAGGTGAGTATCAGCTGATCGTTGATGCGCTGGAGCCGCGCGGGCTGGGCGCGTTGCAGGCGGCGTTTGAAGCGTTGAAGAAGAAGCTGGCGCGGGAAGGTCTGTTTGACCCGGCGCGCCGCCGCCCTCTGCCCGACTATCCGCAGCGGATCGGTATTGTCACTTCGCCCACCGGCGCCGCGATCCAGGACCTGATCAACATCTTGAGCCGCCGCGCACCGGGTGTGGCCATCCGGCTCTATCCGGCTTTGGTGCAGGGCGAAGGCTCGACTGAGCAGGTGTGCCGGGGGATCGACTACTTTGCCGATAGTGGCTGGGCGGAAGTGATCATCGTGGGCCGGGGCGGGGGATCGCTGGAGGATCTGTGGACCTTTAATGAAGAGGCGGTGGCCCGCGCCATCGCCGCGTCTCCGGTGCCAGTGGTTTCAGCTGTGGGTCACGAGACGGATTTCACGATTGCTGATTTCGTGGCAGACTTGCGGGCTCCGACACCGTCAGCCGCCGCCGAGATCGTTACGCAGCAGTGGGCGGCGCTGCCGGAGCGGTTACGCCGCGACACGATTCGTCTGGAACGCGGCATGGGCCAAGTGTTGACCCGCGCCGGGGAGCGGTTGAACCGGCAAGTGGCGGGCCGAGCGCGGCTGATGATCCAACTGCGCTTGAACCGATTGGCGCAACGCATGGACGACCTGGATTCCCGCCTTCGTCGCGGTGACCTGCGGCTGAAATTGCAGACCGCGGGCGGACGGCTGGAGCAGTTTGAGAACCGGGCTGCGGCGCTAGTGAAGGCACAGCTTACCGCCGCCTCAAGCCGACTGGAAGCGGTGAGAACGAATTCGGTGATGGCCATGCGGGAGATTCTGACCGAGAAGCGTCCACGCTTGGACCAGTTGTCGGCTGGACTCACGCAAATGAACCCATCGCGCGTGCTGGACCGGGGCTACGCCATTGTGCAAGGACCGGGCGGTGTGGTGGTGAAAAAAGCACCGCCCGCAGGCACGCCACTCAAGGTGCGTGTTGCGGGCGGGGAATTCAGCGCCAATTCAGAATGACGCCCCTATTCCAGGCGGTAGTTGGGGGCTTCCTTGGTAATGATGACGTCGTGGGCATGGCTTTCACGCAGGCCGGCGGCGGTGATGCGGAGGAAGCGGGCCTTCTCCTGCATCTCAGGAATCGTCTTGGCGCCACAATAGCCCATGCCAGCGCGTAGACCACCAACCAGCTGAAACACCCAGTCTGATAACGGACCCTTGGATGGCACGCGGCCTTCGATCCCCTCGGGCACCAGCTTGCCACCGGAAGTGCCTTCCTGCGCGTAACGGTCGCTGGAGGTGCCGGTGGACATCGCGCCCAGGGAGCCCATGCCGCGCTAGCTCTTGAAGGTGCGGCCCTGATAGATAATCGTTTCGCCCGGGCTCTCATCGGTGCCGGCCAGCAAGGAGCCGATCATGACGCAATCCGCGCCGGCTGCAATCGCCTTGGTGATGTCGCCCGAAAACTTCACGCCGCCATCGGAGATCAGCGGGACACCCGCTGGGCGGGTGGCCTTGCAGGCTTCCGCCACCGCAGTAATCTGTGGGACGCCAGCGCCGGAGACGACGCGGGTGGTGCAGATGGAGCCGGGCCCGATGCCTACCTTGACGCCATCGACGCCCAAATCGATCAAGTCCTTCGCGCCCTGGTAGGTGGCCACATTGCCCGCCATCAGCTGCACGTCCGGCAATGCCTTCTTTACCTGACGTACCGCTTCCAGCACGCGTTCCGAGTGGCCGTGCGCGGAATCAACGCACAGCACGTCTACCTTGCGGCGGTAAAGCTCCTGGGCGCGTTCGAGGAAGTCACCGGTGGTGCCGAGGGCGGCGGCGCACCGGAGGCGTCCCTGCTCATCCTTGGCGGCGTTGGGATACTTTAACTTCTTCTGGATGTCCTTGACCGTGATCAGGCCCTTGAGGTTATAGGCCTCATCCACCACCAGCAGCTTTTCGACGCGATGGCGGTGCAGCTTGCGCTCCGCTTCTTCCAGCGTCGTACCGACGGGAACCGTGATCAGGTTCTCCTTGGTCATGCGGTTGGAGATCGGCTGATCGTAGTCGGTTTCAAACCGCAGATCACGATTGGTGAGAATGCCCACCAGCTTGCCGTCCTTCACCACCGGTACGCCGGAGATGCGGAAGCGGGACATGACGGACAGCGCGTCACGGATCGGTTGCTCCGGGTGCATTGTGACCGGGTCAACAATCATGCCCGATTCCGAACGCTTGACGCGGTCCACCTCTTCGGCCTGCTTGGCAATGCTCATGTTGCGATGGATGACGCCAATGCCGCCCTGCTGCGCCAAAGCGATGGCCAGATGGGCTTCGGTGACCGTATCCATGGCTGCGCTGGTGAGCGGGATATTTAGCGGGACCTTGCGGGTAAACCAGGTCCGCGTGTCGGTCTCGGTGGGCAATACCGCGCTGTAGGCGGGCTGCAGAAGGATGTCATCAAAGGTGAGGCCTTCAGGTATGAAGTCCGGAATCATGTGTACCCACCATTGTAGCGGGCTGCGGTTGGGGCGTCCGTTGGCGTGTGCCAAGTGCGCACTCGTTAGAATGTGGTGCGTGGTGTCTTGGCCGCGCGGGTGGCGCTGCTGGTTAACACGTTCCAATGCTCGGCTAGCGGGCTCCGATTCGCGCGCATCCATTCGCGCGTCGCCGCTGGCATGGAATCCCAACAGAGAGTGTCCTCACGAAGCAGGCGCGCCCGGTCGAGTTCGCGGACGGCCAACAGTCCGCCGGGCGTATCGACGCCAGCAACTTGCAGCAGGAAGCCCAATCGATTCTGCAGATCTTGAAGTTTGGCTTGACGCACCATCGAGCCGAAGTCGAGTTGATCCTCGAATGCCGTCACAAGCCAGGGTAGGGCCTCAACCACGCGCGCGTCAGCGTCCGGTTGGGCGAGGACCGCCATCAGTAGACCGTCCGGCCGGGGTTTGCGCCTTGCCTTCTCAACGTGAGCAAAGTCCGGATAGCCAAGGCTGCTCAACTGAGCGCGGAAGAGATTGTCCGACGAGCGTTGATCGAAAGGGAGGGGCTCACCGTGTCCACGGTCGGCCTTCATCCGGTTACGCAGCGCCGCCGTCAAAGGCCGCGCCCCCTTTTCGAGAAGTGACAGATAGGGCTGAGACACCCCAAGCAAAGACGCCGCAGCCACCTGCGTTAGCCCGTTTCGCTTTCGCCACCGTAACACGTCCGCCATATGGCCTCATTGCAAGGGTAGCATGTAATATTACAAGCGGAGCGAAGAACGCAGAAGCCCGCCATATTGACGCACTGGGTTGTTTTCAGGGGCAACGCGCGGGGTGGCGAGGGTTCGCCTAGCAGGAGGCAAGAACCGGGAAGAACGAGAGTGCTGGAGATCGTGTCAGAAGCGCCCTGCCGGACCCGATTGACTCCATCTCCGCCACCATGCAACGAAAAAAGCGACCCTGGAGGGTCGCTCTATCGCTGTAATCTATTGATGTTATTGGTGCGGATGAGAGGACTTGAACCTCCACTCCCTTGCGAGAACTAGAACCTGAATCTAGCGCGTCTGCCAATTCCGCCACATCCGCATGTGTCGCGGCTCCGAGTGGGGCCGCTGGTGGCAAACTCCTAGTATCGCTGATTTGGGTTGCGAATGCAACAGCAATGCTCGGGTGGGGGCGGGGCTGGTTAACGGGGGGTGAGGCTTAGGAGGGGTTGGGTGGCGGGGGCGCCGCGGTGGTTGAATTCCAGGTCGCGGCGGTCGGCGGAGTCTTGCTTTACTTTCACTACGTTTACCTGGTCGGCTAATTCCGCCAGCAGGATGCGGTTGGTGAGTTGGAGGTCGGCGATGCCTTCCGCCCAGGGGATCTCAAGGTAGGCGGCGACGAAGTGGGTGCGGACTTCCAGGCCGACCCAGTGGTGCGGCAGGAGTTTGCCTTGGGGGGTGCGGAGTTCGAAGTGAGTTTTCAGGTAGTCCTGCACGAGGCGTTCGGCTTCCTTTGGCTTGTCGAGCGTGGTGGCGGGGCCGTGCCGGTCTTTGAGCAGGCGCTCCAGGTCATCGGCGTGGATCCAGATGATGACCTCAAACTTTTTCTTGGCCGTGATGTAGTCGAGTTGCGCGATGGAGGAGTGGAAGGTGTGGGCCGCTACGGGGCTGGTGGAGAGGGGTAGGCAGAGACCAGCCAGTGCCATGATCGTTATGGCCTGTTGGGCTATGCGACGCACGCAGCCGTGGTCCCGAAAGGGGGCAGGGCGGGCCTGCTGATTGCGGCTGGCGGTAGACCGCTCCGTTGCCGTCGCGGCTCGGTATGGGGCAGCGGTTGGTTGACGCATTCGCGCTTCTTCAGCAGGCCATTTTCGGTTTGGCTCCCTATTGTTGGGGGGCACCGGTGGATGGGGCGGCTGGCTTGGGGGCGGCATCCTGCATCGGGTTCTTGGGGCGCGACTGTTTGAAGAGCTCAAACTGGCGCTTCACGGGACGGCGCGGGAAGTAGTTGTTGGCTAGATCCGTGTCGGCGGTTTCCAGGTGGGGGTCGAGCACGATCTGCTTGATCTCCTTGGGAGTAATGACCAGTTTGGAGACGGCGGCGTTGTTGCGGCGCCAGATTTCGGCGGGGATGCGCATTTCGTCTTTGGTGCCGTCGGTGTACTCAAAGGAGAGGATGACGGGCATGACCAGTCCACCGAGATTTTTGAGGTCGAGGAGGTAGAAGTTGTCGCCGTTTTCGAGCAGCTTCTTTTCGGTGTCATCGAGACCGGCCAGGAACTTCTTGTAGTCGTCCTTGTCCTTGTCGGTGACGGCCGATTCGTCGTAGGAGTTGTAGAAGTCCTTCAAGGCCGGGTTGGCGTCGAGCAACTTGGGCAGAGACTTGTTGCGCTGGGCGGAGAGCGTTTCCGGCACTTCGTCCTTCAGCCGTTTGCTGACCGGCTTTTCGATCTCGGGATTCTTGGTGCCCATCCGGTACATCCGGACGTTGTCGATGGAGATGTCGGTACGGTCAGTGGAATAGAACCAGCCACGCCAGAACCAATCGAGATCGACGCCGGTTGCGTCCTCCATGGTGCGGAAGAAGTCGGCCGGGGTGGGGCGCTTGAACTTCCAGCGGCGGCTGAATTCGCGGAAGGCGAAATCGAACTGCTCGCGGCCGAGGATGGTTTCGCGCATGATGTTGAGGCCGGTGGCGGTCTTCTGGTAGGCGTTGGCGAACAGGTTTTGCACGGACTCGGAGTTGGTCATGATGGAGTCGTGCATGGGGCCGGTCATGTAGCCGACGATGTCTTTGGGTTCGGCGTCCTGGGAGGGATAGTTGGCCTCCCACTCCTGCTCGGACAGGTACTGGAGGAAGGTGTTCATGCCCTCATCCATCCAGGTCCACTGGCGCTCGTCGGAGTTGACGATCATGGGGAAGAAGTTGTGGCCCACTTCGTGGATGATGACGGTGATGAGGCCGTACTTGGTGCGGGCGGCGTAGGTGCCGTCTTCGAGGGGACGGGGTCCGTTGAAGCAGATCATGGGGTATTCCATGCCGCCGTTGACGACGCCGTTCACCGAAATCGCAGTGGGGTAGGGGTAGGCGAACGAGTACTTGCCGTAGACGTTGAGGGTGTGGATGATGGCGGCGGTGGAGTACTTCTCCCAGAGGGGATTGCCTTCCTTGGGGTAGAGCGACATGGCCATGACGCGCTTGCCTTCCACCATGTGGCCTTGTGCGTCCCAGATGAACTTGCGGGAGGAAGCGAAGCCGAAATCGCGGACGTTTTCGGCGTGGTAGATCCAGGTCTTCTTGCCCTTGGGCTTCGATGATTCAGCCGCTTTGGCTTCGTCGGGCGACACGATCATGACCGGTGATTTTGCCGTCTCGGCCTGCTTCAGGCGGGCGATCTGGGTGGCGGAGAGAACGTCCTTGGGGTTCTGCAAGACGCCGGTGGCGAGGAGCACGTGGTCATCGGGCGTGGTGATGCGGACCTTGTAGTCGCCGAACTCGAGGGTGAATTCGCCGGCACCGAGATACTGTTTGTGCTGCCAGCCTTGGGCGTCATAGTAGGCGGCCAGGCGCGGGAACCATTGGGCGATGCAGTAGATCCAGTTGCCGTCCTTTTCGAAGAACTCGGCACCGCTGCGGCCGCCCAGTTTCTTGGAGGGGTTGATGTTGTACTCCCAGTCGATGCCAAATTCGACGGTGCCGCCGGGTGGCAGGTCACGGGGCAGATCGACACGCATCATGGTGTTTTGGATGGTGTACTTCATGCCGTCGCCGCCGGCATTCTTGACGGCTTTGATCTTGTAGCCGCCATCGAAGGTGGGGGCGAACTTGAGCTGTTCGAGCATCCGGTAGGGGAGATTGGTCAGGTCCGACATGGTCTGGGTGGACCGGGTGATGGAATCGGGCGAGAAGAGGTTCTGGTCCAGCTGGAGCCACAGATAGCTGAGGGTATCGGGCGAGTTGTTCTTGTAGGTAATCTTTTCGGTGCCGATGATCCGCTGCTTTTCGTCGTCGAGCTCCACTGAGATGACGTAGTCGACCTTTTGCTGCCAGTAACGGTGGCCGGGCGCGCCGGAGGCGGTGCGGTATTCGTTCGGGGTGGGCAACATGGTGCCCAGTTGGCCAAATTTGTCGGATGAGCCCTTCTGGGTTTGGGCCAGACACGGGAGCAGAGTGAGAACGGCAAGGCCGAGCGCGCGAAACATTGTTTCAGGGTAGCGAATCGGAGGCGGTGTCGGCAGCGGGCGGGGGCGGATGGGAAACCAAAACATTCCGGTTGTGATTTGTCTGAGGAAGGAATGTGGAAAACGGTCGCCAGGTGATCCAGTGGCGAGACTTTGCTGCGGCTGGCGGTGAGGGGTGGTTCCCCACAGATAAAGGCTGCTCCGACTTGCGGTAGCCGGACTGTGACCGTAACGTAAGAAACGATGATGAATGCGTCGGCGACCGGTTATGAGCGTGGCCTTCCGGCCAATTTGGATGCGGAGCGACTGGTCTTGGGGTCGATTCTGCTGGAGCCGGAGAGTTACGTCTCGGTGGCCGGGCAGTTGCAGGAAGGGGACTTTTCGCTCGAATCCAACCGCCGGGTTTATCTGGCGATGGGCGAGATCTTTGAGCGGGGCGACCGGGTGGACCGGGTGACGCTGGCCGAGGAGCTGAACAAAAAGGGACAGCTGGAATCCGTTGGCGGGCTGAGCTATCTGGTCTCGCTGGACGAGGGGTTGCCGCAGATCTATGATCTGGAATCCTACGTCCGGATTGTCTTGCAGAAGGCGCTGCTGCGGAAGATCATTTTCACCTCGCAGCAGGCGATGGATCGCTGCTTCCTGCAGCAGGAAGACCCGGAGCAGATTCTGGGGGACACCGAAGACGCGCTGCTCCGCATATCTGGTGCGTCGTCGCGGGACACGCTGGTTCGGCCGGGGCAGATCATTGACGAGTTTGACGGTGGGTTGGACTCGCTGCTGGATCCAGGAACGCGATTGAAGGGCGTGTCCACCGGGCTGATCAAGTTTGATGAGATGACGGGTGGATTGCGGGGCGGAGAACTGATTATTCTTGCCGCGCGCCCCGCGATGGGCAAGACGGCGCTGGCTTTGAATATTGGTCAGCACATTGCCACGAACAAGAAGAACCCGCAGGCGGTGGCGGTGTTTTCCCTCGAAATGTCGAAGGAGAGCCTGCTGACGCGTATGATCTGCTCGTCGGGACGGGTGGATCAGTCGAAGTTTCGCGCCGGGTTTCTGGGCGTCGAGGAGCGGCGGCGGCTGATGTCGGCGGCCACCGATCTGGTGGAAGCGCCTTTGTTCATCGATGATTCGGCTGGGGCCAACATCATGGACATGCATGCGAAGCTGCGGCGTTTGCAGGCGGAGCACGGGCTGGGATTGGTGATTGTCGACTACCTGCAGCTAATGACGGCGCGGGGGCGGCATGAGAACCGGAACCAGGAAGTGAGCTCGCTGTCGCGCGGATTTAAGCTGCTGTCGAAGGAACTGAATGTGCCGATGCTGGTGCTGAGCCAGTTGAGTCGTGCGACCGAATCCCGGCCGGGGGACCATCGTCCGCAATTGAGCGATCTGCGCGAATCAGGCTCCATTGAGCAGGATGCCGACATTGTCTGTTTTGTGTTCCGCGAGGAGTACTACAAGCAGGATCGGGAAGACCTGAAGGGGCAAGCGGAGCTGATCATCGCCAAGCAGCGTAACGGTCCAGTGGGCAAGGTGCCGTTGCTGTTTATGCATCAGTTCACTAAGTTCGAGAACCCGATTGATGCGTTTGGCGAAGGGGATGGCAACTAGGGGTACTGGGGGGGCCGATGACGGTCGGATCGGTACTTTTAGTTGGGCCGCTATCGCCGAATTAGAAAACAGTCGGGATTCTGGGCTGTTGCAGGATTGCCACCAATAAACCTGGAAGCTGCGGAAAAGGGTTCGGCAGACCGCTCCTGCTGGTCGCGGCTCGGTACGGCTGCGGCTTTTGTTTGAAGCGCTGGGGATTTTTATGGGCACTCTGTCGGGCTAACTCTTCGGGGACTAGCTGGGGATGGGGACTTGCTCGATTATCTCGATGCCGAAGCCTTCCAGGCCGACGACCTTGCGGGGGTGGTTGGTCAGGAGGCGGATGCGGCGGAGGCCGAGGTCTACCAGGATTTGAGCTCCGATGCCTGCCTCATGTTGCAGAGGGCGGGGAAGGGACGGTTGCCGGGTCTGGAGGAAGATGAGCGCGCCGGCGCCGGCTGCCGCGATCTGGCTGAGGGCGCCGCGGACGGTGGGGTCGGCGGAGAGGGCGTTGAGCAGATCGCCGTCACTGCGATGGACGCGGACGAGGGCGTTGTCCCGGGCGGCGGGGTGATCGAGCACTAGGGCAGTGTGGGTCCGTTGATCGACGGAGCTGAGATAAGAGACGGCTCGGAACTCGCCAAACTCGTTTCGGAGGGTGGATTCGCCGGTTCGTCGGATCAGGCTTTCGTGGGAGAGACGGTATCTGATTAGATCAGCGACGGAGATGATTTTCAGACCGTGCTGGACGGCGAACTCACGGAGTTGCGGCAGGCGGGCCATGGTGCCGTCCGGGTTCATGATCTCGCAGATGACGCCGCCGGGGCGGAGTCCGGACAGGCGGGCGAGGTCCACTGCGGCTTCGGTTTGGCCGGAGCGGACGAGGACGCCCCCTTCTCGCGCACGGAGGGGGAACATGTGGCCGGGGCGTGCCAGGTCATCGGCGGTCGCTTCGGGCTTCATGGCCGTGAGGATGGTGTGGGCGCGATCTGAGGCGGAGATGCCGGTGCTGATGCCGAAGCGGGCGTCGACGGAAACGGTGAAGTTGGTGCCGAAGTTGGAGGTGTTGCGCTGGGTGACCAGGGGGAGGTCGAGCCGGTCGCAGAGGGCGGGGTCGAGGGCCAGGCAGATGAGTCCACGGCCGTGGGTGGCCATGAAGTTGATGGCTTCAGGGGTTATCAGTTCGGCGGCGAGGGTGAGATCACCTTCATTTTCGCGGTCTTCGTCATCGACGACGATGAGCATCTGGCCTTGGCGGAAGAGCTCGACCGCTTCCGGGATGGAAGCAAGGGGCATGGGGTACTATTCGAGTTTATCGGATGGGGGGACACGTGAGATTACGGTTGCTGCTGTTGGCGCTAGGCATGGTGGCCTTTGGGTATCAAGGGTTGCTGTCGTGGAACCTGATCCAGGATGAGTTTGGTGACGGGCCGGTGTTGCGGCAGCCATTCCGGATGACGGGTGGGACGAATGTGGTGTCGCGGGTGCAGCCGGAGGCGGCGGAGGTGGGGCTGAAGGTCGGTGACCGGGTGGTCGAGGTGGCCGGGACTGCTTATCGGGGGTGGCATGACCTGGATCGCGCGTATGCCGGAATGAGCCCTGGCGGATCGTTGGCCTTGCGGTGGGAGGGTGACTCGGGCCCGCGAGAGGGCGCGGTGAAGGTGGTGTTTGAGCCGCGGGCACCGGTGGCGGCGGGTACGGTGCTGATTGTGGTCTCAGGCATCCTGACGCCGGTGTTCTGCCTACTGACCGGATTTCTGGTGGCTGCCATCCGTCCGGGTGACCGCAACGCCTGGACCTTGCTGCTGATGCTGTGGACGTTTGCGATGTTGAGCGCCGTCGGTGATTCGCCGGTGGGGCTGGTGCCGGGTTGGATGGGTGGCTTTATCGCGGTGTACCCGATGATGATCTCGTCGTTTTGGGGCGCGGCGATGGCGTTGTTTGCCTGGTACTTTCCGGGGCCCGTTCCGGTGGAGCGGAGACGCCCGTGGATCAAGTGGCTGTTGCTGGCTCCGATTCTGCTCCATTCGGTCGTGGCCGGATTACTGGCCTACCGCAATGCGGAGGATTTGAGTTTTGTGGCGGACTTGGCCGCGATCTATGGGCGGCGGGTGAATTGGGGATTCTGGCTCTCGTCCATTGGGGTGGGTACGTTTTTTGCGGTGATGGGGTTCCGGAATGGGACGGAGAAGAACCCGGACGCGCGACGGCGGCTGAAGCTATTGCGCTGGGGTATGTATGTGGCGCTGCTGCCGGTGTTCGCCACGATTGTGACGGGGCAGCTCTTGAACCGCAATCCGTTTGCCAGTGCGACGGCGTTTCCGCTGTGGGTGATTGCGCCGGTACTGGCGTTGATGTTTCTGTTTCCCGCCACGATGGCGTACGTGATTGTGGTGGAGAAGGCGCTGGATGTACGGGTGGTCGTCCGGCAGGGGTTGCAGTATGCACTGGCACGGCGCGGGCTGATCGTGCTGCAGGTGCTGATCATGTTCCTGGCGATCTGGCTGGCCGGTGATGTGATTCTGGACCCGGCGGCGAATCGGCCCAAGAGGTTGCAGGCGCTGGCACTGGCGATGGGTGTGGTGGCGTGGTCGAGGGTGGCGCTGGACAAGTTGCGGGTGTGGATTGACCGGCGGTTCTTCCGGGAAGCGGTGGACGCGGAGCGGGTGTTGACGGAACTGGGCGAGAGTGTGTCGAGCTATGTCGAGGCCAAGCCATTGGTGAAGCGGGTGGCGGACGTGGTGCGGGAGACGCTGCATGTGGACCACGTGACGATGATGCTGGCGGGACCCGGCGGGCTGGAGATGGCTTATGAAACCGGTGCTCCGGGTGCCTCCGAGCTGAAGGTTCCGTTGAAGGGCAAGGCTTCTACGTTTGGCGAGATGATCTTGGGTCCGAAGCGGAATGAGGAGCCTTATAGTCCATCGGACAAGAGGCTGCTGGATAGCGTGGCGGGGCAGACGGCGCTGGCCCTGGAGCATAGCCAATTGACCCAAGCGGTGGCCGCCGAGGTGGCCAAGAGAGAGCGGATCAACCGGGAGCTGGAGATTGCGCGGGAAGTGCAGGAGCGGCTGTTTCCGCAGGTCCGGCCAAAGGTCGAAGGCATTGTGTATGCGGGGAAGTGCCGTCCGGCGTTGAGTGTGGGCGGCGATTACTACGACTTCCTGGAGCTGCCGGGAGTGGGTGTGGGATTGGCGATTGGCGATGTTTCCGGCAAGGGTGTGGCTTCGGCACTGCTGATGGCGAGTTTGCAGGCGTGCTTGCGAGGTCAGGTTTTGGGTGGCGAGCAGGACCTGGCGAAGGTGATGGCGAACATCAACCAGATGATCTTTGACGTCTCGCCGGTGAACAAGTACGCGACGTTCTTCTACGGCCAGTATGAGGCAGCGACGCGGACGCTGCGCTATGTGAACGGGGGCCACAATCCGCCGGTGGTGCTGCGCGGGAACGAAGTGATTCGGCTGGAGGATGGTGGTCCGGTGGTGGGGCTGTTCCGGCCAGCGCGGTACGTGGCGGGGTCGGTGGTGCTGGAGGCGGGGGACTTGCTGGTCGGGTTTACGGATGGGGTGAGCGAGGCGATGAATCCGGCTGATGAAGAGTGGGGCGAGGATGCTCTAGTGGAGACGGTTGGGGCGGTGCGCGGCCAGAGCCCGGAGGCGATCATTGAGGCGCTGATCGCGGGGGCTGACCGCTTTGCTGCCGGGGCTCCGCAGCACGATGACATGACACTGCTGGTGATGAAGGTGGCTTAGTCGAATTGATGGATTGGCATGCCACGCCGGTTTGGGTGCTGGCTTGGCTTTCTGCGGTCCGCGCTCAGAGGGTTGCGGCTGGGGTTGAATTGACGCCTTGGCAGCATCAAAAAGACCGCCTGATGGCGCACGGTTGCGCCTGTGACGGCGATTGGTAATTTCTTTCTCTTTTCTTATCAATACGCTACAGCGTGTTTCCCGATGGCCTGCTGGGTGCCCCCGCTACTTTCGATGCGGGCATGGCACTTGAGAGCGGGAACAAATCGACAAAAACAAGCAAAGCAAACGCTCCTGGTGCGGCCGGGGTGGACGGAGTGCGGGCAGAAGTTCCGGCTCCTCCCAGTGACCAACCAAAACCGAGACCGGTGAGGAACCGGCGGGCGGGACAGGGGGCGGGGGCCAAGGGTGCGGCCGCCGCAGATGTCTCCAAAGATCCAGGTTTGGGTGGGACTGGTGGCGGAGGAGGTGGGATTGACGTCCCGCCGCAGGCAGAAGCTTGCTCCACACCCGAGGGCGCTGATGTAGAAGCCGGCGGCAAGATCGGCAGTGCGGAGGAAGTGCGGGGGTTGGTGACGAGGATGCGGGCGCGGTTGTTTGAGAAGGAGGAAGTGAAGCCGAGTGTGGCTGACTTTATCCGGCTCTTGCAGCTTTACCGCGAGATGGCGGGCGAGGGGCCGAAGGAGATCACGATCCGATGGATCGACAAAGAATCTCCCGGGAGATAGGCTACTCGCCTTTGCCGAGCCAGCGGCGGTTCCACGATTCGGAGGCGCGGTTCAAGGGCTTCTCGGGGCCGATCGGAAGCGGGAAAAGCCAGGCGCTGTGTCAGGAGACGATCCGGCTGGCGTATCTGAATCCGGGCCGTTCCGGGCTGATCGGCGCTCCGACTTATCCGATGCTGCGCGACGCTACGCAGGCGTCGCTGTTGCAGGCGTTGGGCGAGAACGGGATTCCGTTTGAGCTGAATAAGGCCGAGCAAGTACTGACGTTCACGGACACCGGTTCCAAAGTGTTGTTCCGCGCAGTGGAGGAGTTTGACCGGCTGCGCGGGACTAACCTGGCCTGGTTTGGGATTGACGAGCTAACTTACTGCCCGGAGGGCGCCTGGCTGCAGTTGGAGGCCCGGTTGCGGGATCCGCTGGCGGGCAGGTTGTGCGGCTTTGCGGTGTGGACTCCGAAGGGCCGGGATTGGGTTTGGCGGCGTTGGATCGAAAGAAAGGTGGATGGATATGAAGTTATCTTGGCGCGAGCTTTTGAGAATCGCTTTGTCCTGGATCGCATCCCGGACTTCTACGAAAGGCTGAAGTCGAGCTACGACGAGAAGTTTTTTGCCCAAGAGGTGCTGGGTGAGTATGTGCATCAGACGGAGGGCTTGGTTTACCACGCCTTTGACCGGGTGGCGCACGTAAGAGACGTTGAGGTGGAGGCCGGGCGTCCACTGCTGTGGGCGCTCGACTTCAACGTCACGCCGATGTCGAGTGTGGTGGCGCAGAGGATTGGGGATCGGGTGCGGGTGATCGATGAGATTGTGCTGCGCCGCGCCACGACGGTGGAGGCCTGCGAGGAGTTTCTGAACCGCTATGGCGATCATCACGGCGGCGTGGTGATCTACGGCGATGCGTCGGGGAACCGGATGCAGACGACGGGATCGAGCGACTACCAGATGGTCCGCGAGACTTTTGCGCGGTCCGGCGTTTCCTTTACGTACCGGGTTCCGAAGGCGAATCCGGCGGTGCGGGAGCGGACGAATCTGATGAACGTGATGTTGCGGGATGGGGCGATTGAGATCAGTGCCCGGGCTAGGGAACTGCTGCTGGACTTCGAAGAAGTGGAGTACAAGGCCGACAGCACAGTGATGGACAAGGAGCGAGATCCGAAGCGGACGCACATGTCGGATGCGCTGGGGTACTTGATGTGGCAGGAGTTCCATGGACGCGAGGGTGCCGGAGAACGGCCGGGGCGGCTGGTTTAGCGGGGCTTGGCAGCGGTCTGGCTAGACCGCTTGCTGAGGCGCGCGGCGCAGTCGGGACATTCAGCGTAATCCACAGACGAGGGCGGATTCAGTTGGCGAAGTAATTGGGGTTTGACGGAAACAGAGGAGAGACGAATGTTCGCAGAACATCCGGAGTACATCGAGCAAAGGCCGGTATGGGAGAAGTACCGCGACCTCTATACGGGCGGCGAGCAGATGAAGCAGAACGCGTCTCACTATCTGCTGCGGCGTCAGAAGGAACCCGCCGAGGTTTACGGTGAGCGGCTGGAGCGCGTGTTCTATGAGAACTACATCGGGTCGATCATCGACTGGTATGCGGCGACGTTGTTCCGGCGGGAACCCCATGTGGGCCTGGAGGGCGGCAACGGCGCGGGGCGTAGCTTCTTCAACGAACTGCAGGACGATTGCGACCTGCGCGGCACGAACCTGACGGACTATCTGCGCGAACAGATCACGCACGCACTGGTGTACGGCGCGGCCTATACGCTGGTGGATTTTCCGAAGCAGGATGAGCCTGCCCGGAACCGGGCGGAAGAGGATGCCTTGGGTGCTTCGAGAGCGTACCTGAAGAGCTACTCGCCGCTGGACCTGGTCAATTGGAGCTACGACTCCAAGGGGCATCTGGAGTGGGCGGTCCTGAGGACGGAGCGGCTTTGTCAGGAGCATGCTGAGCAGAGCGAGTGGGTCCGCGAACAGACCTGGACCTATTACGACCGGACGCGCTTCAAGACCTACTGCCTGCGGGGCGATGGGCAAGGGGAGCCGGAGCTGGTGGACGAGGGCTTGCACGGGTTGGCCAAGTTGAACCGGGTGCCGGTGTTCGAACTGCGGCTGAGTGAAGGCCTGTGGATGATGCGCAAGGCGGCGCTGGTGCAGGTGGAGCACTTCAATAAGTCCAATGCGCTGGGTTGGGCCTTGACGATGGGGCTGTTTGCGATGCCGGTGGTCTATAGCGACCGCGAGTTCAAGCAGATGATCGGCGAAAGCTACTACATCCAGCTGGGGCCGGAAGACAAGTTTGGGTGGACCGAGCCGCAGGGGACGGTGTTCCAGTTGGCGGCCGACAACCTGTCACGACTTCAGCGTGAGATCTACCGGATCTGCTACTTGCTGAGCCAGGCGGGCGGCGCGTTCGCGAATGGCCAGAGCCAGTCGGGGTTGAGCAAGCAGCGGGACTACGCGATCACGCAAGAGGTGCTGCGGGCGCTGGGTGATCGAGTGAAGGATGTGACGAAGTCGATTCTGCGATCGATTGAAGCGGTGCGGCAGGACGGGCTGGTGATTGATGTCGCGGGCCTGGATGAGTTTGACATTGGCGAGTTTGGCTCGATGTTGGACGACGCGGAGCGGCTGCTGAAGATCGGGATTGACTCACCGACGTTGCGGGAACAGGTGCAGAAGCGGCTGGCGTTTAAGTTCCTGTCCGATATCCGGTCCGACCTGAAAGACAGGATTGCCCGTGAGATCGATGCTTCCGTGGTGGGGCAGGAATGATGAACGACGAGACGGCGGCGGAGGAACTCACTGGCGGGGTGCGTGAGGGGGAGGCGGTGGCAATCGATCGAACGCCAACTCTGGCCTCCCCCGGTGAACCGGAGGCTGCGGAGATCGAGGCCAGGGATGCCATTCGGGCAGAACTGGCGGAGGAGCGGCGGCGGCGCGAGGAGTTGGAGGCGCGGCTGAATGGGCTGGTGGAAGAAACCCGCCAGGCGCAGGCCCGCGCTGAAGTGGCGGAACGGCATGCGGCACTGCGGACCGAGATTCAGCGCTGCGGGGTGGCCAAGGTGGACCTGGCATTCCGGGCCATCAAGGACGACATTGCGCGTGGTGAGGACGGGCGGTTGGTTGCCCGGACGGCAACAGGGGAGATGGCGCTGGGGGAGTATCTGAAGCGATTTGTGGAGGAGAACCCCGAGCTGCTGCCGGCGCGGATGACCGGCGGGTCTGGCGCGAGCCCGGCGGGACGGACCGTGGCGGGAAGTTCGCGCGTGGATCTGGACCGGATCAAACCAGGGATGAGTGCGGAGGAGTTGGAGCGAGTGCGGCAGGAGATAGCACGCGTTGCGGCTCAGTCTTTAAGGGGCCTGTAGCAGCCAGTGGAAGAAGTCAGAAGAAGCCGCTTGCTTGCGCGTGTGGCTCTGTAGCGGCAGTGCGTTACGGAGCTGCTCGTGGCAAGCAGGCGGGTTTTGTCGCGGGCTGTTAGGGCTTAGTGGGCCGGTAGTGGGAAGGGCGGAGTAAGCCGCCCGGGCTGGCCATATCGGTGAAGGCAGAGAGTTAACTAAGGAGAACAAGAGTAGATGCCAAACATTACTTCAGCCAACGTGGCTCAGGCGATTGTGAAGCTGGTGGCGGCCGAGGCGCTGCCGGCTTTGATGGGGAACCTGGTGATGGGAAACCTGGTGAACCGCGATTTCGAGCCGCAGATGGCGAATGCGGGTGACACGATCAATGTTCCGGTGGTGCCGTCGCTGACGGCCAACAACATCGGCGAAACGGGCACCGTTTCGACCCAGAACCCGAACCTGACCAATGCTCAGATTGTGCTGAACACGCACTTGGAAGCATCGTTCCAGGTTCCGGACGTAACCAAGGTGCTGGCCTACCCTGACCTGCTGCGGACTTATCTGCAGCCGGCCGTGATTGCGTTGGCGGAGAAGGTGGAGACGGACCTGCTGGGTCTGGCGGCGAGCTTTACTGCCAATAGCCCGGTGGGTACGGCGGGGTCGGCGTTGACGGAAGCTTCGATTGAAGCTGCTGAAACGGCGCTGTTCAATGCCAAGGTTCCGCTGAGCCAGCCGCGCTATCTGGTGGTGGACGGCAGCGCGTACTCGAACCTGCGGCAGATCACGCGGTTCAGCGAGTTCCAGACGGCGGGCGAGGCCGGTTTGAAGACGCTGATCGACGGCGAAGTGGGCAAGCTGAAGAACTTCTACGTCTTCCGCTCTCAGTTTGTGAACAAGACGGGTTCGGCGCCGGTGACGACTTGGAACATGGGCTTTGCCAAGAACGCGCTGGGTCTGGTGATTCGCCGGTTGCCGCAGCCCCTGCCGGGCACGGGTGCGGTGGCCGAATACGCCGAACTGGGCAACTTTGGCATGCGCGTGGTGATGAGCTACCAGCCCAATACGCTGGCCCAGCAATTCACGGTGGACATTCTGTACGGCACTGGTGTTCTGCGGAACAACCACGGCATCGTCGTGCGGAGCTAGGGCTGGTTGGAGCGGGCCGGAGATCCGGCCCGGGCTGAACCGTCGCCAGGCGGGCGTGAGAAGGGGCGGCGAGTGCTACCGGGGGCGGGGCACTGGCCGCCTTTTCTTTTGATGCGCATGGGTGTTGGGGGCAAGCGGGGCGAAGGCCGGGAAAGGAATGGCATGGACGTCAAGGCATATTTCCAGAAGGTTCGGGGGTTGGAGAAGAGTCTCGGCGCGGGCACCGCGGTTGTCGTGAGTCTTGAAACGCCGGATGGCGGGCGGGCGGGCCGGGTGATGGAACTGCCAGTGGAACTGGCGGCCCGGATGATTGTCGACCGCCGGGCGCGAATGGCCGAGGCTGGCGAAGCGGAGCGGCACCGGGAGCAGGCGGAACTGGAGCGGGTGCAACGCGAGGCGCGGCAAGTTGAGCCACAGGGCCATTTTCTGGCCGAAATTGCTGATGCCCGCAAGAAGGGGCGGCGGTAGGTGACCTATGGCTCTGTTTAACGATCAAGTGATCTCCACGATGGAGGATCTCCGCGCGTATGAAAGTTCCGTGCTGGAGATGGCGAGTTCAGAGGGCGTTGACCTGACGGTGAAGCTGTCGGTGGCGCAGCGCGAGATGGCGGTGGAGATTGAGCGCTTCCTGGTGGAGCAATCGGCCGTCGACAGTCAGCCGGCCACGGTGACCCTGGACCAGGTGGTGGTAACCGAGGCGTTGAAGCAATGGCACACGCTGCTGACGCTGATGCTGAGCTACCGGGATGCATTTCACAACCAACTGAATGACCGGTACGAAAGCAAATGGAAAGAGTACGAGCGCCAGGCGGGCTTGAAGTCCACACAGCTGTTCGCGTTGGGCTTGGGCATCCTGAACACGCCACTGGCCGGGGCGGATCTTCCGTTAGTGGAATCTGCGCCGGGCGCGCTGGAAACAGGGATGTACGCGATCCGGGTGGTGTGGCAGAACGTCGCTGGTCAGCAGGGCAAGGCGAGTGAAGTGGTGCAGTTCGGAACCACTGATGGCTCGGTTCCAGTGGTAACGCCGCCGCCGGTTGTCCCGAATGCGACGGGGTGGAACGTGTATGCCGGTCCGCTGGATGGCGTGTTGACCCGCCAGAACGCGGCACCTCTGCTGGCGAGCGAGACATGGACGATGCCGGCTGCCGGCCTGGTGGCGGGTAGCGCACTGGTGGAGAGCCAGAAGCCGGACCTCTACTTGCGTCAGAACCGGGCATTCCGGCGGGGCTAAGGAAGGAAACCATGGCACAGGTAGCGAACACAGTGGCGCGAGCGGTGGGAGGAATCCTGAAAGCCGATACGGGAATTCCATTCGCGGTGGGATTGCTGGTGGCGCGGGAGCGGCTGCCGCACGATAGTCTGCCGGTGGCCCGGATCGTCGAGCGCAACATAGCCGCCGACACGCTGGAGAAGCAGGTGGGAGCAATGTATCCCAGCATGCATGTCTATTGCGAGGCGCTGGAGAACCAGTTGACCGAGCGGTTCCGGACGTTCTCCGGGATGGCGAAGATGGCCATTGATGTGCGGGTTACGGGCGACCATCTGGAGTCCATTGAAAGCCAGATCCGGCACTATGTTGACGCGGCGACGCAGGTGCTGGACATGAACCGTGGGGACTGGGGCAACGGAATGTTCTATTCGGGTGGCTATTCGGTAACGTTTGCCCCGATCCGGTCTGGCGGACGTAACTACCTGCAGACCGCAAAAGTGACTTTCAACGTTAACGTTAGTGCGAACTAGGGGCGCAAACAGAATGCCAAGTTACATTTCATCCAATTCCCAACGCCTGTATGTGGCGCTGGAGCCCGAGTTTGGGCAGACGGCGGCGCTAACGGGTGCGCACCGCATCCCGGCGGTGAAGTTTGGAGCGCGGCAGCGTTCCGAGACTCTGGCCCGGCGCGACAAGACCGGGACGCGGACGTTTCGCGGAGCGCCGGCGAGCGGCCGGAAGAAGACCGACTTCAGCCTGAAGACCTACATGTCAGGGTGGGAAACGCAGACGGCGCCGCCGGCCTATGGGGCCTTGTTTCAAGGCGTCCTGGGTTCGGCACCGCAACTATATGCGGGCGCGGTCACGGGTTTGGGATCGACGGCCAAGAACATCGTGTTTGCCGGACCGCACGGGCTGAGTGTGGGGCAGGGAATCACTTTTGGTGGCGAGATCCGGTTTGTGGCGGCGATTGCTGATCCGTTGACGGTGGTTTTGAATCAGGGCTTCAGCACGATCCCGGCGGCGGGCTCGCCGATGGGTGCCACGGCGAGCTACCGGCCGGGGAACCTTCTGCCGAGCATGAACGTGTTTGAGTATCGCAGCCCGGAAACGGCCTTGAAGCGGTTTGTCTCTGGCGGCGTCGTGGACCAGATGACGCTGACGGTGAACGGCGATTTCCACGAATTTCAGTTTGAGGGCGTGGCGCAGGATCTGGTTGATAGCGCCAGTTTCTCGGCCGGGATCGCGGGGTTGACGAACTTTCCGGCGGAGCCGGCGTATGCCGATTTCGACTATGCCGTCGTGCCCGGCAACCTGGGCCAGGCATGGTTGGGCAGCACGATGTCGAAGTTCTGCACGATCACGAATGCGCAGTTGACGGTGCAGAACAACGTGGAGGTTCGGGACACGGAGTTTGGGTGTGACTGTCCACTGGCCGCGGTGCCGGGTGACCGCGTGGTTTCGCTGACGTTCAGCTTGTTTGAGCAGGATGACGCGGCTACGCAGGCGCTGTATCAGGCCGCTCGGCAACGGACACCGGTGAGCGTGATGTTCCAGCTGGGGCAGCAGGCGGGGCAGTTGTTTGGGGTTTGGGTGACGGGCTTGGTCCCTGATATCCCTGACTTCGACGACAGCGATACGAGAGTGATCTGGCGATTCAATGGCGCGCGCGCACAGGGGACGGTGGATGACGAGATCTACGTTGCATTTGGATGAGCCGGTGGGGGCATCGAGCTACGAAAGCGGAGTCAACCTGGCGTCAGTGCAGTTTCCGGGAGTCGAGTTCAGGGTGCGGCGGATGTCGTTTGGACGCCGCTTGGAGCTGATGCGGCGGGTGCGTGAACTTGCCCAGCGGATGGAGTTTGCCGAGGCTGGAGCTGGTTTTGCCGACAAGGTGGAGGCTTCACTGTTGGCGCTTGAAGTGGAGCGCCTGTATCTGGAGTGGGGGCTTGAATCGGTGAGCGGCCTTGAGCTGGATGGCTTGCCGGCCACACCACAAACTCTGGCCGAACGGGGCCCGGAAGGGCTTTGCCGGGAGATGATCCAAGCCATCAAGGCCGAGTGTGGCCTGAGTGAAGAAGAACGAAAAAACTAGTGGTCGCCTTCCATTTCCAGTTCTCGGATCCAGCCGCGTGGAAGTGCGACTCATGCCGGAAGAGCGGACTGGATGTGGCCCGGAGGTGCGCGTTTCTTCCAGCGGCGCGCGTTGGTGGAAGGCGGGTTGTGTGGGCCCGTGGGCCCGTGGCGACGGAAGTGTGCCCGAAGTCGATGATCTCGGCGGAGAGCTGGACGCAACTGGAACAGTTTGGGGTCTGGAAGACGGTGGGATTGGGGCCAACCAGCCATCTGCCAGCAAAGCAGCTGGATGCTCTGCGGGTTCTTGATCAGGAATGGATGACGGAGAGACAGAATGCCGAACGTTGATTTGCAAGGCGAGTTGCTGACGATTGCGAGAGCCGGTGTGCCCGAGAACCTGGGGCTGATCCGGTCTCAACTGGAGCTACTGGCGGTGCTGAACGCGCAGCAGCTGGCCTCGTTGCGGGACAACACGGATGCCCTGGGGAAGAACACCGACTCGAAGGGAGCGTCGAGCGCCGGCAACACGGCGAGAACGGTGGCCTCGACGTTCGGCGCGGGGCTTTTTCTGAGTCCCTTGATCTCTGGGCTGGCGCGGCTGTTCGGGCGCGGCTCTGAGGCGGCAGACCCAGAACTGCCGGCGTACGCGCGACCGGTGAAGGTGAACCTGGCCGCGGCGGTTGGGCCTGGTCCCGGGGGGCAGTTGAGCCGGTTTGACTATGACCAGTCCGGCACTCCGCGACGCGAGGTTAGTTCCGTGTCCACGGGGCCCTCAAGCTTGACTCAGAACGTGACTATTCAGATCCAGGCACTGGACAGCCGTTCCATCATGGACCGGCGAGACGACATTGCGAGTGCCGTGAGGGAAGCGATGCTGCAGTCGCATCCATTGAATGACGTTGTGGCGGAGTACTAGCGGTGGACATCTTTCCCAGGCTACGTACGGATGCGGTGACGCAGTATCCGTTTGAGCGCACGCATCGGTATGCCACCGAGGTGATGCGATTCGTCGATGGCAGTGAGCAACGGTTTCGCCAGCGGGGACGGCCGATGCAGGAGTGGGCCGTGGAGCTGGATTTGCTTGATGCCGGTGAACTGCACCGGCTGAGGGAGTTCTGGGTGGCGATGGCGGGCAAGGCGGGGCTGTTCACGTTTCACGATCCTTGGGATGGAATCGATTACCCAGATTGTCAGTTTGTGAGCGATTCGGCCGTGTTCCAGATGAACGCTGAGATGCGGGGGATGACTAAGTTGAGAATCCGGCGGTTGGTGTCATGAAGTTTTATCCACAACTGGTGACCGGGGCGACAGTGCAGTTTCCCCTGACGGCAACGAATTCGGCCCGAACGGTGGAAAACGAGCTGGCCGACGGTCGGCGGGTGCAATGGAGCGATGCCTCTGAACGCTTGTCTCGTTGGGTGTGCACGTATCAGGAGCTTCTTCCGTCAGAGTGGGCGGCGTTGCGGCAGCTGTTCGATGAGTGCGAAGGGCGGCTGGAAGAGTTTGTCTTTCCGGACCCGATGGGGAACTTGCTGGTGTGGAGTGAAGACTTCTCGCGTGCCGAGTGGATGAAGAGCGGGGTGAATCTCCAGGGTGCCGTGGCGGGTCCGCTGGGTGGGACAACTGGGACGCGCGTGGTGGCGACGGGTTCGGTGACGGGCGAACTGGTCCAGGCTGTGGCGTTGCCGGGCTGGTATTCCACCACTTTCAGCGTATGGGTGCGGAGCGAAGCGGCGGGCGTGATGGAACTGGTGCGCCGTTCGGGGGCGGTGAGCCAGACGGTGTCTGTGCGCACCGGTGCCAACTGGAAGCGAGTGAGCTTGTCCGGCACAACCGCGGGTGGCCCTGAGCCGAATCAGTTCGGACTGGCCGTTCCAGCGGGTGGTGCGATTGAGGTCTTTGGGGCGCAGTTGGAGGCGCAGCCGGCGGCGTCGGCCTACAAGAAGACCTCAGCGATGAGCGGCCTGTATCTGGGGGCCCGGTTTGACGCTGATGAGTTGAGGCCCACGATGACCGCAGTAGACCGGGTGCGGGTGGCAGTTCCGATGGTGGCGCGGCGAGGCGTCTAAATGAGCATCTACACGATTAAGGAACAGGCTACGCCTGATACACCCATCCTGCTTTTTGAGTGCCGTTTGGCCAATGGAGCGGTGGAGCAGTGGGCGACGCACCGGGTGCGCGTTGGGGGCAAGGATTTTGAGGCCCTGGTGCTGGGGCACAATCTGTTTGAGGTGGGCGGTGGTGAGGACGGTGCGGAGGGGTTCTCCCGCATTGCGTTGACTCTCGCCAATGCAGATTCTCATTTCTCGCAGATTGAGCGCAATGGAGGCATCAAGGGCGCCCGACTTACGGTGAGCTTTGTGTTCTATGACCTGAAGGCGGATGTTGCGACCACCGCTCCGACGGTACTTTTCCGCGGCACGGCCAATCCGCCGGAGGAGTGTAGTGAGGCGCGATTCCGTGTCTCGTTCACCAGCAGATTGAACCTGAGCCGGATGCTGTTGCCAGCTGTCCGCATTCAGCGGCGATGCCCGTGGATGTTTCCGCGCACGGCGACGGAACGTCAGGAGGCCGTGAGCGGGCTTGACCGGGGTGCGTACTCTCCCTTTTTCCGCTGTGGCTACTCACCGGACCAAACTGGGGGCAGCGGCACGATGGTGGGGAACACTCCTTTCACGGCCTGCGACTACACGCGCACGCAATGCGAGGAACGCGGCATGTTCCGGCAGGATAATCAGGGCCGGGTTACGCGGCGGTTCGGGGGGCAGGAGTTTGTTCCGGCGAGCACGCTGGTGCGAGGCCATGGCGAGAGTGGCCGGCATGTTTCAATCCCGGAAGAGAACCAGGGCCGTTACAACGATTTCGTGCCGATGGTCTATGGGACCGCTTTCTACCAACCTCCGGTGGTCTTCGCCTCTAACGACGGCAACCTCACGCGCATGGAAGTGCTGTTGGGGATGGGCGAGATCGCGGCTGTGCTGAAGGTTGTGGTGAACGGGTTTGAGATTCCGGCGGGACAGGCCGGTGCGAACATGACGGGCACGGGGTGGTTCAACCTGGTTAGCAATGGGAACCGCACCGGGGAGTTCAATGCCGACTACTCCACGGGATCTGGCCAGCCGTTGGGCGACCCATACGGTTCAATGGCGTACTTGTCCGTGGTTGTCCCGAATCGCATCAATGATGGCCGGTCGCTACCGAAGGTGGAAGTGCTGCTCCAGGGGCTGCGCGTCTCAACCTTCAATGGGGCGGGGAACTATGCCGGCGAAGCATTCTCGAGCAATCCGGCGTGGGTGTTGCTGGACGTACTTCGGCGATGTGGATGGGATCATGACGAGCTTGACCTGGTCAGCTTTGCCCAGGCGGCGGCGTACTGTGACGAGCCGCTAGTCTCGACAGACCTGAACGGCAATATTCAGAACATCAAGCGCTATGAGTGCAACCTGGTGCTGCGCCGACGCCGCAGTGCCGCAGATGTCGTGCGTGGCATCCGGGCGTCTTCCGCGCTGTACCTTACGTACGGGGCTGAAGGTAAGCTTCATCTCCGCGTGGAGGCGGGACTGGCCCAGCAGCAGCCGCTGGCTCCGCTGGGGACCAACGCGACGGGTCCGCTGGGAAGTGGATGGCCAGCTTACGAGTTTGGCGATGGAAGTTACGGCTTATCGGGTATCTTGCGCCGTGACAATGGCGATCCGGCGATTCACTTGTACTCGCGGAGCACGGCCGATTCACCCAACAGGATCAGCGTCGAGTTCCAGGATGCGTTCAACGACTATCAGCAGGACAGTGTGTCCCTTATCGATCCGGACGACGTGATCCGCGCGGGCCAGGAAGTGGCGGCCACCCTGAGTGCCGAAGGGATCCCTAACATCAACCAGGCCTTGCGAATTGCCCGGCTGCAATTGAACCGCTCGACCAACGGCAACACGTACGTTCAGTTCGAGACCAGCATGCGGGGATTGGGTTTGCGTCCTGGTGATCTGATCACGCTGACGTATCTGAAAGAGGGACTCGACCGGCAGTTGTTCCGCGTGCAGCGGATCGCTCCCGGATTGAATTTTGCGCGCGCAACCATTACCGCGCAGATCCACGATGAGGCTTGGTATTCGGCGACTGCTTCCACCACGTTGGGCCGCAGACGCCGCCGGGCTGCGAGCACCGGTGTGCCGAGGCCGCTAGTGGGGAACGTGATCGATGGCGGTGGGCGATCACAATTTGGCATCACGGAGTCTGCCAATGCGGGAACCGACGGTTCCGCCACGGTGGCGTTGACCGTGGGTTTCGCTCCGCCGGCGGCGGTGCTGTCCGGGCGCGCATCGATTCCGATCATCAGTTTCACCACGCAGGTGGATTCCACGGGCGGACAACTGGCGGGTCCGCGGTCGCTCTACTATGCGGTGGCGGGAGTGGATGCTGACGGGCGTGAGAGCGATCTGTCGTTTGTGGTTCACGCCAGCATTCCCGCTAGCGCTAGCGCTGCCAGTGTCACGCTGAAGGGGCTCAGCTTCGACCCGCAGACCGCGAGTTTCCATGTCTATCGCGGACCGAACCCGCAGCAGCTTCAGCGAATCGCCACCGGCGTACCGCCGGCCACGCAGTTTGTTGATCCGGGTTTGGCGACCCAGGTAACTCCGGCTCCCGACGAAAGCTATGACCATGCCAACTTCTATTGGCGGCTGGAACTGGTGCCGGAAACCGCGGTGACAGTGGCCACGCCGACGACGGCCGGCAATGCCGCACTAGCTTTGCTGACCAACGAGTTTCGCGGTGCCGTGGTGCGCATCACGGAAGGGAGGGGCGCGGATCAGGAGCGCGTCGTGATCGCTAACGACGCCACGACGTTCGCTGTCAATCTGCCCTGGACCATCGTTCCGGATGCGACCAGCAGGATGACAGTGGCGGAAGCTGCCTGGCGGTTTGGGGCGACGACCCGCTCCGATCGCGCCGTGTTTGAGGTGCCAAACCGGCAACACGCCACCGTGGAGATTACGGGGCGTTCCGCGAATGTCCGCGATGAAGAGAGCGAGCCGGCATTGGCTCCGCTGACACGCTGGCTGATCGGCGGCAGTGCCGGAAACGGGCTGGATCTTGAGGTTGCGCCGGAGCCCTTCTTTGGTCTTTCCACGATGGGCACGGGCGGTGTAGATGTCTTGAGCGTGGGGTTTGCTGACCTGGCGAATACTCGCTCTGCCACGGCGGCGACGCTGACGCTTCACTACTGGGATGAGATGGCCAGCCCCAGCCTCTTTGCCTTGAGCACGGGCCTGACGGCGGGAGCGACTCAGGTTCCCCTCAACAGGGCCGCGATCGCGGTTCCAGGTGCGTTGATCCAGGTGGATGGTGAAGTGATGCAGGTGGAAGAGGTGTTGAGCAACGCCTACCGCGTGACTCGTGCTGTCTCGCAGACTACCGCCGTGCCCCACTCGTCTTCGTCGGCCGTCTACCACCTGAAGCGGCATGTGGTCGTCATCCCCTTCGCCCGGGACTTCTTTGGCAGTCCCGCCAGCGGGAGCTTCTCGTACTCCATCTTCCTGCCCAATGTTCGGATCGCCGCGGCCGACATGGTGGTGACGAACTCTCGCGGGGATAGTCCGGTCTCCCGCCGGGGTTTCACATTCAATGTCGAGCAGGGGCTTCGAACGTTGAGTGGGGGGCAATTGGCGCTTCAAGTGGACGGCTACCTGGCGGTCCAGTCTTCGGCCGTCACACCGGTTGTGGTCAGTGAGGGTCGCGCAGTGCGGGACATCTTCGCCGTGGTGGCAGAGGCGCCGATGGGGCAACCGGCCGTTGCTCGCTTGAGGCGCAATGGCCAGATACTCTGCGACCTCACGATTCCGGCAGGGGCGAAGATCTCCAATGTCGTCGACGGCTTCGGGCTACCGCCCTTGACGGAGATGACGCAGTTGGGGCTGGACATCATCGCGGTGCCGCCAGCAAGCGACGGTGCACCGGGCCGCGACCTGACCGTCACCATCCGACTCTAGACAACCTGATTCGCGCGCAGCCACGTGGGAGCGATACAGTCGTTCTTGCGTGGTTGCTCTCGATCAGGTCTCGAAAATCTTCCCCCTCTACGGCCGTCCCACTGACCGGCTGCTGGAATCTCTCCCCTTTGCTCCCAACCTCCACGAAGACTTTCAGGCTCTTCGCGAGATCACACTCCAGATTGACCCCGGCCAGACCTTTGCGCTGATTGGGCCCAACGGGTCCGGCAAAAGCACTTTGCTGCAGATCATCGCTGGAATTCTCGAACCCACCTCTGGAACGATCCGGCGCGAAGGTCGAGTGGCCGCGCTGCTTGAGCTGGGGGCCGGCTTCAGCCCTGAATTCACGGGCCGCGAGAATGTTTACCTGACCAGTGAACTGATGGGCTTCTCCCGCCGCGAAACCGACCAGCGGCTGCCGGAGATCGCCGCATTCGCCGATATTGGCGCTTTTCTCGATCGCCCGGTGAAGGAGTACTCCAGTGGCATGTACGTGCGCTTGGCCTTTGCCGCTGCGGTCCATGTTGATCCGGATATCCTGATCGTGGATGAGGCCTTGGCCGTTGGTGATGTGCGTTTTGCGAATCGCTGTATGCGCAAGTTTGAAGAGTTCAAGCAGCGCGGCAAGACGATCTTGTTTGTCTCGCATGACCTGGGACTGGTGAAGCGGCTGGCGGATCAGGCGGCACTGTTGATTCAAGGCTCAGTGGATATGCTGGGGGCACCGCATGATGTCGTGAACCGCTACGTGGGCTTGGCTCTTGCCGGCGACCACCGGCAGGACGATCAAGGGTCACGGCACGGCGATGGAACCAGCCAGATCAGACGGGTTCGACTATTGGACCAGGCGGGACGCGAGACGGCCCTTGTGCGCAGTGGCGACGTGCTGGTGATCGAAATCACGGTCGACGTCCAACGAGCCTGCAGTAGCCTGGTGGCCGGTATCCTGATTCGGAGCCGCCTGGGGATGGATGTCTACGGCACCAACTCGCAGGTGGAGGGTCTGGCGATCGGTCCGCTGAACGCCGGCGATCAATTGGCCATCCGGTTCACCCTTCCTTGCGCGCTGACACGCCAGGAGTACAGCCTGACGGTGGCCACCCAGCACTCGGTGATCGATGCCCGTGATCTCGCGGGAGTCGCTAATCTGGAAGCGAAGGTGGCATGGAACAAACTCTAAGACTGACGGCGATGCAGGCCGAGCTCCGCGAACAGGGGCTGGATGGCTGGCTTTTCTTCGATCATCACCAGCGTGACCCGCTGGCTTACCGCGTGCTGCGGTTTCAACCCGCGCAACAGGTCACGCGGCGCTGGTATTACTTCGTCCCCGCGGAAGGACAACCGGTGCGGATCGTCCACCGGATCGAGTCCCACGTACTGGACCCGCTGCCGGGCAGTTTAGTGGCCTACGCTGGCTGGTCTGCCCAACGGGCGGCTTTAGCCTCCTGCTTGAGCGGCTCCAAGCGCATCGCGATGCAGTATTCCGCCGACTGCGCCGTGCCTTATGTGGCCATGGTCGACGCGGGGACGGTGGAGCTGATCCGGTCGCTGGGCGTCGAAGTGGCCAGCTCGGCGGATCTGGTGCAGATCTTTGAGGCCACCTGGACTGCTGAGCAGTTCCAGCAGCATCGCCAAGCTGGCGTGTTGGTGGACGCTATCCGCCGCTCCGCGTTCCAGTTTGCCGGTGACCGGCTGCGGCAAGGGCAGACGGTTGGCGAGATCGACGTCCAGCGCTTCATCCTGGAGGCGTTTGATCGCGAGGGGCTGTTTACCGATCACGGGCCGATTGTCGCCGTCAATGACCATGCCTCCGACCCGCACTATGAGCCGTCACCAGAGAAGTCTCGCCTGATTCAGAAGGGTGATCTGCTGCTGATCGACCTTTGGGCGAAGCTTCGCCAGCCGGGCGCGGTCTATTACGACATCACCTGGACCGGCTATTGCGGCGCTGTCCCGCCGGACCGCATGCAGAATGTCTTCCGCGTCGTCACCGGCGCCCGTGATGCGGCCATCAACCGTGTGCAAAGTGCGATAAGCGGGCACCAGCCGCTGTTTGGCTTTCAGGTGGACGATGCTGCTCGCGGGCACATCCAGGCGGCGGGGCTGGAAGAGTATTTCTTCCACCGCACCGGTCACTCGATTGGTGAAGACGTCCACGGCACCGGTGCCAACATGGACAATTTGGAGACTCATGATGAGCGCCGCGTCATCCCGAGTACCTGCTTTTCGATCGAACCCGGCGTCTACCTGCCGGAGTTCGGCGTCCGCTCGGAGATCAACATGTTCATCGGTCTCGATGAGGCGGTTGTGACCGGTGAAATCCAGCGTGAGATGGTGATCGTCGGCGGATGATACGTGCTGCGCTGCTGCTTGGGGCCTGCTTCCTGGTGTTCCCACTGTGGGCGGCTGATGTCGTGCAGGTGGTGCGGGACGGCGATGCTTTTCGGCTGAAACTGGCTGACGGCCACGCGGACATCGATTGGGTTTCCGCCCATAGTTTCCGCTTTCGGCGGGACTGGTTGGCGGAGCCGATCCAGCGCCAGCCCTCCAGTGTGGACGCGGTTCCGCTGCAAGTTTCTGAAACCCCAACGACGCTGGAGATCAAGTCCAGCGCCCTGATGGTGACGGTTGCCAAGCGGCCCTTGCGTGTTTCGATCAAGTCAGCCAAAGGAGTCTGGCTTCTGCAGCAGGCGGGTGATGAGACTCGCGATGCGGATTCCGCCCGTATCTCGTTTCAGGCTGCCAGCACGGAGCGGTTCTTCGGCCTCGGGCCACGGACAGATCCGGAGTTAAACCTCAAGGGAAAGGTAGTCGACACCAATCGGCCCTTTCTCCTGTCGAGCCTCGCCTACGGGCTGTATTTCCCGCGGTCCGGCAACCATCGATTTGATTTCGCCAGCGCCGCCGGTGCCTACAGCATCACCGCCCAGGGCTCGCGGCGAATCGATTTTTACTTTCACTCTGGGAACAACCTGAAGGAAGTGCTGGACCAACACAGCTTGGTGGAACCCTCAGCGAACGAGCTCTTGCGGGAGCACGCTGGCTTCATCACTCCTGACCGGCGCCCCGCCTCCGCCACAACTCTACCCGGCACATTTCCGAATGCCCTGCGCGCCGCTCTCCATGCCAGCCTGTCTGGCCAGCCACTGCCGGCCTTTGATCTGACTGAGTATTCGGCGCTCGAAGGCATTCCGCGCCAGCGGGCGGAAATGTTGGCGGCGGTGATGCCCATCGCCCTAAAGCCCGGCTTCATGGAACTGCAACCCGCCGCGCGTCAGCTGCGCGCCTCCCTGGAGCCGCATCTGGTCACCTACTTCCAGGAACTTGGCGACCGTGGCTACCCGGTGCTGCATCCGTTGCCCCTGCAGTTTCCGTTTGATCCAGAGGCCGCCGCGCACCCGGACCAGTTCATGCTGGGTGATGAGTTGTTGATCGCACCGCTGTTCGGCCAGGAGAGCCACCGATCCGTTTATCTTCCTCCAGGCCAGTGGACCGAACTCAAAAGTGGCCGGATGTTCCGGGGCCGCACCTCGATTGATGTCACAGCGGCTCCTGATGAGTTGCCCCGTTTCGCCAAGAATGGAACAATCGTCCCCCTGCAGCGGGGCCCGATTCTCGAGATCCACTACTTTCCGCAGTTGGGCGCCGAGTACTTTCTGTGGGAGCCGGAGCTGCAAGCGATCACCCAGATCCACGCCGCGCCCGTGGCCGATGACCTGCGTTTGGAGATCGAAGAGAAAGTCGGGCGCGAGTACGAGTTCGTGTCGCATCACACCATCGCGCCCCAGGGCGTGATGGCTGGAACTAAACAGCTGACGCGAGCTGGATCGCTCGCTCAGCTGGGGCCCGATCAATGGTTCCACGATGCCTCCCGGTCCGAACTGCGTGTCCGCGTGCGCCCCAGCGCTGGTGACGACTTGATCGTGAATGCCAGCTTCGCCGTGCAGCCCTGGTTTGTTCCGCGATAGTCAACTCCCCGCTCAGTCGCGCTTCCCGAACGTGGCCAGGCTTCGTGCTAGTCTTTCATTCGAGGAGGGTTTATGACTCGACGTATTATCCTCGCCACTGCAGCCACGGCTGCGGTAGCGATGGCTCAAGCACCCGCCGTCAAGCCCAGCGTCAAAATTGGCGATATGGCTCCCGATTTTGAACTTTCGGGCACTGATGGCAAGAAGCACAAGCTGAGCGCCTACCGCGGCAAAACCGTGGTCCTGGCATTCTTCCCGGCCGCCTTCACCGGTGGTTGAACGAAGGAAATGACGGCGTACCAGGCTGGTATCGCCAAATTTCAGGAAGCTGGCGCGGCAGTTTTTGGCATCTCAACAGATTCGCTCCCCAGTCTCGGCCATTGGGCCAAGGAGCATATCAATGCAACATTTCCTATGCTGTCCGATTTCAGCACTCGCGACACGGTGAAGGCCTACGGCATCATGCTCCCCAATGGCATGTCGGCCCGCTTCACCTTTGTCGTCGATGCTGATGGCAAGGTGCAGCATATTGATGAGGCTGCTGCGGCCATTGACGTCACAGGTGCCGTCACGGCCTGCAGCCGGCTGAAGCACTAGGAACATCTCATTACCGTGTGGGTGGTCGGCGGCTCAGGGCAACCTGATCCGCCGATTGCTTTTCTGGTCACATCCTCATCGTCCGTGCTCGCCCGCCGCATCTCTCGGTCGAGTCTGCTTGGAATGGATCCGATGGTGCACTCCGTAATCAACTTCCCTTTTACAGAAATAAAAATATTCCAATATGACGCTATGACGTAGGCACATTTCGCAAAAATGATACACTCCCTGGTCCACTGGCCTACGCGCATGTCTTTCTATCCTGAACATAAAAAAGCACATAAGCGCCTCGCGACATTTCCTCATCCCGAATAGTGTGCAATGATGCAGATAAAAAGTTTAAATTGACCTGTCGGCGTACAGCCGTTAGCTTTAAATATGGCTCCAGTCGGCATTTCGTCTGATCCCCCCGCTTCCCAAGTTTCCCTACTGCACAGAATTTCCAGCATCGTTAGCTCTGAGCTTTCGATAGACGAGATGCTGGGTGAGATCGTCGGCCTCACCGTGCAAGTGACGCAGTGTGATGCCTGCCTCATCTACCTGATCGAAAAAGACTCGGACGAAATTGTGCTCCGTGCCTCGCAAGTTCCCCACAAGGAAGACCTCAGCATGCTCCGCATGCGAGTGGGTGAAGGCGTCACGGGCTGGGTGGCAGAACACAAGTCGGTCGTGGCGCTGGCGGAAAACGCCTCCGCTGACCGCCGGTTCAAGCGCTTCCAGGCACTCGTCGAAGATACGTACGAAGCTTTCCTGTCCGTCCCGCTGTTGACTGGTGGCGATGTGATTGGCGTTGTCAACGTTCACCACCGGAAGGCGCACTCCCACCTGCCGGAAGAAATTGCCCTGGTCACTTTCATCGGTGAGCAAATGGGCGGGGCCATCGCCAAGGCCTTCCTGGCCCAGCACAATGCCCGGCTTCTGGAAGAAACCCAGGAGATGAAGCGTCAGCTCGAGACCCGTAAGTTGGTCGAGCGGGCCAAGGGCATCCTGCAACATCGTTATCAGCTGACTGAGGAAGAGGCCTACCTGCGCCTCCGCAATGAGAGCCGCCGCCTCCGCCGGCCCATGAAAGATCTGGCCGAGGCGATCATTCTCGCCGAAGATCTCAGCCGCACATCCTCCTCCTCTGAAGAGTAGGCGGACCCGTTACCCCGGACGCTATACTGCTGCTAGAGCGGCGGCGCGCCAACTCACCATTGCCTGACGCCCCGCTCTACGAACTGCCGTGCGCCCTTTTGAGCCGTTTTTCCGCAACCGCCATCTAGCCACGATCGCCGGAAATTTCTGGCCTCGTGACTTTTCCCATCGCCCCTTCCCGGAGACTCCTCGATTATTCGAAACCGAGCCCGGCATCCGGGTGCTGGGAATTGAGCAGTGCCCGCTGATCCCGTCCCCCAAAGGCGACCTGATCCTCCTGCACGGTCTCGAGGGCTCGCACGACTCCGGCTACATGATCTCCATGGCGCAAGCGGCGCTGGAGGCGGGGTTCCGGACGCTGCGTCTCAACATGCGCACCTGCGGGGATACGGAGCAGCACTGCCCAACGCTCTATCACGCGGGCCTCACCTCTGACCTGGCCGCCATCATCCGGCAGTACGCCCAGGAAGGCCGCGGACCCGTCCACCTGGCGGGCTTTTCACTGGGGGGCAATGTCGTCCTCAAGCTCACCGGTGAACTCGCCGCCGAGCCCTCGCTTCTTGCTGGAACGGTGGCCATCTCCACTCCCATCGATCTTGACGCCTGCTGCCGCCAGATGATGCGCTGGGAGAATCGCATCTATGAGCGCCGCTTCGTCGGCCGCCTGAAGGCTCGCTACCTGCGCCGCTGTGCCCAACACCCCGACATCTATTCCCCGGATGCGCTGCAAGGGGTGGAGTCAGTGATCGCCTTTGACGACCGCGTCACGGCCCAGCATTTCGGCTTCGGCTCCGCGGAAAACTACTACCGCACCCAGTCCGCCCAAAACTTCCTCGCTCGCATCGCCAGTCCCACGTTGGTGGTACAGGCCGAGGATGATCCCCTGATTCCATTTCGGGTCTATGGGCATCCCGCGTTCCGGACCAACCCGCACCTGCACCTCGTCACCACCCGCCACGGCGGCCACGTCGGCTTTGTCTCGCGCCAGAAACCTCGCTTCTGGGTGGACGAGGTAGTCACTGGCTGGTTGCAGCAGCAGGCCGCAATCTCAGTTCGCCGGTAACGCCACGCGGCTCTCCGCCCGCCAGCTGAGCCGCGAACCTTCAACACAACTCGCCCCAGCATTCTTGGCCAGCCGTGTATCCGGAGGGAACAAACCCGCGCCGGTTATCGTCTGGCTTGAACAGTGGCCGACAATTCCAGTATCCGTGAAGCCTTTTCCGTCGCGGTAGGTTCCCTCCGGGGATCGCTACTGCGCAGCTTTCTCACCCTGCTGGGTATCATCCTCGCCACCACCACTCTCATCGCCGTCATGTCGATCATCCACGGCATGGATCTCTACATCGCCCAGAACGTCTCCGACATGGGCGCCGACGGCTTCCGCGTGCTCCGGATGGCGTTCGTCGGCAATTGGGACCCCAAGAAGTATCTCGAGTATCTGCGCAAGAACCCGGAGTTGACCCGGGAGGAGTACGCCTTCATCCGCCAGCAGTCGAAGCTGGTCAAAGAGATTGGCATGCAGACCTTCCGCCGCACCGATGTCACCATCACCGGCGACCGTCTGGACGGAGTCACGCTCCAGGGTGTCTCGCCGAACATGGCCTCCATCACCAACACCCAGATCGTCTCCGGGCGCTTCTTCACTGAAACCGACAATACCCGCCACCTGCTGGTAGCCTTCATCGGGGCCGACATCAAGGACCGGTTCTTCCCCAACGTCGACGCGGTGGGGAAATCCGTCTCCATCGGCGGTCGCCCGCATCAGATTGTCGGCGTCGCCAAAGCCCAGGGCAGCGTCTTTGGCCAGTCGCGCGACAACTTTGTGATGATCCCCGTCGAGACGTACTTTAAGTCCTACGGTGCCCGTAAAGGCATTGGCTATATGGCCACGGCCATTGAGCACAGCTATCTCACCCAGGCCCAGGACGAGGTCCGGATGCTGATCCGGGCGTACCGCCATCTGCGGCCGCAGCAGGACGACACCTTCGCCATTCTCTCCTCCGATTCACTGTCGCAAGCCTGGGATCAGATGACCGGTGCCATCGCTGCCACCGCCTTGGCCGTCGTCAGTGTCTTCATGATCGTCGGCGGCGTCGTGATCATGAACATCATGCTGGCGGTGGTGACGGAACGCACGCACGAAATTGGCATCCGCAAATCGGTAGGTGCCCGGCGCTCGGATATTCTGTGGCAGTTCCTCATTGAGTCTTCGGTGCTTTCGGGCACCGGCGGACTGGTCGGCGTAGCGATTGCCTGGCTCATCGCCGTCGTCGTCAGCGCCTCCACCCCTGTGCCAATGGCCATGCCCATCTCCTCGGTGGTCATCTCGGTCACGCTTTCCTCCGCGGTGGGGCTCTTTTTCGGCATCTATCCGGCCCGCCAAGCCGCCAAACTCGACCCGATCGAAGCGCTCCGGGTCGACAAGTAACCAACTCTGTTCTCAAGATGACCAACTCCAGCAGCCTCGCCTCCGTCCGCCTAGCCTTTGACACCCTCCGTGCCTACAAACTGCGTGCGTTCCTGACGGTCCTCGGCGTCATCATCGGCACCGGCACCATCATCGGTGTCGGCTCCATCCTCACGGGCTTTGACGGAGCCGTCTCCGGCGTTTTGCAGTCATTTGGCACCAATACGCTGCTGGTCTTCAAATTTCGCATCGGTGTCGTCTTCGGCAACCGGACCCCGGAGGAGCGCATGCGCCGCCCGATCTCCTATGAGCAGTACCGGGCCGTCGCCGATGCCTGCAGCGAATGCAAGCGGGTCAGCCCGGTGCTGTTTGGCTCCTGGCGGACCATACCCAAGGCCAAGTACGGCTCCAACGAGTTCTACAATCTCGACTTCACCGGCACCGACGACGGCTATGGCGATTCCGGCCAGGCTGAACTTCTGATGGGTCGCTTCTTTACTGACGCGGAGAACATCCGGCACCTGCCCGTCGCCGTCATCAGTGAGGATGTCTTCAAGGCCCTCTTCTCCACCGCGGACCCGTTGGGCAAATGGATCGACATCGACGGCCACAAGTACGAGGTAATTGGTGTCCTCAAGCGCGGGGCGGAATCGGCCTTGGGCGGGCAGGACGGCCGCATTGTCATCCCGTACTGGACCATGCGCAAGATGTCCCCGGCGGCAGAAGAACACCTCATCGTCGCCATGGCCAAGCCCGGCCGCCTCGCACAGGCGGAAGACCAGGTCCGCACCTCCCTGCGGCAGGCCCGCCGGGTTGCGCACGACAAGCCGGACACCTTCTTCATCTCCACCGCCGAGCAGATGATCGAAAACTTCCGCAGCGTCACGGCCATGACCGCGCTGGTGATGGTCGTTCTCAGCTCCATCGGCCTTCTCGTTGGCGGCATTGGCGTCATGAACATCATGCTCGTCTCGGTCACCGAACGCACCCGCGAAATCGGCATCCGCAAAGCGCTGGGTGCCAAACGCTCCGACATCGTCACGCAGTTCTTGACCGAAGCCGTCGTGCTCACCTTCATCGGCGGACTATTGGGGATGGGCTTCGGCTGGCTGATCTCCGCCGGGGCAGGCCTAGCGTTCCCCAATCTGCCCGTCTCCGTACCCTTGTGGGCGGCCGCCGCGGGTGTCATGGTCTCCGTCGGTGTCGGACTCTTCTTCGGCATTTGGCCGGCCAACAAAGCCGCCCGGCTCGATCCGGTCGTCGCCCTCCGCTACGAGTAGTTCCTGACCGTACACGGTCAACTGCTGCCGTCCGCTAGCGCCGGTCGGAGCTTTTGTCCCAGGAAACTCATGCCCGGTGGACTGGCCCTCCACCTGCACCTAAACTCCGTTGTCCACTAAACCCACGGAGCCACCATGAGCAAACTTTCCAGCTTTTTCGAAGGATCAGGTACGAACCTCGGCGTCTTCTACCCCAACCACTATCTGCTAGCCACCTTTCCCAACCTGGCCGATGCCCAGAACGCCCAGCACTTCCTCCAGATGTCAGGCTACGAGGAAGATCGAATGATTTCCGCATCAGGCCGCGACGTCATCAGTTTTTCCGAAGGCCGGGCCGCCGACAACGGATTGGTGGGGCTGCTAATGACCGGCCTCTCCCGCCTGATCGGCACGGAAGCCGTCTATGCAGACCAGGACTTGGCGGAAGCCCGCAAGGGGTCGGCCTTCATCGCGGTTCATTGCCCGGACGAAAAGAGCAAAGTGCACATCTGGAACTTGCTCGCCCCCCGCAACCCGCTGGTGGCGCGCTACTATACCCTGGCCGGAATTGAACATCTGGCCGGCGACCAGGAAAATTAATTGTCCCAACCCCTGGACAGCGTTTCCCGCTTTCTCTCGGTCGGGCAGACTCACCGAATCGTAACCTGATGTACGGCATGTAGATATAGTTCTTGACGTACCACTACATATTGGGGCATGATTACGAACGGGTGCGATCGGGGTCTAGGGGATCCCCTTGCGCCTTCTCAGGCAAAAAATAAGAGGTTTTCAGCATCATGGGCCAGCTTGGCGTCGCTTTAAGTTCCAAAATTCGAGATTCGCGCCGTTCTTTGCGTAAGAACGAACGCTCCGGGGTTGCCTTTCCCCGTTATTTCACCGCTCGGCAGGAGCCGAACCGGACACCCTACGATGACGTCCAATGGGAGCGCCGTTCGGCCACCATCGGCAACGACAAGGGTGCCGTCATTTTTGAACAGCGCGACGTCGAAGTGCCCGTCGATTGGTCTCAGACGGCTACTAACATTGTTGTTTCCAAGTACTTCCACGGCAAAATGGGAACGCCCGACCGCGAAACCAGCGTGGCCCAGCTGGTTCATCGTGTCGTCGATACCATCGCCGAGTGGGGCAAGGAAGGCCGCTACTTCAAGACCGACCGCGATGGCGAGAACTTCCGTGACGAACTCGCCCACCTGATGCTCCATCAGAAGGCCTGCTTCAACTCGCCCGTCTGGTTCAACGTCGGCGTCAAGAGCGAGAAGCGCGGCTACGGCTATTACTACGACGAGATCTCGGACACCATCCAGCAGCTGGACCCCTCCGATCCGCGCCCGCAATGCTCGGCCTGCTTCATCAACTCGGCCAGCGATTCGCTCGAATCCATCCTCACGCTCGCCAAGACCGAAGGCATGCTGTTCAAGTGGGGCTCCGGCACCGGCACCAACCTGTCCAACCTCCGCGAAGAGAACGCCATCCTCTCCGGTGGCGGCCGCGCTTCCGGTCCGCTGAGCTTCATGAAGGGCTTCGACGCCTTCGCTGGCGTCATCAAGAGCGGCGGCAAGACGCGCCGCGCCGCCAAGATGGTGGTGCTCAACGTCGACCACCCCGACGTCCAGTCCTTCATCTGGTGCAAAGCCAAGGAAGAGAAGAAGGCCCACACCCTCATCGATGCCGGCTACGATAGCTCGCTCGATGGCGACGCCTATTCGTCCATCTTCTTCCAGAACGCCAACAACTCCGTCCGTGTCACGGATGACTTCATGCAGGCTGTCGAAGCCGACGGCGACTGGTGGACCAAGAGCCGCGTCAACGGCCAGCCCGTCAACCGCCACAAGGCCAAGGAACTGATGCGCGACATCGCCCAGGCCACGTGGCAGTGCGGCGACCCCGGCATGCAGTACGACACCACCATCAACAAATGGCACACCAGCAAGGCCACGGCGCGCATCAACGCCTCCAACCCTTGCTCGGAGTACATGTTCCTGGACGATTCGGCCTGCAACCTCTCCAGCTTGAACTTGATGAAGTTCAAGACACTCTCCGGCGATTTCGACGTCGAAGCCTTCCGCCACGCCGTCGACACCATGACCATGGCGCAGGAGATCATCGTCGATTCCGCCAGCTACCCCACCGAGATGATCGCGCGCAACTCGCACGACTTCCGCCCCCTGGGCCTGGGCTACGCCAACCTCGGCGCACTGCTGATGTCCATGGGCCGCGCCTATGATTCCGACGAAGGCCGCGACATGGCCGCCGCCATCACCGCCGTGATGTGCGGACAGTCTTACTTGACCAGCGCCCGCATGGCGGAGGCAGTTGGCCCGTTCCCGGGCTACGCCATCAACGAGGAGAGCTTCCTCGAAGTCATCCGCATGCACCGCGATTCCACCGCCCGCATCAGCCCACGTAACATCCAGGCTGACCTCTACGAGGCGGCCAAGGATTGCTGGAACCTGGCCTACGAATCCGGCCGCTCCAGCGGCTACCGCAACGCCCAGGTCACCGTCATCGCCCCCACCGGCACGATCGGTTTCATGATGGATTGCGACACCACCGGCATTGAGCCCGATCTGTCACTGGTGAAGTACAAGAAGCTGGTCGGCGGCGGTGTCATCAAGATCGTCAATAACACCGTGCCCGAAGCCCTGATCAAACTGGGCTACTCAGCCGAGCAAGCCGACAAGATCGTCCAGCACATCGATTCCACCGGCACCATCGAAGGCGCGCCGTACATCAAGACGGAACACCTGGCCATCTTCGATTGCAGCTTCAAGCCGATGAACGGCC
>JAPKYX010000026.1 GCA_026394075.1 Acidobacteriota bacterium
TGGACATCAACCAGAATGACTTCGCGCGCCTGACGGCAAAGCAGAAGGGCGTAATCACCACCGATGCTTACCCGGATCGCAAGTACCAGGGCATCATCGCCGAGATCTCGCCCGAAGCCAACCGCCAGAAGGCCACCGTGCAGGTGAAGGTGAAGGTGCTAGCGCCGGATAGCTTTCTGCGGCCGGACATGAATGCCAGCGTGGCATTTGTGAGCGAAGAGAAGAAATCCGATGCGCCCGCCGTGGCGGCCAAGCCGGTGGTCTATGTGCCATCGGCGGCCGTGCGCAACGATGCGGTGTTTGTGATCCTGGGCGGCAAGGCGTTGAAGCGGCCGGTGAAGGTGACGGGCAGCAACAGTGAGGGCCTGCGCGTCGAAGAAGGTCTGATTGGCGGCGAGGACGTGATCGTCAATCCGCCGGCGGAGTTGAAGGATGGCGACAAAGTTCGCCCAAAGGGGTCAGCGTCATGAGCGAAACAGTAATCCAAACCCGCGGCTTGTCGCGCGTCTACAAGCGCGACCAGTTTGAAGTGACGGCGCTAAAGGGCGCTTCAATTGAGATCCACAAGGGCGAGTTTGTGGGGCTGATGGGCCCCTCAGGTTCCGGCAAGTCAACCTTGCTCTACCTGATCGCGGCCATGGACCGGGCCACGGAAGGGTCCATTGAAGTGCTGGGCGCGGACCTGCGCGCCGTGAGTGACCGCCAAGTGGCGGCTTGGCGCAATGCCCACATCGGGTTTATCTTCCAAAGCTTCAACCTGATCCCGGTGCTGACGGCGATCGAGAATGTCGAACTGCCGCTGCTGCTAACCAATCTGAAGCCTAAGGAGCGGCGCGAGCACGCGGAGACCGCCCTGAAGTTGGTCGGCCTGGGCGACCGGCTGACGCACTTACCCAAACAGCTCTCCGGCGGGCAGGAACAGCGCGTGGCCATTGCGCGTGCGTTGGTGACGGACCCGGACTTGATCCTGGCCGACGAGCCCACCGGCAACCTCGATTCCAACTCCGCGCAGGACGTCTTAACTCTCCTGACGCGGCTGAACAAGGAGTATGGCAAGACGGTGGTGATGGTGACGCATGATCCGCACGCCGCCCGCTTCGCGACGCGCGTGCGTTATCTCGAAAAGGGAGCTCTGCTGCCCGAAGGTCAGATGCCGGAAGACTGGGGCTCGCTGCCGGTGGCGGCTAAGTCGGCCTAACGCGGAAGAGGGGCCTCGAGTGCCGGACGTCCGGCTACTTCAGTCCCTCTGCGTACTGATACTGCGCGGTGTTCCCGGCCGCCACCCAGAAAGGCTGCGTTTGGTAACACGTGGCTGCTCCGTAAATGTTGTTGTAGTTGATCAACATACGGGCGGCCGTACGGAAGTGCACCGTGCCCTCGCCGCCACCGACATGGTCTTGATCCTCATCGAGTGATAAATGGTGAAGGATGTAGGGAGTGAGCGCTGGTGCCGGTCCCAGGCCAGCGTACATCGCCACGTGATTCAACGTCCCGCCGTTCACCCAGGTCAGGATGTCGCCGGGCAAAGCGGTTGCCTGATTGAACGCGGCAGCGGTTCCGAAGAGCCGATTGAGATTTGCCGATCTGTCTGCTAGTTCAAAGTCGTCGTAAAGGGCCCGGCAACCAGCTACGGTAAAGGCCCCTCCCTTACACGCCCAGAACAAGAGCGCCTCCCAACAGTTGAACTCCAGCCGCTGGGCATCATCATTTGTGCCAAATTGATCGAACCGCGCCTTGCTGGCCGGATCGCTGTTGCCCGGCCTCCAGATGGGGTTTCCAATAGTCTGCAATGCAACCCGATAGACGTCACGAGTGGTGGCATTCCCAATGGTCGGCATAACGTGATCGCGGAAGTGCGCTAACAGCGTGTCCTGATCCGCGAAGAAGGGAAATGTCCTGTTGTTGGGGCTCAATAGCCCCCGCCGCTGGAGCCGGCCGGAGGCGGTGTTCACATCCGGTACGGGCATTAGTGCTCTGGCGCAATCACCGACGAGCAGCCCAAGCTGCCACCTGACATTGTTGTCGGCAACGGCGCTGACGGCGATTTGCGCGGTGGCAAGCGGCTCGTTCAGGATCACGACCCGCATCAGGATCATCGCGCGTCTTTGGTCGCGAATCCCCTTGCGGGCATCTTTGGAATCCTGCGAGCGGCCCTTCTCCCAATGGAAGCCCTGATGCATGCCCTGGCTGATCGTCGCTTTGCGAGCAGCATTCAAATGGTTCCCACTCCAGACCGTCAGATAATTCACAACGGTGACATAAGTGGGCGTGGCACCGGCATTGTGAATGGCCTGCACGCTTTCGGTGATCCGAACATCAGAGTCTTTCCAATTGAAGGGCTGGGGCATACACAATCCAGAGTGCCAGCCACCGCCCGCCGCGCCGCTTACTGCGAACGGACCTTAGCTAACTTCACCTGAGCCTAGCATAGCCGCCTTAAGCCTCTAACAGGCCGGTTCGCTCTAGTGCCGGAAGTGGCGGATGCCGGTGGTGACCATCGCCAATCCCAAACGGTCCGCGGCGGCGATCACGTCGGGGTCTTTCACTGATCCGCCCGGTTGAATCACGGCGGTGATGCCGTGGGTTTCGACGCCATCGGGGAAGGGGAAGAAGGCGTCCGAAGCCACCACTGCCCCGGCGAGCGGCAGCACGGCCTTGCTGGCCCCGAACTTCACGCTATCGACGCGTGACATCTGGCCCGCACCGGCGGCGATCAGTTGGCCGTCCTTGGCGTAGACGATGGCGTTCGATTTGACGTGCTTCACCACCCGCCAGCCAAACAGCAGTGCCTTCCACTCCTCTTGAGTGGGTTGGCGCTTGGATACCACCTGGCAGTCGGCCTGTTTGATGCGGTGGCTGTCGGCGCTCTGCACCAGATAGCCGCCGGAGATCGACTTCACCACCGGCTCATCGGGCCGCATGCGGAGCACGCGGAGCAGGCGCAGATTCTTCTTCATCACAAACAGGTCCATCGCCTCTTCGCTAAAGCCTGGGGCGGCGATGGCTTCGATGAAGGTCTGCGTGATCGCCTCGGCGGTAGCCTTGTCGATGATGCGGTTGAAGGCCAGCACGCCACCGAAGGCGGAGATAGGGTCCGCTGCAAAGGCCTTCTGGTAAGCCTCGCTCAGCGTTTCGGCGGTTGCGCAGCCGCAAGGGTTGGTGTGCTTGATGATGGCGGCGGCGGGTTCGTCGAATTCGAGAATCAGCTGCCAGGCGGCGTCGAGATCGACGAGGTTGTTATAGCTGAGCTCCTTGCCCTGCACCTGGAAGGCCCCGGCAATGCCGGATTCACTGGTCGAAAACAGTGCGGCGGCCTGGTGCGGATTCTCGCCATAGCGCAGCGTCTGCTTTAGCGGGAGGCGGACATCGAGCGTCGGCTTCTCGGCCGGTTCCAGCGTCGCCAGTTTATTGGTGATGGCCCGGTCATAGGCGGCCGTCACGGCAAAGGCCTGCCGCGCCAAGCGCCAGTGGGTTTCAGGCGACAGCGTGCAATCGTTACGCAGCAGTTCTTCGTAGACGGCGCGATAGTCTACCGGAGCGGTCACGACGGCCACGTCCTGGTAGTTCTTCGCGGCGGCGCGGATCATGGTGGGTCCGCCGATGTCGATGTTCTCGATCAACTCATGCAGCGGCACATCGGGGCGGGCCGCCACTTTCTCGAACGCGTAGAGGTTCACCACCACCATGTCGATGGTGGGGATGCCGTGGGCGGCCAGGGCGGCCATGTGCTCCTCATTGGAGCGGATGGCCAGCATGCCGCCGGCGATCATCGGGTGCAACGTTTTCACCCGGCCGTCGAGCATTTCGGGAAAGCCCGTCACCTCGGCCACATCCGTCACGGTGAGGCCTTCTTCGCGGAGCAGCTTCGCCGTGCCGCCCGTGGAGATGAGTTCGCAGCCCAATTTTGCCAAGCCGCGAGCGAATACAGCGATACCGGCCTTGTCGGTGACGCTCAAGAGAACACGTTTGATACGAGCCATGTGTGGGGAACTTCCAGTTTCCCATGCGGGGCCCGGATCTGCCTAGTTGTTGAGGAGAGTTGATTTGTCAACCGTTTGTTCAGCGCGCTCGAAACGGCGGTGGGACAATGAAGGGGATGGCATATCCAGTAACTTTGATTGCGGGCGACGGCATTGGGCCGGAAGTGGCCGCGGCGGCGCAGCGGGCGGTTGATGCGACGGGTGTGAAGATTGATTGGCATCCGGTGGAGCTCTCAGCCGCCATCATGTCCAAGGTGGGCACCGAACTGCCCGAGAACGTGCTCGAATCGATCCGGCGCGATAAGGTGGCCTTGAAGGGGCCCGTCACCACGCCGATCGCCGGAGGCTTCCGGAGTGTCAACGTCTCGCTGCGCAAGAAGCTGGATCTGTTTGCCAACGTGCGTCCGGTGAAACGGTTGCCCGGCTTGAAGACGCGCTACATGGATCTGCCGATCGACATGGTGATCTTCCGCGAGAATACGGAAGACCTCTATTCCGGTCTCGAGCACGAAGTGGTGAAGGACGTCGCGCAGTCGCTGAAGATCATCACGCGCTACGCCTCCATCCGCATCGCCAACTATGCTTTTGAGTACGCCAAGGCCAACCATCGCCACAAGGTGACGGCTGTGCACAAGGCGAACATCATGAAGCTCTCTGATGGCTTGTTCCTGCGTTGCTGCCGCGAAGTGGCGGCCCAGCACCCGGAAGTGACGTACGAAGAGATGATCGTCGACAACGCTTCCATGCAACTGGTGATGCGGCCGGAAACCTTCGATGTGCTGCTTTTGCCGAATCTCTATGGCGACATCGTCAGTGACTTGGCGGCGGGCCTGGTGGGCGGTTTGGGTATCGTGCCCGGGGCGAACATGGGCGAAACGATCGCGGTGTTTGAGGCCGTGCACGGCTCCGCACCGGATATTGCGGGCCGCGGATTGGCCAACCCCACGGCTTTGATCGCCAGCTCCGTGATGATGCTGCGGCACCTGCGCGAAGTTGAGGCAGCGGAGCGGCTGCAGCGTGCCATCGAGCGCGTGTATGCCGAAGGCAAGACGCTGACCGGCGACGTGGGCGGCACGGCTTCGACGGAGCAGTTTACCGACGCCATCATTGCCGCTCTGGCGTAGTGGCTGGCCACACGACGACCGGCCGGTAGCTGACAGAAATCTTTCAGCCTCAAACGAAATTGGACCTTAAGGTTTAAGCGGCGGCAGACGATAGCTCTTCCTTAGAAGCTGCTTTTCCGCGCTGGCCGCCTGGCTGCCGGTTCCGAACGGTAACTCCTCAAGTTTGCCGATGTTTGAGCAACCCGCGTTATCGTTAACGGACCCGCATCCTGAATGGCTGGAAGCCTTATCCGAGCTGTCTCCGCAGGCTACCCTGGTGGCGTCGTCCCGAACCGGCCAGCTCCGGTTTGCCAACGCGGCGGCGCGCCAGTTGGCGGCCCAATCCGGATTTGCGTGGGACTCGTGGATTCTGGAGCATTGGGCGTTGTTGCAGGCAGCAGCGGCCCTCACGCCACCTGAGGTGACACTCGACGCACCGGCCCAAGCGGAAACGCCGGTCCGGCTGCAAGTACGTGTCCAGGCGGGCGCCGATGCGCTACTGCTCTGGGTCAGCCAAGCGGCGGCCGCCGGGCACGAGCAACCCGAAGCTCTGAACGACGCCTACTTTAGCGGCTGCCGCACCTTCTTCATCGTGGGCAATACCGAGGGGAAGTTTGTCCGCGTGAATCCGTCGTTCGCCCGCCGAATGGGGTACCCCGCTGAATACTTCATCGGGCGTGCGTTTGCGGAGTTCGTCTCGGAAGAAGATCAGGCCCGTACCGCCGCTGCTGTCGAAGGGATCCGCAGCGACCGGCTGGAGGTGGACGACTTTGAGAATACCTACCGGGCGGCCTCGGGCGAGCTGATCCGCTTCAGTTGGGATACTACTGCGCCGGGGCCCGATGGCGAGTTCTTCGCGGTGGCCCAGGACGTCACGCGGCGGCGGCAGATGGAAGAGGAAGCTAAGCGCCTGGCGCTGATCGCCAAGCGGATGCGCAGCTGCGTGGTCTTAACCGATCCGGATGGGCGAATTGAGTGGGTGAATGATGCCTTTCAGCGATTGACCGGGTACTCCCTGGACGAAGCCAAGGGGCGCAAGCCGGGGCATCTCCTGCAAGGCCCCGGAACCGACCCTGCCACTGTGCGCCGTATGGGGGAAGGCATTAGGTCCGGGCAGGGATTTAGCGAAGAGATCTTAAACTACGGCAAGAGCGGGCAGCCCTACTGGCTGGATATTGAGATGCTGCCCATTCTCAGTGACGCTGGCCAGATCATCCACTTCATGGCGATCGAAATGGACATCACCCGGCGCAAAGAGATCGAACAGAAGTTGCGCGACAGCGAACAGTTGCTGCGTGAAGCGGGCGAGGTGGCGCAGTTGGGAGGCTGGGAGATTGACCTGCGTGAAATGCTGCCCCGTTGGACCGACGAAGTGTGCCGCATCCATGACGTGCCGCCGGGCTATCAGGCCACCATGGAGGAGGCCATCAGCTACTACGCGCCGGAGGCCCGGCCGGTGATTGCTGAGCTGGTGCAGCAGTCCATGGTGTCCGGCAAAGGTTGGGATGTGGAACTGCCCATGATCACCGCGCTCGGTCGGCGGATCTGGGTGCGAGCGGCGGGCCGGCCAATTCTCGAAAACGGCGTCTGCGTCCGCTTGCGCGGCAGCTTCCAGGACATCACGCAACGCCGCAAGCAGCAGGAGCAGCTGGAGATCGAAAAGGCTCGCGCCGAAGCGGCCAGTCGCGCGAAAAGTGAGTTTCTGGCCAACATGAGCCACGAGATCCGGACCCCGATGAACGGCGTCATCGGCATGGCGGACCTGCTGCTGGGCACCTCACTTGATCCGCAGCAACAGCGCTACGCGGAAGTGATCCGGACCAGCGGGAAGGCGCTGGTGGCGATCATCAGCGATGTGCTGGACTTCTCCAAGATGGAGGCGAAGAAGCTGGAACTGGAACACTTGCCCTTTGATATCCGGGGGGTGGTGGAGGATGCCGTGGAGGTGTTGGGGTCCACGGCCGGTGAGAAGGACCTGGAGCTGCTCTGCCAGTTTGAACCGGCTATCCCCTGTTTGCTGGTGGGCGACCCGGGCCGGTTGCGCCAGATCCTGATCAACCTGGTGGGCAACGCAGTGAAGTTCACCCAGCGCGGCGAGGTGGCTGTCAGCGTGGTGCAGGAGGTGCAGGAGGCGGGACGAGTGCGGCTCCGCTTTACCGTGCGCGACACCGGGCCGGGCATACCGCCGGAGATCGTCCGGCAGCTGTTTGTGCCCTTTACCCAGTCCGATACTTCGGTGACACGCCGATTTGGCGGCACTGGTTTGGGATTGGCGATCTCCAAGCAGCTCTCCGCCTTGATGGGCGGAGAGATTGGCGTCGAGTCCAAGCTGGGGGAAGGGGCGACGTTCTGGTTTACGGTCTGGCTGGATGGCGAGCCGCACTCAGCTTTGGCTTCCGCTGCAGCGCTGCCGCTGGAGGGTGTCCGGCTTCTGGTGGTTGATGATCATGCGGGTCAACGGCAATTGATCGCCTCGGTGCTGACGGCCGGTGGTGGCCGTTGCACGGAAGCGGCCAGCGGTTCGCAGGCGCTGGTGTGTCTGAACGATGCCTTGATGGCGGCCGATCCGTTCCGCGTGGCGCTGGTTGACCTGAAGATGCCGGACATGAGTGGCCTGGAACTGGCACGCCGGATACGGTCCGACGCGAAGCTCGACGCGCTGCCGTTGATCGGCCTGCCTTCACTGGGCGAAGAGCCAGGTAGCGGCCTGACAGAGGCCCCGGCCTTTAAGGCATATCTCGGCAAACCCTTCCGGCAGTCAGCGTTGCTGAGCACCTTGGCTTCTGTCCTCAGCGCTTCCGGCGGTGCGGTGGCGCACCCCGCCTCCTCTGCCGCGGCGCTCGCCCAGAACCAAGCGCTCCCGCAAGACCATCCCGCTGCTCTCCGGATACTGGTAGCGGAAGACAATGCCGTCAACCAGATGGTGGTGCAAAGCATCATGGAGCACCAGGGGCATTCGGTGGACATCGTGCCGAACGGGGTTGAGGCACTGGAGGCTTGCCGGCGTGTCCGCTACGATCTGGTGTTGATGGATTGCCAGATGCCCGACATGGATGGGTACGAAGCCACGCGCCATTTACGGAACGCCGCCGATTTTCCGGGGTACGCGGACGTCCCAATCATCGCGCTCACGGCGCACGCACTTTCCGGTGACCGGGAACGATCACTGGAGGCAGGCATGACGGACCACATCACCAAGCCCATTGACGGCCGCAAACTGGTGGCGATCGTGGATCGCTGGACACACGCGGGGGCCTAGCCCGCACGGCCGGTTCCGAGCCGCGACCAGCAGGAGCGGGCTATTCCAGCACCAGGACGCCGCCCAGAACTCAGCAGAAGGCGGGGAATCGGACGCTTCGTTCGGCGGTCGCCCATCGCCAGGCAAAGCCTCTTTTTTGGGTAAAGTCCGCTCCTGCTGGTCGCGGCTCGGAGTGGAGTTTTGCCGGCTCTCACGCCCGTTGGGCGGCGCGACTAGGCGGGTTCGGTGACGGCCAGCATGGTTCCCGGAGCGTTCCCTTCGAAGCGGTTGTTGACGAAGATGTAGCTTGGCCGCTGCTCGCGGCGCGAATGTTGAATGATCTCGCGCAGCGCCGTGCGGCCTTCCGGGTATGGCTCCTGGACGCGTTGGTAAGGCGAAAACTTCTCTACCGCCTGCTCATACGGCCGGCCCGGTTTCAGCAGGGCACGCACCACGGTAAAGTCGGTCGAGAAGGCACCGGGCAGCCGTATTTGTGTGCTGAGGTCGGGCATCCGGGTCCAGGAATTGAAGACGTGGGCCACTTGGCGCTCGGCCAACAGGCCAAAGTAGTCTGACCCGAGGAACTCCGGGTTGCGGACTTCCACGGCATAGCGGAAGTCTGGTGGTAGCGCGTCCAGGAAGGGCCGCAGCCGTTCCTGGAACTCCTCGCGGCTCAGCTTGGCAAAGGCTCCGAACTCGAAGATCAGCGTGGCCACGCGGCCGCGATAAGGCTGCAAGGCGTGGGCGAACAGCTGAGTGAAGACGTGGGCGTTGAGGAATGTCTCATTGGGGTTACCGCCGCGCGCGCCGTAGCGCTCATGCTTGGGCCACGTTTGGACAGTGATCTCTTCCGGCACCTTAAAGGCGAACCGCAGCGAGGGCGGCGTGGAGGTGAACAGCCGCTGCCAGTAGGCCTGCGACGGAAACTGATAGAACGAGAAATCGCCACAGACTACCGGGAACGTCTCGCCGTACTCGGCCAGGCATTCGTCTTCAAACTTCTTCTTGGACACCTTGCCGCGCGTCAGGTACCGGTCCGGCGAATAGACGCTCCCCAGCCACCCCTCATACTTCCAGCTACTGGTGCCCAAGTAGATCTGCTGCCGCGCCAGTTCCGCCAGGCGCGGCTGAAGTTGCGCGGCGAGCGGGGGAGGTTCGGGGGCGAAGAGGGAGAGATTCACTTGAGGTTGGCACCCGCCACTGTCATGATGCACCGGGAGGTTGTGGCCGCGCCACGGTGGGGCTTGCGGCGGTACTCAGAACTGAGTACTCTGGAGGCGTGAGGACGGCTGAGCTAGTGCGATGGCTTCGCAAGAACGGGGTCCGATTCGAGCAGGGCACTCGGCATTTGTTGGCCGTTCGCGGACAGCGGCGGGTTGCCGTTCCGCGGCACCCCTCAGCCGAGGTCAAGACGGGTACCGCGATGGCGATCTTGAAGGAGCTTGACCTGTTCGACGCTTGGATGAAGGAACGGAAATAGATGTTGGTTTATCAGGCACTGTTTGAACCGGACTTGATTGACGGAGGCTTCGTTATCAGCTTTCCCGGCCTGGGCGGCTACAGCCAAGGTGACACGGAAGAAGAAGGCCGGGCTATGGCGCTCGACCTGCTGCGCACCCTCCTTCATGACCGGATGAAGCGGGGCGAGGAGGTACTGCCGGGAAAGGTGATTCGCGGGTCGCGTTATCGCTTGATCGCCCTGCCCGTCTTGGAAGCGGCCAAGGTTGAACTGTATTGCGCGTTGCGTGCGAGCGGTCTGCGGAAAGTAGATCTGGCTCGTCGCATGGGCATTGCCAAAGGGAACGTGGACCGCTTGTTCGACCTGCGTCACGCTTCGCGTATGGAGCAGATTGAAGCAGCCTACTCGGCGCTGGGATTGCAGCTACGGGTGGTGGTGGAGAAGGCCGCTTAACGCCCGAGGGCGCGCTTCGCTTCGTCCCAAGGAATCAGCGACTGGGCGCGATTTCTGAGGATAGCTGCGTCGAGCTCGCGGGCATCTTCGAGATCTTCGACGCGTTCGCGTAGAAGTGCGATTCAGTAGTAAGTCGTTGAAGAGTTAAAGCTTGGGACACTGAGTCCAAGACATACACATTCATCCTCTATGTCATCGTATGCACTTCCACGGTGCCAGCATCCAACCGAACTCGGACACGATTTACAGACGCTTGACGCTGGGGTGGGGGAATGTTAGCATCACCCAGGTTTGGAAAATAGCCCATAGGAGATTCCCATGCTACCTGTCATGAAGTCCGTGACAACACTCGGCTTGCTCTACGCGGCCGCAACCGCTGGTCCCATCGTTACCTTGCCGAATGGTCTCGGGCCGGGTGATACCTATCACCTGATGTTTGTAACAAGTTCCGGGCACGATGCTATGTCGCCGAATATTGGGATCTATGACAATTTCGTGCAGTCTCAGGCAGATGCTTCTGCTCCCTTAGCGGCGCTTAGTCTCAAGTGGCTAGTTTTGGGAAGTTCACCCACCATTGATGCAATCGATCATGTTGCCATACAAGGGCCAGTGTTTCGGCTGGACGGTAAGCGCGTCGCCACCGGGTCAGCGGATTTATTCGACGGCACAATTGAGAACACGGTGTCAATTGATCCGTTCGGAAATAGCCTGACCAATGTCGTCATGACGGGAACCGGAAAGAACGGCAAGAAGAACCTGCCTTTCGGAAATGGATCTCAAGATGTTTGGGTTGGCCACAACCCCAATGTTGGCTCTCAGTGGATTTCGTACTCGACTAACCGACCGTGGGGTACTTCGTCGTCGTTCTACGGTATTTCCGCGGCAATACAGATTCCGCTACCGACACCCGAGCCTGGCGCGGCCGTCCTTCTAGCCGGCGGTCTGACTGCTTTAGGTGCGAGAAAGTTCAGCGGTCGTCGAGCTTCAATACGGAAACTTTAGTGTATTGACAGACAGCTTGAGCGCTTTAGCCCTCGGAAGAGGTTAGCTACGCTACGATTACTCGCGCTACCCTACCAAGCCCGAGCCGCCCGGCTGGCGTAGGGGTCGATACCGGCTTCCAGGGTGCCATTGGTTAGCACCTTCACCAGCACGGGCGCGGCGCCGGAGTTCCAGCGGGAAGCGGGCTGGGCTTTGTGGCCGCGGCTGGCGAGGTCGGCCAGGACGTCGCGCGGGATGCGCTCATCGAGCAGCAGTTCGCCGGGGTTCATGGCGTGGTTGTCGAAGCTCGATACCAAATGCCGCGTTTGGAAGCGGGGTACTTCAACGGCCTGCTGCGCGTTCATGCCGAACTCGACGACGTTCAGCATGATCTGCAACAGTGCTTGATCCTGCACGTCGCCGCCTGGGGTGGAGAGCGCCAAGTACGCCTTGCCGTCGCGGGTGATCAGCGTGGGCGATAGCGTGACGCGCGGCCGCTTGCCGCCCGCCAGCTCATTGGGGTGGCCCGGCACAAGCAGGAAGCTCTGCGCCCGGGTGGTGAGCGGAATGCCCGTGTCGCCGGCGACCACCGGCGGAATCCAGCCGCCGGAAGGGGTGGCCGAAAACATCACGCCGTCTTTGTCGATGGCGTTGATGCAGGTGGTGTCCTTGGCCATCAGGGCATCGTCGATCTGCACGCGCACAATCTCTTCTTCCGACGGATGGCGGAGCTTCACGCCTTGGATGGCACCGGGCAGAAACTGCATGGAGGCGCGCGCGCCGATCAACTTACGGCGTTCGGCGGCGTACTCTTTGGACATCAGCTGGTCGCCCGGGACTTTCGAGAACTTCGGGTCGCCATAGTAGGTGTCGCGGTCGGCGTAGGCCAGCTTCATCGCCTCGATCACCTGATGCAGGTAGTCCGCCGAATTGTGGCCTAGCGACTTCAGGTCGATGCCTTCGAGCAGGTTCAGTGCTTGCAGCATCGATGGCCCCTGGGTCCAGAAGCCGGACTTGTAGACCGTGGTGCCGCGGTAGGTGACCGCCAGCGGCTCTTCAATCTCAGCCCGGAAGGCGGCCAGGTCTTCGTAGCGCAGCAAGCCGCCGTTGGCCTTGGAGAAGTCGCCGATCTTGCGCGCGATTTCGCCGCGATAGAAGAAGTCGCGCACGGCATCAAGAGCCGCCGCTCGCGGCTTGCCGGCTTTCAGCGCGGCTTGTTCCACGGCCACCATGGCGCGCATCGTCCGCGCAAGGTCGGGCTGGCGGAAGATCTCACCAATGCGCGGCGCCTGGCCGTTGGGGTAGTAGACGGCCTTCGTCGTGGGCCACAGTTCGACAAAGCGGCGCATGCTGCGGATGGAGGCGGCGCGGATCTCATCCACCGGCGTTCCGTCGGCCAGTTCGATGGACGGGCCCAGGACATCGGCCAGGGACTTGGTGCCGTACTCGCGCAGAGCCACCAGCGCGCCGTCCACCATGCCCGGCACCAGAGCGGGCATCAGTCCGGCCACGGGCACAAAGCCGCGCAGGCCGTTGGGCTCAATGTTCATCACCTCGCCCGCCAGCAAGCGGCGGCTGCGGAAGAAGTCGGCGGTGGCCAACTTGGGCATGGTGCCGACGCCCGCAATCGAGACCACCTTGCCGGTCTTGGTGCGGATCAGGATCGGTACTTCGCCGCCGAATCCGAACGTCGAATACTCGGTGATGGCGGAGGCGAACATCGTCGCCACGCCCGCATCAACGGCATTGCCGCCTTGATGATAGAGCCGCAATCCGACATCCACTGACTCATCCGTGCCTGCCGCGACCGAGCCGCGAAGACCCCGGACTGCATGGCCGATCGGCCGTTCCATCATGCGCTGCTGGGCGTCCAATGAGCAGGTCAGCAGTGTGAGTGCGAGAGCAAAACGTTTCGCCGTCATCATGGGAAGATGATGACATGAACCAGCACGCTGAACTCTCCCCGGCCCCGCCGCCCGAAGAGTGCACGCCTGCTGAACCGCAGCCGGAAGATCTGCCGATGCTCTACTGCCCGGTCTGCTCGAAGCGGCTGGCGGAGCGCAAGTGCAAGCTCTACTGTGAGCAGTGCGGGTACTACATGTCGTGTGCTGACTACTACTGAGCAGCGCGGCTAAGGGGCGAATACAACCAATGAAGCTGATCTCATTTTTCCTGCTGGCTGCCGTGTTGGCGCCGGCCGCTGAGCTCTCACCCGCGGCCGCGCGCTGGTGGAAGCATGTCGAAGTGCTGGCCGACGACAAGATGGAGGGCCGCGAGACCGGCTCCAAGGGACACCGGATGGCGGCCGAATATCTGGCGGCCGAGTTCGAGCGCGCTGGACTCAAGCCCGCCGGAACGCAGGGCTACTTTCAGCCGGTCGGCTTCAAGGTGCGCCGGATCGATGAAGCAAATTCGTCACTCGAGTTGGTGCGTGATGGCAAGGCAGAACCGGTGACGCTGGGCCGCGAGGCCTCCATCGGGCTGCGTATTGATCCCGCCCCCCAAGTGGACGCGGGCCTGGTGTTTGCGGGCTACGGCTTTGCGGTGCCGGAAAAGAATTACGACGACTTGACCGGCCTCGACCTGAAGGGCAAGATCGTGGTCTTCATCCAAGGCGTGCCCGAAGGCATCCCTTCGGAGCTGTCCGCCCACTATCAGCACGCCTCTGTTCGATCCAAGGTGCTGCGCGATATGGGTGCCATCGGCACCATCACCATTCAAAACCCCAAGAGCGCCGACATCCCCTGGGCGCGCGCGTCGCGGGCGCGGCTGCTGCCTTCGATGGAACTGGCCGATGCCACGCTGGATGAATCAGCCGGCATGAAGATTGCCCTGGCGTGGAATGCGGAACGCGCCGACCGCCTGTTTGCCGGGTCCGGCCACACGATCGCGGAGCTGCTCGCCCTCGCCGACCGCAAGCAACGTCTGCCACGTTTCGCGTTGCCCGGCACGCTGCGGGCCAAGCAGACGATCACCCGCGAAGACGTCGAAAGCCAGAACATCATCGGCATGGTGCAGGGCAGTGACCCGAAGCTCCGCAATGAGTTCGTCGTCATGTCCGCCCACATCGACCACGTCGGCAAAAGCGTCGTTATTGAAGGCGACGGCATCCACAACGGCGCCATGGACAACGCCAGCGGTATCGCGTCGTTGATCGAGATCGCCAAGATGTTCAAGGATCGCGGGATCAAGCCGAAGCGCAGCCTGGCCTTTGTGGCGGTGACTGGCGAAGAGAAGGGACTGAAGGGCTCGCGCTTCTTTGCCACGCACCCGACGCTGAAGGGCAAGATGGTGGCCAATCTCAACATGGACATGTTCCTGCCCATCCACTCGCTGGTGGTTCTGCGCGTGTTGGGGTTGACCGATTCTGACCTGGGCGACACGCTGACCGCGGTCGCGAAAGAGGCCGGTATCCGCGTGCAACCGGACCCGCAACCAGAGCGCAACGCCTTCATCCGCAGTGACCAGTACAACTTTGTGCGCGAAGGCATTCCGTCGATCAATGCGGGCTTTGGCTACGACAAAGGCTCACCCGAAGAAAAGCAGCACAAGGACTGGTTGACGGAGCGCTACCACGCCCCCTCAGACGACCTGACGCAGCCGGTGGATAAAGAAGGCGCTGCCAAGTTCAACGGCATCCTGTTTGAGTTCGCCCGCCGCGTGGCCGATCAGCCGGTGACGCCGCAGTGGAAGGATACGAGCTTCTTTAAACGGTTCGCCAAGAAGTAAGCCGGCTAGGCTTTCTCAATGAGCAACGGCGTCCGCTTCAGTGCCAGTTTTGTACGCGATGTCGTACTCTATGCCGCGGCGCGCGGCGTGGAGATTGACGAATTGTGCGCGGCGATCGGCATATCGCGGGCACTATTGACCACACCGGATGAGCCTGTCGCCGGGAGTGTCTACGAGCGCAGCTGGCAGATCGCCATGGAGCGCACCGGTGACCCGGATTTTGGGTTGCATCTGGGCGAGTCGGTCCATCCGTCGATGCTTGGCTTGCTCGGGTTTGTGATGCTGAGCTGTGAGACCGTGGGCGCGGCCATTGAGCGGCTGATCCGCTACTGGAACACGATCAACCGTGCGACGACGCTGAGTTTAAGCCGGGAGGGGATGGAGGCTGCCCTGGAGTGGTCCGTGGTGGATCTGCCGGGCAACTTCCTGCTGCACAACCCGCGGCAATCGGCGGAATCAGCCAGCGCGGCAATGCTTTCGATCGCCAGGGCTTTGGCGGGCCGCCCCTTGCCACTCATGCGCGTCGAGTTCGCTCACCCCCGCCCCGCCCGCACTGTGGAGCATGACCGCCTGTTCGGTGGGCCGCCCGTTTTTGGTGCTGCCCTCACGCGGATGACTTTCCGGGCTGAAGCGCTGGCGTGGCCGGTGCTGCAAGCTAATTCGGCCTTGCTCGAAGGCTTTGAGACGCAGATCGCGCGCCGCGTGCATCAGGAGCCGGATTCACTGGCCGACCGGGTGCGCCAGGAGATCGGGCGGCGGCTGCGCGGTGAGGCTCCGGAGCTTTCCGCGATTGCCCGGGCGCTCCGGGTAAGTGAGCGGGCATTGCAGCGGGAGCTCCAGCAGTTGGGCGTCTCCTTCCGGCAACTGCTGGACGAACTACGGCGCGACCTGGCGCTGGAGTACCTGAAAAATCAGCAGGCATCGATTGCTGAAGTGTCGTTTCTGTTGGGCTTCTCTGAACCCAGTGCCTTTCATCGCAGCTTCCGTAAGTGGACCGGCGTCACCCCACAAGCCTTCCGCCGTGGCTAGCGTGCCACCACCTCAGCGCCACGCCAGACCGTCCAGCCCAGCACGCAGCACCACACCGACCAGATCAGAAACGCAATACCTGGAGCCGCACTTACGTTGACGGGCAGCGTGGCGACCGTGGCCAGGCCATCGCCCAGGCCGATCAGGAAGAGGATGGCCGCCAGTAAGCCAAGCCCGAAGCGCACGCGGTCCAGCATGGTGTGTACCGGCAGGCTGAGTACCACTCCGATGGTCCACACCGCAAGCAGCAGTTGCCCCAAATGCTCTCCTAGCATCACGCCGAACAATTGGTGCTGCGTGTTGAAGCTTACGATGACGGCCGACCGCACCGCTGGGGTGACCGCCGGATCGGTGAAGGCAGCGGCCAGCGGAGGCACCGCAAATACCCAGCGCAGCAGGCCGATCATCTGGACCACGGCCGACACCACGCCCACGCGTGTCACCGCCTCCAGCAGCCAGGGGTGCCGTGCCCGAACCACCCCCGGTAGTGCCGCCAGCGCCAGCAGCAGCGGCAGGATGGCCGCGCCGTAGAGATACCAGGCGGCGATCAGGCTCGGGCCGCCCGCGGCGAACTTCGTGAGAATCGCTTCGGCTGGCTGGCGCAGAATCGCCGGGTACTCGTAGGTGGCAATCAGCATCCCGTAGGGGATCTGAATCAGCAGTGGGAAGGCGAGCAATGCGCCGCCCACCCATTTTTTGGCGTGGCGTTGAGGTGTGGATTCATTCATGGTTGCGGCTCCTGATGGTCTCACGCTTAGTTGCGGGAGAAGTTCCAGCTGACGCCAATGGTGGGGTTGATCCGCAGCGGCCGGTCCGCGCCTTTGAGGAAGCTGGCGCCGACGCGGAAGTCGAAGTTCTTGGTCATGGCCCAGCGGAGGCCCGGCTCAAACTGCACGGCGTTGGTCCAGCCCTGGTTGAGGCCGCGTAGATAGGAGACTGACGTGAAGATCTCCGACTTGCGCGCGCCGCCGGTGGGTACTTCGAACAGGTATGCCGTGACGCCGGTCTTGGCGAACAGCGTGTTCTTGGCTTCGCCATTCTCGCTGGGCTTGATGATGGTGGGGTAAACCCCGGCGTGATAGCCGAGCAAGCCACGGCGGTACTCAAGCCCGATGCTGGGGGAGCGGAAGCCGTGCACGATGATCTCGCGCTTGGGCTCGTCGGAAGTGGTGTTGATCTGCGCCGTGGCCGGGGTGACAAGAACGCCCGCGAAGGCGCAGGCAAGGAGGAAGAAGTGGTTGGTGTGTTTCATACGCACCTTGATCTTGCGGCTCGAGGGCGATTTTTCGACTGACCGGAGGCGCAAGCAGATTGACCGCAGACGCCAACGTTCGCTGACGCTGTACTACGGAGCGAGCACGCGCCGGGTGTCGCGGGCCGCCGCGTGGCTGATCCACCGGTGACGCCGCAGTGGAAGGATACGAGGTTCTTTAAACGGTTCGCCAAGAAGTGAAGCTATTGGATCTGGCGGAAGATCAGCGAACCCAGTCCCAGTATCTCCAAAGCAAGGAAAACAAAAAACACGTAGCGAAGCTTCGGCCACAAGATCGCCGGTAGTCGGCCGGAGAATTGGTCGATCAACGTTTCATTCAGCCGCTCCGCGGGTTGCAGGGGGCCGGACGCCTTGCTCCAACGATTGGCCAACCAGTTCCCTCGGACGTTAGCCACCAATACAGCCAAAAAGACCAACCGGATGATCGACGCACCGCTAAACAACTGGCTGCCCAGCAGGAAGGTACCCAGAAGATAAACTAACAGTGCACCTAGAGTGGCCGACTGGCTGCGCTCCCGCACGCCAAAAGCGCCCAAGAAGAAAAACAGCGCGTCCCAAATACCTACGGAGATGATGCCCAAGATAAGGGACATGATCACTGTAAAGCCCGCGATGATGATGCAGATCCAGAAACCCTGCTGAGAGACATAGTCGACGTCTTCAGCGTTGCGGATGGTCGGCCAAAACAGGGTGCGCCATCGGCTCTCGCTACGAGATTCGGAACCTGCCAGTCCTAGTGTCTGCATGGGTACCACTTTACTGGTTGCGCAGATCTACGTCGAGCACTTACTCAGACTTTGGGGTCGAAATCTGGCCCAGCACCCGCCGCGCTACGCTATCCGCCCCGGCGGGAACCTCGCCCGTATCCGAAGCCAGCGGCACCAGCAGCCGCAGCAGCGTCAGGTCCACATTGCGGTCTCCCCCGCGAGCCTCCGGTGGCAGTTGGTCGACAATTTGTTCCGGCGTGTGCGCCTTCATCCACGCCGTGCCCGCGAGGAAGGCCGCCTTCAGCGCTGCTGCTTCACGCGGATGCGTCGCGATCCAGCTTGCTTCCGCCAGCACGGACTTGGAGGCATACGCATCCACGCCCAGCGCCGCCCGCATGCCTTCGCGGGTGTAGGTTTCCGCCACGACCTTCAACTCGGGGTGACGTTGCTTGAGTGCGAGAAAGCTGGTGTAGAGCACCACCGCGGCGTCCACTTTGCCTGCTTCAAGTGCCGCCACGGAGGCGGGCCCGACACCGATGGCGGCGTAGCTAGCCTCGGCGCCCTTCAGCAGGAAGCGGGCGAAGTTTTGCATCTGGCCACCGGGTGCCGCGACGCCAATCACCTTGCCCGCTAGATCGGAGGGCTTCGCGATGCCGGGTTTCAGCGTCACCAGCGCCAAGCAGTGGCAGGTGTCGAGCACCGCGATGGGTGCCAGGTTCTTGCCCTTGGCGGCCATTTGCACGGTCTGCTCATAGGTGCCCAGGATCACGTCGGCGCTGCCGCCCAGCAGTGATTCCATGGCCTTGGCGGTGCTGGGGAGTGCGGTGATCTGCACCTCCAGTCCCTGATCGCGAAAAGCGCCGATCGCTTGGGCGAGATACGGGTCCACTGCGCCTTGGAAGGTGGTGAGGCGCACGGGGCCGCTCGCCGGGCGGCTGCACGCCGACGTGGTGAGCAAAACCCCGGTGAGGAAAACAAGATTGCACGCCAGTGAGGCGCGGAGCGTCAACATTATCGAGGCCAAACTCGAAGTTTAGCAACCGGAGCGCACTCCCCTGCCACAATTTCTACTCAAATACGCTGACGCCCGCGGCCAGATCCGGCAGGAGACGGCTGAAGGTGCGTCGGAGCAGGACCTCCGGGAGCGGTTGACGCAGCAGGGGTTTCTCATCTATTCCATCCGCTCGGCGTCCGCGCTGGGCGGGCTGAGCAAGCTGACGGGCAAATCCAAGGGCAAGCTGAACGTCGAAAAATTCCTGGTCTTCAACCAGCAGTTCGTGACGCTGATCCGCGCCGGGTTGCCGATCTTAAAGGCGCTGGAGTTGCTTGCCGATCGCTTGACGGAAGGCCGCCTTCAGGTTGCTGCCCGAGCCATCCGTGACGAAGTGAAGACCGGCGTGCAGCTTTCTGATGCCTTCTCACACCAAGGGATCTTCCCGCCCATCTACGTCACCAGCGTCATGGCGGGCGAGAAATCCGGCTCGCTCACCGAAGTACTGGACCGGTATGTCTCCTACCAACGGTTGACGCTGGCTGCTCGCAAGAAGCTGCTGCTGTCGC
>JAPKYX010000029.1 GCA_026394075.1 Acidobacteriota bacterium
TTGGGTGCCCGGCTGGCGACATACCAGGAGCCATCTGCCCGCTGCGTCGACACCAGGAACTTGGCCCCGCGTTGGTAGACCGCATCCGTGGGCGCAGCCGTACCCGATTCGTACAGCGCCCACAGGGCGATACCGGTGGCATAGGCGTCACTGGACAAGTTGGGGTTCTGCGAGAACCCACCGTCGCGCCGCTGTTGCGCGATTAGAGGTCGGGCGGCCACGGCCAACTCCGCCGCGGAAGCACCGGACCAGCTCAGCCCCAGCAGCTTTTCTGCATGCTCATACGCAGTCTTGGGTTGGACCCCCAGCAGGAACTTCCGCGCCCGCGCCAACCGGTCCGCAAACTCCGCTTGGCGGCCGGGCAATGGATACGCGGCCAAGGCCCGAACGGCGAAGGCAGTGTGGCCGGTAACGGTCTCCTCCACCGGCGCGCGAGAGATAAAGCTGCCCGGATCCCAAGCGCCATAGGGCATTTGGGCGGTGGCCAGATAGCTAACCAGCGCGTTGGTGGTGACATCAGCCGGATGTTTGGCGGCGGCCAAGCCTATCAACCAGAACATCACCGTGTCGATGGTGCCACCGGGCTCAAGCCGTTGCAGAATGCCGGGGGCCAAAGGACGGGCATCGGTGAGAAGGCTTTGCCCGAACTCTTTGCTGGCCGCCTCATCTACCTTGATGCCGGCCGCACGGGCCGCACTAAAGGCCATCAGTGTGGACGGAGCATGGTGGCAGCCGCCGCATCCGGACTGCTGGAAGAACTTGCGGCTGGTCTGCGTCAACAAAGCAATGGAGCGTTCGGTGGCCTCGCGGGCGGAGGCGGCCGGAGCGGCCTTGCCAGATTGAGCGATTCCGGGTGCTGGAACTTGCGCACCCAATCGGCCGCCGTCTCCCCAACTGTCGACTTGATGTCCAACTTCGCTCCAGCGGCGATCAGCACCTTGGCGGCGGCGACATTCTGGTTCTCGGTGGATAGCGCAAACATCAGCGGCGTCATGCCGCGTGAATCCTGCGCGTTCACGTTGGCTCCGGCAGCGATCAACGTCTTGATCAGTTCCGGCGATCCCGTGGGGCTGGCCAGCATCAGCGGCGTCAATCCCTTCAAGGCGATGTCACCGAATTTCACGCGGCCACCGAACGTGTTGGCCGCGTTAACGTCGGAACCTTTAGCCAGCAACAACTTCACCGAATCGAGATTCCCGAGGCCCGCAGCCAGCATGAGCGGCGAGAAACCGGTGCCGTCGGCGGCCGTCTTCACGTCGAAGCCTTTGTCGATCAACATGCCCGCGAACGCCGCACTACCGGCTGCGGCCGGGATTAGCAGATTGAAGCCCCGCTGATCGCGGGCGGTGGGGTTGGCACCGCTCTGCAGCAGCAACTGGACAGACCCTACCGCCCCAGGTGATCCAGCGGCCACCAGCAACGCCGTCCGGCCTTGCTTGGAAGCGGCGTTCACTTCCGCACCTTTCTCGATCAACAACTTCGTCCGCGCCGGGTCCCAGGCGCCGTACATCAGGGCCGTGCCATCACGGGGATCCTTGGCATTGACCGCAGCGTCGCGCTCCAGCAGAGCCTGGATGGCTTCCAGGCTGCCGAAAGCGGAAGCCGCCATCAGCGGAGTCAGCCCCAGCGGTCCGGTGGCGTTCACCTGATCGGCCGGCGCGGCCTTCACGGCGGCTATGTCATTGCGCTGGATCGCCTCAAAAATACCGGGAGCCGGTTGGGCCCCCATGGAGATGGCCAGTCCTACCAAGGCCGCAGCTGAAACAAGAGGTCGTAGCATCAGTTCATTAGTGTAGCGAGCAAGCGCGGCGTTTCAAAGCGCATACTCTGCGACCACACGGCGGGCAAACCATTACAAATGCGCTACTTGCGGAGCATCTACCCGAACCCGCTGCTCTCTCGCCTAGGGCCGCAATGGCACCAGTGTGGATCTCTCCATTGTGGGCCGCCCCGGAGCATGATCTAATCATCGGCGTGAACCGACGGCAATTCATCCAGTCATCCGCGGCCGCCGCCGCTGGGGCCACCATCATGCCCGGCGCCGCCGACCCCTGGGGCAGCCCGGTCCTCGACCTTCACCTCCACCTCCGCCGCGAGACCGGGCGCTGTTTTGATCACATGGAGGGCAGTGGTACCCGCCGCGCAGTGCTGCTGACGCGCGTCGCCGATATGGAGCGGACGAAGGCCGAAGTCGCCCTGCACCCGGAGCATCTCATCTGGTTTGCGGCCACGGACCCCACCGTTCCCGGAGCGCTGGAATTATTGCAGCAGGCGGTCGCGAGCGGTGCGCGCGGCATCGGCGAGATGAAGAACCACACCGAGGCGGATTCCGCGGCGATGAAGAAGGTCTACGATTTCGCCGCCGAGGCGAAGATCCCGGTTTTGATCCATTTTCAGGAAGTGGCCCATTTCGCCGGTGAAGGGGACTTCAACACGGGCTATCGCCACTTCGACCAGGTCCTGAAAGCCCATCCCCGCACCACGTTCATCGGTCACGCGGACTTCTTCTGGGCCAACATCAGCGCCGATGTTCCCATGGACACGGGCTATCCGCCGGGCCCCGTGAAGCGTGGCGGCTTAACCGACCGCTGGCTGGCCGACTACCCCAACTTCTACGGCGACCTCTCGGCGAACTCCGGCAACAACGCCCTCCACCGTGACCCCGAGTTTTCGCGCGGCTTCCTGGCCCGCCACCGCAGCAAACTGATGTTCGGCAGCGATTGCGCCTGCCGCGACGGCCAGGGTGCGGGCGGTACGCCACTGCTGGAACGGCTGAAGGGGAAATGCACCGGCCGCGACACACTTAGCCATCTGAAAGACCTAACCTCACCCGCCCAGTTCCGGCAGATCACCTGGGAGAATGGCATGAAGCTGCTGAAGCTCGGGTGAGAGGCGGTAGCCTAGATGCCCTTCCCTGACAAAACGTGCGGGATGGTTTGCAACAGAATCCGGAGATCCAGCGCCAGGCTCCAGTGGTCGATGTAATGCATGTCGGCCTTCATCCAACTGAGGAAGTCCAGTTGATTCTGTCCCTCCAGTACCCAAAGGCAGGTCAAGCCGGGACGCATGCGCAGGCGGCGGCGCTGCCATTGCTGGTACTGTTCCACTTCTTCCGGCAACGGCGGGCGAGGACCCACCAGTGACATGTCGCCCTTCAGCACATTGATCAGCTGCGGCCACTCGTCAATCGAGAACCTTCGCAGAAACCGCCCCACCGGGGTGATGCGCGGGTCGTTGGCGATCTTGAAGACCGGCCCATCCATCTCATTCAAGGCCGCCACTTCCTGCCTCCGCTGGGCCGCATCGGCAAACATAGAGCGGAACTTGTAGAGCGTGAACACGCGTCCGTTCAACCCGCAGCGCTGCTGACGGAACAGAATCGGGCCACTGGAGCTCAACCGAATCGCCAGAATCACCGCCAGCGACGGAAGTGCGAACACCATGCCCATGGCCAACGTCACGACGACGTCAAAGGTTCTCTTGATGAACAGCAGGTAGTCGTTATCGGGCGTCGTGACAAACGTCAGCAACGGCACGTCCGACAGCCGGTCCAGCGAGACTTGGGAGACCATGTTGGGGAAGAAGTTCACCACCAACCGGACCTTGACGCCCTCGTCTTCGCAGGACTCAAACACCTGTTCGAGCGAGCGCATCCGTTGCCAGTCGACGGCGAAGATCACTTCATCCACCACGTGATCCTTCAGCAGTTGGTTCAGTTCGTCCAATTCCCAAACTCGCGACTGCCCGGCGTCGACGAGTGTGG
>JAPKYX010000142.1 GCA_026394075.1 Acidobacteriota bacterium
GAGGTGGTCGAACGGTGCCGGTGCAGAACCCGCGCTCCAGCGGTGAAAACCGTGGGCCACCCTTGCTGCCACGCGCGGACGCCCAGGTCGAAGTCTTCGACATAGGCGGGGGTGAAACTCTCATCCAGGCCACCCAGTTGTCGCAGCTTCACGGTTGAGAACAGCGTGCACCCGCCGCTGCCATAAAGCACCGGAGAGCCATCTTCGCCGGGCAAGGGATCGTCACAGCGTAATGGAAACTGGAAGGCGTCGCGTTGAGTAGGCAGCACGGCCTTGCCGGTCTCTTCGCGCCGCTGCCCTTTGGGAAAGAAAATCTGGGCCGTGGAGGCAAATAGCTCCGGGCGATGCTCGAACGGTTGAGCCAGGGCCTGCAGAAAGCCCGGCTCCACCTCCATGTCGTTGTTCAGCAGGCAGACGTGGCTATAGCGGACACGGATGAGGCCGCGGTTGATGGCCGCCGAAAAGCTGAGCGGCTCGGCGGAGAAGACCACCTCCAATGAGGAGTATTCCGCCGCCATCCAGTCCAGCGTCCCATCATCGGACCCGTTGTCCACAATGATCACCTGTGCCGGCTTTTCCGCCAGCAACAACGGTATACATCGCGCCAAAAGAGCCCGGCCGTTCCGGGTGGGGATGATGACGCTGATTCCAGGCTTACCGCCCACCGCCTCCCGGAGCGCGGGCCGGACGAAAGGACTGGGGCGGCGGCGCTTCAGTTGCCAGTAGAGCCAAGGCCGCTCCAGCGCGCTGGGGTGGCTGAGCCGCCAAGCCCACGTGTAGATCCGTCCGCCCGGGTTGAGCTCGAACTTCAACCAGCTCTTCAGCCGCCACTTCAGATGGCGGGCGATCGTCCCCAGGGACCGGGGCCGCAGCATGAAGTGGTTGAGATGCTCATTGAAATAGACGCCACGGGCCGGGGCCAGCCGGAACGCCAGCCGGCGCATCGGTTTCAGGATGGGCGTCTTGGGTTCCAGCAGAACGCAGACCAGGTGAACTGCTTGACCGGCCAGCTCAGCTTGAACGCGTTCCCAGTTCAGTTCGTCCGGCCAGTGGAGGCGGTAGGGGATCCAGGTGCCGCACGATGGCTGAAACTCTGAGATGACGAAGAAAGGGCGATCCCCGGCCAGATGGGCCGCCTCGGCCACAAATCGGGCGGCCAGGTCCGGCTTGCCGCTGGCCACGGCAACCACTACACCCGCGGCCATCGGGGCTAGATCAGTTCCCGCCAGGAGGCGGCGCGGCCGGTCCGGTACCATTCCAGGGCTTGGAACCCAAAGACGGTGGAGACCGGGTTGCGGTGCGGGATCGGTTCAGCCGCGCGGCGCCCGAACAGGAATGCTCCCTTGTGCGTCGCGAAGGATTCCAGCAAGTCGGCTTCCTCGGAAGCTGCGGCGCGATCCAGTGGTACACCGCTGATCAGGCGGACGCGCAACAGCTGAGCCAACACGTCGGAGCGCAGAAACTGCGGCGCCAGTTCACGCCACCGTTCGCCCACCAGCGTGATGCCATGCTCCAGAATGGAACCGGCCTCCTCGGCCACCGGCAACAGGCCTTCGAGAAAATAGCAGTAAGGGTGCAGCCGGTCCATCACGCGAACGGGATCGGTTTCCACATCGATCAACGCCGCCGCCGTCTCCAGAGAGAACTCCAGTTGACGCCGGTAGTGTTGCTCAAAACGTATCTCGCCGGTCAGTTCGGCCAGTTCCCGCCACGCCAGTGCCGCCTTCAGTTGGAAGCAGCCCGGATTGCGTGACCACCAGACTTCATGGGGCAAGGCCTGCTTGGAAGGCAGCGACACGATCGGGTGATAGCCTTCGGCGGCGGCGAAACAGTCGATCATCGAATCGCCCGCAAAGGTGGCCGCGGTCAACCAGATGTCCTCTCCCGTTGCGCGCCACAGCGCAATCAGGGCGCGAGCCACGATACCGGTGTCAAAAAAATAGCTAAACTGACTGCCTTCCAGTTCAAAAGGGAAGGCCCCCAGGGCCGGGTTCCAGGCGCGGAGAATGAAGTGTCCGGCCTTGATCGCCTGCTCCTTCAGCCCCATCTGGAGCATGCCCTGGACCGCGTAAGCGGTGATCTCCACCGAATTCGGCAGCCGCGTGTCGCCGCGGTAGTAGCGCGTCACACCACCGGAGGCATCTTGCACCCCGGAAGAACGGAACCATTCGGTGGCAGTGGCGCGGGCAGGCGCGGTGGCAGTTTGAGGCACGAGCAAAAATCGATTCTAGCAGGAAGGCCCGTATACTGAGAGGGCCGTGCGACGACTCGTGGTCCTAGTCACCTTCGCTTTGGTACTGCTGGCGACCGCAGTACTACCTGCCTGGACGCAGACCCGCCTGCCGGTGGGATTACTCAACGCCTCACTGACGCGCTGGGAGGGAACCTGGGAAGCGGGCGAACTGATCTTGGCGCTCGATTCTTCCGCGGATTACCCTTGCCGGTTTGATGGCCGCACGTTCTTTGAGCGCGAAGGCCGGAGAATCCCGATTGGGCGGCTGCGGCCCGGGGACCGGCTGGAAGTGATGTCGGACCGGACGACGCAAAACGGGTACTGTTTCGCCCGGCGTGTGAAGGTGGTGACGGGCGAAACTGTGGCCGATTTGACCCGGCAATCCATCCGGGCCACCGAGCATTTTGCTCCGCGCGGCAGCCTGCAGTACTCGGGCCTGGTGATCCGGCGGGACGCAAAAGTTCTGGTGTTGCGCCTGCGTGACCGGACCGAACAATCAATTAAGCTCCGGCCGGACACCCGGTTTGTTGACGCCGGAGCCCCGGCCAATCTCGCCACTTTGTTGATTAATGAGCGTGTTTTCGTCCGGGCGGGCCTGAATCTGGAGGACGAAGTGGAAGCCTACCAGGTGGTCCGGGGCGAGATCATGCAACCAGGTGTTAACGGCCCGCGTCCGTGATGTGAGGATGAGGTGTCGCTACCGGCGACCCTGCTATAATTACAGTTTCTATCTCCCGACCATGAAGTCTTTTGTCACCGTATTGGCCCTATGCTTGCTCCTCAGCCCTTTGGGCGACGCGCAGGAGTTCACGACCGGTCAGGCCGCCCGGCTGTTGATTGGTCAACCGACTTTTACGCAGCAGGAGCCCGGCCCCCCGTCGAATCTCGTGCTGGGTGCAGCCAGTGGTTTGGCCGTGGCCAACAACATGCTGTTCGTGGCCGACTCCAGCCGCGTAGGCGCAGCGCCCGACAACAATCGGGTTCTGATCTACCGCAACCTTTCGTCCTTCATCCCGGCACCGACTGCGGAATTCCCGCAAACGAATGAACGTTGCCCCGCCTGTGTCGGCTTGCCCGATGTGGTGGTGGGACAGAAGGATTTCAAGGGCGGCGATTTCAATCTCCAACAGTGGGGCATGCGAAATGCGACGGCCGTGGCCTCCGACGGCACCGTGTTGGCCGTAGCCGATACTGACTTCAATCGCATTCTCATCTGGAACCGCATTCCTACCACCAATGGCCAGCCCGCCGACGTGGTCCTGGGCCAGAACAACTTCACCACGATCCGGCAGATCAGCATCGACAACAAGTCCTTGCGTGGTCCGCAGGGCATTTGGATCCAGAATGGCCGTCTGTTTGTCGCCGACACGATGAACCACCGGGTGTTGATTTGGAACCGGATTCCGACCGCCAACGACGCCCCGGCCGATGTCGTGCTGGGCCAGCCGAATTTCGGCGTGGCACCGCAACCGGACCTGACCAAGGCTTCGCTGAATGCGCAAGCAAACACTATGCTGAACCCCTTTTCGGTCTCCTCCGATGGGGTGCGGTTGCTTGTCAGTGACTTGGGTCACCAGCGGGTTCTTATCTGGAACAGCTTACCGACGTCCAACCAGCAGGCCGCCGATCTGGTATTGGGGCAGCCGGACTTCGCTTCGGCCACCTCCAACAACTCAACGAAGCTTTGCGATTCAGACGGCAAGAACGACAAGAATGAGCCCACCTATCCGGTGCGCTGCGCCGCCACGATTGAGTATCCGCGCGGTGTACTCTCTGATGGCCGGCGGTTGTTTGTGGTGGATGGCGGGAATGATCGCGTCTTGATTTGGAAGACGTTTCCGACGCGCAATGGCCAACCAGCCGACGTGGTGCTGGGCCAGGTTTCGGCGACGCTGAACAACACCTCCGATAGTGCCTTCCCCGATAAGGTGGCAGGGGCCGATGTGCTCCGCGGGCCCTCTGGCCTGGCCTTTGACGGCAACAACCTGTATGTGAGCGACACTTTTAACCGACGGGTCCTGGTCTTTACGCCGGGTGACCCCAAGGTGCCCTACACGGGTGTCCGCAACTCTGCCTCGCGCGAGGTTTTTGCGGTGGGCGGCGTCACCATTGGTGGCGTCATCAAGGCAGACGACGAAATCACTCTGAAGATCAACAGCCGCGAGTACAAGTACAAGGTTTTAAAGGACGATACCTTCAAGATCATCATGACGGCGCTGGTGAATCTCATCAATGCCGGCTCCGGTGACCCGGACGTACTGGCCTTGCCGAATCAGTCCATCAGCCAGGTGATCCTGTCGGCCCGCACGGCGGGTGAGGCAGGCAATGCGGTGACCCTCGAAGTGACACTTTCAACTGGGGCGACGGTGACGGCGACGACGACGGGCGCCTCCCTGACCGGCGGCCAGGATGCGGCTCGGCTGGCTCCCGGCACGGTGGTATCGATTGTGGGTGAACGGTTGGCGGAGCGGACGGTTTCGGCTCCGGAATCGGCCCAGGTACTGCCTCGGGAACTGGGCGGCGTCAAAGTTTACATTGATGGCATTCAGGTGCCTCTGCTGATGGTTTCGCCAAACCAGATTAATGCCCAGTTGCCCTGGGAAGTGGCCGGTGCTCAGAGCTCGAATGCCGTGGTTAGAACCGAAGGCGCCAATGGCGTGACGGTCAGTTCGGCCATCGCAGTACCGCTGATCGCCCAGAACCCGGGCATTTATGCCACGGACGGACCAGACCCTCGTCCCGGGGTTATTTTCCACGGATCAAGCTTTGCCACCGGCACCGTTTCGGTGGACGGCACTTCGAAGAAAGACGACGTCGCCACCATCGTCATCGCCGACCGCAGCTACAGCTACAAGGTGGAAGAAGACACCGTCACCAACGGCGGCCTCAGCGACAACCAGCTGAAGCTGGCCAAGATCCGCGACAACCTGATCCGCATCATCAACGCCAACGGCGGTGACCCGGATGTGGTGGCCTATCCGGCGGGCGTGTTTACCCGTATCCGCCTCCAGGCACGGCGCCCGGGCCCGGACCTGAACGGTTTGCCGATTGCGGCCAAGGTGAGCGATACGGCCAGCGTCATTCTGACGGCGACCAATTCGTCGCTCTGCTGCGCGAACACCGAAGGCGCTCCGGTAAATGCTCAGAACCCGGCTTTACCCGGCGAAACGCTGATCGTCTACGCCACGGGCCTGGGCAAGATCAAGCCGGAAGAAGCTCAGCGGTTGGTCCGTACCGGTCAGGTCTATAACGGCCCCGCCGACAACGAACCCGAAGAGTTTGTCTCCTCCCTGGCGGGAGCGAAAACGGCCAACGTCCTGTTCGCCCGCCTGAAGCCCGGCATGATCGGCATCTATGAAGTGGTATTGGAGCTGAACAGCGACCTGCCCACCAACGACACAATGCAGCTGACCATCGCCCAGAGCTTCCAGGTGTCGAACATCGTCACGATCCCGCTGAAGAACCCCAACGACTAGGCCTTGTACTTAGCGATCAGGGCCACTGTGAAGGTGGCGCGGGCTGTCAGCCTGCAGGCGGACTTTTAGTCCGCCCCGAGGAAGCGTTGAGGGGATTGTCGGAGCGGATGAAGTGTCGGCCGTGAACCGGCGGGACTGAAAGTCCCGCTGCAGGCTGACAGCCTGCGCCACCTGCTTGTGGACCAGCACCTGAGTCTAGTTAGGCCATCGGTTCGGCTGGCTTCAGCCCGGCGGTGATTAACGCAGATTGTGCCGGGCCCAGTGCCTCTGGCAGCACGTAGAAGAACGCCCCGTCCAGTTCCCGCTTGAACAGGACGCCCCCCAGATACTTGTCCACCTCGACGGCGTAATCCAGGCCCGCCGCGTCCAGTAGGCCCTCAATCTGCTGCGCCTCGCGGAGTTTCCGGGCTATGTAGACGAGATCCATCTCCTGGTCGCCGAAGAACTCCGCTGGCTGTCTCATTCGATTGGTGAGGCCGATGCTACTTGATGCGCGCCGCGAAACCGCTGAACACGTCCGGTCCTTGGGCATTCATCCACTCGATGTAGAGCGTGGCGACATGTTCCAGGTTGCGGAAAGCCGAAGGGTCCTTATACGTCTCCCGGAGCTGCGGCACCAGCTTGTGAACCCGCACCCACACCAGCACCAGTTCGCGATTCGATTGGAAAAACAACTCCGCGTTCAGCACTCCGCTGGTGACAAAGCTGGCCACCATATCCCAATACGAGACCACCTGACGGTAGTAGGCATTCTCGGGGCTGCCGGGAGGGCAGACCCGCATCATGTCTTCCATGCTCTCAAAGCGGGCATTCTTCACGAACCAGTCACGGGCCGCGCGCATTTTCTCTTCCCGCCGCAGATCATACAAGCGCAGCAGCAGGTTCGCGTCATCGTAGGTTGCAATTGCCATGTCCTTTGAGAGTACAGCGGTGGGACGGGTGGGATCAATCCCGGCGGGCGGAGCCGGCCGCAGCCGAAGCAAGTGCAACTTTTTTCGATTCCGGATTGAGAATAACCGGCAGACTGGTTCACTATCTCTTCATGGCTTCTGCGGGCCCGGCTTTGACGCGCGAGGAAGAGCTGTATTGGATCGCCTTGCATCTATCGCCCGGCTTGGGTCCGCGAAAGGCCCAGCAGCTGCTGGGGCAGTTCCGCACGCCGCAAGCGATCTTCCGCGCCTCGCGGACAGAACTGGAGCACTGCGGGCTATCGGGCAGTGTGGCGCAGACCATCTCCAGCGGCTGCGGCTTTGAGGATGCGGCCATCCAGCAGCAGCGGATGCTGGATGCCGGGGCGCGCCTGGTGACCTTCGGATCAGGCGATTATCCGGTCCGGCTGCGAGATATTTTCGATCCTCCGGTGGCGTTGTTTGTGCGGGGCCAAGTGGCCTTGCTCAACTCCGTTTGTGTGGCCATGGTGGGCACCCGGAGAGCCAGCAGCTATGGCCTGGCGGCGGCGGAGAGGCTGTCCCGCGAGCTGGCCGAAGCCGGGCTGACGATTGTCAGCGGCATGGCCCGCGGCATCGACACCCAGGCCCATCAGGCGGCACTGGACGCGCAAGGCAGCACGATTGCGGTCTTCGGCTGCGGCGTGGATGTGATTTATCCAGCGGAGAACCGGCGCCTGGCCGAACAAATTACCGCACGCGGCCTGCTGGTGAGCGAGTTCGCCATGGGTTCGCCCGGCTATCCGCAGAATTTTCCGATCCGGAACCGCATCGTCAGCGGCATCAGTGGCGGCGTGATTGTGGTCGAAGGCGCGCAGTATTCCGGGTCGGCCATTACCGCCAAACTCGCCTCGGATCAGGGCCGCGAAGTGTTCGCCGTGCCGGGCAATATCACCTCCAAAATGAGCTGGGCACCCAACTTGCTGATCAAGCAGGGGGCCAAGCTGGTGCAGGAATGGAACGACGTCGTGGCGGAGTTATCCAGTGAAGACCGCCGCCGCCTGGCCAGCCGCCAACGGCAGCAAATACTGGCCCTCGACCCGGCGCAACCGTCTGGCACGACGGCAGTTGAGAGCCCTTCCGCACCCATCGGGCCACTCCAGCAGCAACTTTTAGGAAAACTGGAATTTGACAAAGCGGCGCATCTCGATCATCTAATGGAAGTGCTGGAAGGCACCTCTTCCTCCGAGGTTATTGCGACGCTGTTTGAGCTGGAACTTCTCGGAATGGTGAGGCAGCTTCCGGGCAGAAACTTCATTAAAGTCTGGGTAGACTAGAAAAACTCATGCCGGTTTCGTTCTTGTTGGTCCGCCGCCTCCCCCGTGCGGGAGGCGCTTCGGTGCGACGTCAGATTCACGCCGGGACGCGTTTGCGTTCCAGCGGCGGAGGACGCTAAGCCATGGCTGGAAAATCTCTGGTTATTGTCGAGTCGCCGACCAAAGCCAAAACGATCACCAAGTTTCTTGGGCCGGACTTCATTGTCCGGGCGTCCAATGGCCACGTCCGGGATCTGCCGGAAAGTGCTTCCGACATCCCAGCCAAGTACAAGAAGGAGACCTGGTCCCGGCTGGGCGTCAATGTCGATAGCGACTTTGAGCCGATCTACGTGGTGCTGAAAAACAAGCGCGACCACATGAAGGATCTTCAGGACGACCTGAAGAAAGCCTCCACCCTGTACCTGGCGACTGACGAAGACCGGGAAGGCGAATCGATCAGCTGGCACCTGCATGAGGTGCTGAAACCGAAGATTCCGGTAAAGCGGCTGGTGTTCCACGAAATCACCAAAGAGGCAATCCAGCAGGCGCTGGCCAAGCCGCGTGAGATCGATTTCGATCTGGTCCGTGCCCAGGAGACGCGCCGCATCGTCGACCGGCTGTTCGGTTACGAAGTCAGCCCGCTGCTGTGGAAGAAGATGGCGCCGGGCTTAAGCGCGGGCCGCGTCCAGAGCGTGGCGGTCCGGCTGCTGGTGGAGCGCGAACGCGCCCGCATCCGCTTCCGGTCCGGTAAGTTTTGGGGCTTGAAGGCACGGCTGAACAAGCCGGGTGCCCAACCGGCCTTTGATGCCGAACTGGTCCAGTTGGGCGGTAAGCGCGTCGCCACCGGTCGTGACTTTGATCCGGACACGGGCCTGTTGCAGGATCCGGGTGCCGTGCTGCTGCTGGGGCAGACCGATGCGGAACGGGTGGCCAAGCTGTTGCAGAACGGCCCGGTCACGGTGAAGAGCGTCGAAGAGAAGCCTTTCGTCCAGAAGCCGGCGGCACCGTTTGTCACCAGCAGCATGCAGATTGAGGCCAACTCGAAGCTTCGGTATTCCGCCCGACGGACGATGCAGGTGGCCCAGCAGCTTTACGAAAACGGTTTCATCACCTACATGCGTACCGATTCGACGACGCTGTCGGACGAAGCCATCCGGGCAGCTCGTGGGCTGATCAAGCGCGAATACGGTGATGCGTATCTGCCCGCGGCACCGCGCCTCTACGAGACCAAGGTAAAGAACGCGCAGGAAGCGCACGAAGCCATTCGTCCGGCCGGAGACAAGTTCGTGACGCCCGAGACGGTACGCGCCAAGTTGGGCGACGAATCGTTCCGCTTGTACGACTTGATCTACAAGCGCACGGTGGCCTGCCAGATGTCGGATGCGCGCGGTACGTTCACCAACGTCGCCGTGGAAGCGGGCGACGCCGTGCTGCGGGCCAGCGGGAAGACGATTGCGTTCCCCGGGTTCCTGAAGGCCTACGTGGAGGACTCCTCGGATGACGATGCGGCCTCCGAGCAGGAGCGCATCCTGCCGCCGATGGCCTCCGGCGACCCGCTGAAATGCGAAAAAGCGGAGCCGTCGGAAAAGCAAACGCAACCGCCCGCCCGCTTTACCGAAGGTTCGCTGATCAAGGAACTGGAACGGCTGGGCATTGGGCGCCCCAGCACGTGGGCCTCGATTGTGGACGTCGTGCTCAATCGCTCCTATGCCTTCAAGAAGGGCAGCGCGCTAGTGCCCACCTGGACGGCGATGGGCGTGGTGAATCTGCTGGAAGGCAGCTTTGCCAACTATCTGGATTACACTTACACGGCGCGCCTGGAAGATGATCTCGATGCGATCTCGCGCGGCGAATCGGACAGCCCGGATTATCTGCGCAAGTTCTATTTCGGCACCGACGGCAATGGCCTGCGGATGCTGCTGGAACAAGGTGAGCGCGACATTGATCCGCGCGTGATCAACGGCATGCCGTTGCGGCCGGAGTCAGAGGGCAAGCTGGAGATCCGGATTGGCCGCTATGGCCCGTTTGTCTCCGACGGCGAACGGCGCGGCAGCGTGCCGGAGGATCTGCCGCCGGACGAGTTGACGCCGGCCAAGGCGCTGGACTTGCTGGACAACTCCTCCAAGGAGCCGGAATCGGTAGGGTTGCACCCGCAAACCGGTGAGCCGGTCTATCTGAAAGTGGGCCGCTTTGGCCCGTACGTCCAGTTGGGTGATGCCCGTGAGGGCAACAAGCCCAAGATGGCGTCGCTCGTCCCGGGCACAGACCTGCAATCGGTGGACCTGGACCATGCGGTGCGCCTGCTGGCACTGCCGCGCGTGGTGGGTACTTTCCCGGATAACAGCGAGCCGATCAAGGCTTCAAACGGCCGGTTTGGGCCGTACATCCAGGCGGGCACGGAGACGCGTTCCCTGCCCTCGGGCATCTCGCCGCTTGATGTCACGCTCGATCAGGCAATCGATATTCTCCGGCAGCCGCGACGCCGGGCGGGCGCGCCGGCCCGGCAAACGTCGCTCAAGGATTTCGGGGTCAACCCGGCCTCGGGCAAAGCGGTGAAGCTCCTCAGTGGCCGCTACGGTCCCTATGTGACCGATGGCGAAGTGAATGCCACGGTGGTGCGCGGTCAGGATCCGATGCAGTTGACTCCGGAGCAGGCCTACGAACTGCTAGCGGCTCGTGCGGCGGCCATTGCCGAGAACGGTGGTCCAGCACCGAAGGGCGCCAAACGGGGCGGGGCGAAGAAGGCGACCAAGAAGGCCGCCGCCAAAAAGACCCGCAAGACCGTTTCAGCGTAAGACCCGCTGAAGCAGCATTCCAGCAAGCCCGGCGCTCTCGCCCGGGGTCATGAAGTCACGGCGCCCCGGTTGTTTTGCAGCCGGGGCGTTTAGCTTTGCGTTCGATCAGCAGCCCCGATGAGTGCCCTTCTCATTCTCAATTCCGGCGAGCGGGTGAAGACCAGCCAAAAGGCGGTTGGCCCTGAGATCGCCGTGATTGCCTTGCCGGGCCTGGCTGCCGACTTTCTGCCTCCGCCAACTGAGTCCGGCCTTGACTACCTTGAACCGCGCCGCCGTTCCGGCGGGGTGACTGGCCCGCAGGCCCAGTTGCAGTCGCTCACGCGGGAGGCTTCGTCCATCTACCTGGCGTTCCCGGCGGGCGGTGCAGGTGAGGCGCTGGCCGCAGTGGTCCAGAAGGTGATCCGCGGCGGACGGCCACCAGCGTCCCGGCCGCCTCAGATTCTGCGGCTGTCACTGGAACCCGGAGGCGTGGTCACCGGGCCACTGCTGGCGACGGCGGCACTGGTCGATTTGGGTTTGGCCCGAGCCTACCAGACCCAACTGGTGCTGGAGAACCTATTGCAGCAGCGCGCCGGTGGCCTGGAGCCGCCAACGCTCAGCCACTACCATCACCTTGTGGCCGAGGCCCGCACCCAGGTGGCGGAGGGGCGTGGCGATGCCCGGAGCCTGATCCGCGACTTCGCCGATCAACTGGGGGCCATCGCTGTCGCACCGCCAGCACCAGCCGCTGCGCCCAGTGCTCCCGCCTGCCCGCGCTGTGGCCAGGCGCTGGTGGTGCGCCAAGGCACCCAGGGGCCGTTCACGGGCTGCGCCGGATACCCGAGGTGCAACTTCGTGCTGGAGGCGTCCACGGGCGTCCGTTGCCCGCAATGCTTGCGCGGTTATCTGGTGGAGCGGCGCGGCGAACAGGATCGGGTGTTCTACGGTTGTACCCGGTTCCCGGACTGCCGGTTCACCTCCACCCGCAAACCCGCACCCGGAGTCTGCCCCGATTGCGGAAACAGCTATCTGGTGGAACGCCCTTTGAAATCCGGTGTGCGGATCGAATGCCCACGGAAGGACTGCGGATTCCGGCAAGCACGCGCCCGCTAGACCACCATCAACCTCCATCACGAAAGCCGGGTGGCGGACGCCTCAATGCTAGACTGAAATTTTATGGCATACGACGTAGTTGTCATTGGTAGCGGACCCGGCGGATATTCCGCCGCTATTCGCGCTGGTCAGTTCGGTTTGAAGACGGCGGTCATCGAAAAGGACCCCAAACTGGGCGGCTGCTGCCTGCATGTGGGCTGCGTGCCCACCAAGGCGCTGCTGCATTCAGCGGGCATCTGGGAATACTTCCTGCACTCGGAAAAGGAAGGCATCTCCTGCCAGAATCCGACGCTGGATTACCCGTTTGTGGTGCAACGCAAACAGGGCATCGTGGACAAACACGCCAAGGGCGTCGAGTTCCTGATGAAGAAGAACAAGGTGGACGTGATCAAGGGCTTTGCCGTGATCGAAGCCCCCGGCCGAATCAAGGTCAGCTCCGCTGCAGGCGACCAGATCGTCGAAGCCAAGAACATCATCGTCGCCACCGGTTCGGAAGCGCGCATGCTGCCCGGCCTGACGCCTGATCCGGAAAAGATTCTCACCAACATCGAGATCCTGAACCTGACCAAGGTGCCCAAGACCATCGCCATCATTGGCGCGGGTGCCGTGGGCGTCGAGTTTGCGTCCATCTTCCGCCGCTTCGGCTCCGAAGTGCTGGTGATGGAAATGCTGCCGCGACTGGTGCCGGTGGAGGACGAGGAAGTCTCCAAGGAACTGGAGCGTCACTTCAAGAAGATCGGCATCCGCGTCGAAACAGGCGCCAAGGCCGATTCGATTGAGCGTACCGCGAACGGCGTCAAATTCCGCGTCACGCTGGCCTCCGGCAAGGTGGAAGAACTCGAGTACGAGAAGCTCCTCATCGCCGTCGGCCGCAAGCCGAACACCGACAAGGTGGGTCTTGAGGCGGTGGGCGTTGAGCTCGACCGCGGCTTCATCAAAGTAGACGGCATGCAGCAGACCAACGTCCCCGGCATTTACGCCATTGGTGACGTGGTGGCCGGCACGCCGCAGTTGGCGCACGTCGCCACCGCCGAAGGCATGATTGCCGTGGCGCACATCGCCGGCAAGCCCGCCCATCCGATCAACCGCAACCGCATCCCCGGTGCCACTTACACCGATCCCGGCATCGGCAGCGTCGGCCTCACCGAAGCGCAGGCCAAGGCGCAGGGCTTTGACGTGAAGGTGGGCAAGTTCCCGTTTGCCGCCAACAGTAAGGCCTCGATTGTCGGCCACCACGAGGGCTTCGTGAAGATTGTTGCCGACGCCAAGTTTGGTGAAATTCTGGGTGTCCACATCATCGGCCACCACGGCTATGAGCTGATCGCCGAAGCGGTGACCGCGATGGAAGCGGAAGCCACGGTGGAATCGATGATGGCCACCATCCACGCCCACCCGACGCAGTATGAAGCGTTGGGCGAAGCGTTCAATGCCGTCTACGGATTGGCCATTAACGCCTAAAAGCACGATGCGTTCTTTTGAAGTTCACGATCTCGGCCGGATGAGCTGGGCTGCCGCCTACGAGCGCCAACACGCGCTTGTCGGTCAGCGCCAGCGCGGTGAGATCGTGGACCAGTTGCTGCTCGTGGAGCACCCGCATGTGGTGACCCTGGGCCGCAATGCCCAGGAAGAAAACATCCTGGCACCGGCGGCCTTGCTGGCCAGCAAGGGCATTGACCTGGAAGAAACCAACCGCGGCGGCGACGTCACCTATCATGGGCCGGGCCAGATTGTGGGCTACCCCATTCTGCTGCTGAACGACTGGAAGCGCGACGTCCATGCCTACGTCCGCGCGATTGAAGAAGTGATCATCCGGGCGCTCCGGGAATTCGGCGTGACGGGCGAACGCTCGTCGCTGAACTCTGGCGTCTGGGTTGAGGGTACCGAAGGACTGGCCAAGATTTGCGCCATCGGTGTTCACATCAGCCGCTGGGTGACCTCACATGGTTTTGCGCTGAATCACTCCACTGACCTTCGCTATTTCGGCTACATCGTGCCTTGCGGCCTTCGGGCGCCGGTCACGTCACTGGAACAACACCTGGCGGGCCGGCGGCTGCCGTCGCGCGCGCAGGTGATCGATGCCATTGTGTTTCACTTTGGCCAAGTATTTGAATTCAACAACCCGGCGGCGGCAAGTTTCGCCGGGAACACCGCACTCTTGGAGACCGCACCATGATCGAAGTAGTCATGCCCCAGATGGGCGAAAGCATTGTCGAGGGTACGCTGACCCGCTGGCTGAAGAAGCCCGGCGACAAGGTGGAGCGCGACGAGCCGCTCTTTGAGATCTCGACCGACAAGGTCGACACGGAGATTCCGTCGCCCGCCGCCGGTGTACTGGCCGAAGTGCTGGTGCCGGAAGGCCAGACGGTGGCCATCAAGACGATTGTGGCCCGGATCAGCGAAGGTGGTGAAGCGGCTGCTCCTGCTCCCGCCGCAGCGGCTCCCGCGCCGCCTCCGCCTGCCCCGGCTCCGGTGGCTCCGGTTCCGGTTGCTCCCGCTCCGGCCGCTGCCCCGCCCCCACCGCCGCCTCCGCCCGCTCCCGCCCCGGTGGTAGAAGCCTCGGTGCCGGAATCGGAAGATCCCACCGGTCCGCTGTCTCCGCTGGTGCGCAAGATGGCGCGCGAGTACAACATCGACTTGGCGCAGGTGCGTGGCACCGGTGTTGGCGGCCGCATCACCAAAAACGATGTGGAAGCCTACATGGCCGCCCAGGGTGCCCGCACCATGGCAGCCCCCGCCGCTGCGCCCGTTGCTGCCCCTGTGGCCGCCGCGAAGGCTCCGGAGCCGGTGGCCCCAATTGCCCGCAGCGAAGCGCCCAAGGAGCGTCTGGAGCCCATGTCGATGATGCGTCAGCGCATCGCCGAGCACATGGTGAACTCCAAGCGTACCTCCGCCCACGTCACCACCGTGCACAAGGTGGACATGACCAAGATCGCCAAGCTGCGTGACCGGTCCAAGGACGACTTCAAGGCCCATTACGGCTTCTCGTTGACCTTCCTGCCGTTCATCGCCCGTGCGACGGCGGAAGCCCTGCGCACCTTCCCGATCTTGAATTCGTCGATCATTGGGACCAACGTGCAGTATCACGGCGACATCAACATCGGCATCGCGGTGGCCCTTGACGGCGGCCTGATTGTGCCGGTGATCAAGAACGCCGACGAAAAGAACGTCACCGGCCTGCAGCGCTCCATCGCTGATCTGGCCGCGCGTGCCCGCTCCAAGCAGTTGAAGCCCGATGAGGTGAACGGCGGTACGTTCTCCATCACCAACTTCGGCAGCTTCGGCAGCCTGTTCGCCACCCCGGTCATCAACCAGCCGCAAATCGCCATCCTCGGCTGCGGCGCGGTCAACAAGGAAGCAGTCGTTCTGGAAGGCGACGTGATCGCCATCCGGTCCATGATGTACCTGGCGCTCACCTTCGACCACCGCCTGGTCGACGGCGCGCTGGCCGACCAGTTCTGCCAGAAGGTAAAGGCCGTGCTGGAAGGCTGGTCCGAGCAGGTTCTCTAACCAGACCTTTCAGGTTTGAATGAAGAAGGGCGGGGCTTCGGCTCCGCCCTTTTCTATTGCTCGGTCGATGTGCGAATATGCGTTTATGCGGACGACAATCGAATTGCCCGATGCGCTGTTCCGGGAGTTGAAGGCTCAAACCGGACGTGAGGGGATTTCATTGAAGGAATTCGTGACCGAAGCAGTCCGCGAAAAGCTAGCCGACGGGCCCTCTCGTCGCCCAACGGTGCCGCCCCTGGCGCTTCCGTTGATCCCGAAAGGGCGCTTTCCGGGTCTGCAAAGTGTGACCAACGAAGAAGTGGAACGGCTACTTTGGGATGAAAAGCTGCCTCGTTGACGTGAACGTCTGGTTGGCCTTGGCGGCCGCCGATCACCCTCATCACCAAACAGCCCGGGCCTGGTTTCAAGGCGGAGACTTCCATTATTCATGGTTTTGCCGGGTTTCCCAGATGGGATTCCTGCGGCTGCTCACCCGTCCTCCCAATGGCATGACCGCAGCAGAGGCAATGGCGATCTATCATCGGTTTTTGGATCTGCCGAACGTCCGGTACTCGATCGAGCCGGATGGGCTAGAGGAACAGTGGCTCAAGCTAGTTCCGTCCCGCCCGAGCGGCTCTACCTGGACAGACTCCTACCTGGCCGCTTTCGCTCAGGTACAAGGCTTTCGATTGACCACGTTTGATCGCGGGTTCAGGCAATTCTCGGGCCTCGACCTGCAGTTGATTGAGGACCGGTCGAAATAACCACGCCCCCATTGAGAACCGAGCGCCGCGATCAATAGCGCGGGACGTTGGGGTCTACCGTCGCGCTCCATAGGTCGATGCCGCCCGCCATGCTTTGGCAGTTGTCGACCCCCTGTTGCCGTAGCCAGGCGACCACATTCATGCTCCGGACACCGTGGTGGCAGTGGACCACCACCAACGCGTGATCCGCTCCGCCATGGCGTCGATGGCCGTGAGACGCGAAGGGATGGTGTTCATCGGCATCAGCTCCGCGCCTTCAATGCTGCTGAGGGCGTACTCGTGGACCTCACGGCAATCGATCAGGCGGATGTCGTCGCCGGCATCCAGCATCTCCTTCACTGCGGCGGGCGCGATCTCAAGCGGAAGCATCGTCGACACTCGCCACAAACGGAACCAGGGTATCGAGCATGGTGATCCGGAAGACCTCCCTCACGGTGCCAGTGGCCCCCGCCACCTTCAGCGTGCCGCCGCCGGCCTTGATCTTGCCGAAGCAGAAGGAGACGATCCCGACGCCGGTGGAGTCAATGTAGTTGATCCCCGACATGTCCAGGATGATGTTCTTGCTGCCACTTTCGAGCAGCTTCTGTATGGTGTTCTCCACCTGTTGGCTATCGCGGCCCAGGGCCAGCTTGCCTTTCAAGGAAACAACCGTGGCGCCGTTGTCCAGCGCGGATGTAGTGACATCAAGCAGCAGCATGAATCGCTAGCATACCCTAACCTAAAGTCATGCGCTTGCTTCTGGGGCTCGGGTTGGCCTCATTCTTGTTTTCGCCCTCGCTACTGGCCCAACCGGACCGCGATACGCTCGACTCGTTTGAGAAGGTTTGGCAGACCGTCCAGAGCCGCTACTGGCAACCCACGCACCTCGACCGCCTCGCCAACGGCCAAAGCTGGCGGCAGATCCACGACACGTACCGGGCCAAGGTGGAGCGCGCCGCCGACAACTCCGAAGCGCGGCGGCTGATGAGCGAGATGCTGGGCCTGCTGGGGCAATCGCACTTCGCTATCATCTCGGGCCAGTTGGAGGACGACCTGGCACCGTCATCGTTTGGCGATGGCACGGCAGGCATTGAACCCGTTCTGGTGGGGTCCGCCGTGCTGGTGATGCGGGTGGAGCCGCAGAGCGGTGCGGCGCAAGCCCTGGTGAAGCCGGGCTGGGAGATCCTTCGTATCGGCGAGACCGACGTGCGCGCGCTGGCCCAGCGGCTGCTCGAAAAGGACCCTTCTGTGAAGCAGCGCAATCTGCTGCTACGGTGGGGCGTGCTGGGAAGGTTGAGCGGACCTTCGGGCTCTACCGTAAGGGTCGAGTTTGTCGATGGCGCCGGGCAGAAGGTGATCAAGCAAGTGCCCTTGAAAGACCCACCGGGCACCCGCGTCCGGTTTGGCTTTATGCCGCCCACCCCGCTGACGTTTCGAGTCGCCCGGCCCCGACCGGACATCCAGTATGTCCGCTTCAACATCTTTCTGGACCCACCCGGCCTGATGGGCAAGTTTGAAGACGCGGTGAAGACCTGCACTGGCGGCAAAAACTGCCGCGGCTTCATCATCGACCTGCGCGGCAACCCCGGCGGCCTGGCGATTCTGGCCTCCGGCATGGCGGGCTTCTTCATCGATCAGCCAGACACCAAGCTGGGCACGCTCTACCAGCGCGAGGTGACCCTGAAGCTGGTGGTGAACCCACGCGTCGACACCTTCTCCGGCCCGCTGGCAGTGCTGGTGGACGGCGCTTCCGTGTCCACTTCCGAGATCATGGCGGGCGGCTTGCAGGACCTGAAACGCGCACGCATCTTCGGCTCACGCACGGCGGGTGCTGCCCTGCCCTCGAACGTCGAACGGCTGCCCAATGGCGACCTGTTCCAGTACGCCGTGGCGAACTATATCTCTGAAGGCGGGCAGACGCTGGAAGGGCGCGGCGTGATTCCGGATCAGGAAGTTGGGGTGAGCCGCGCGGCTTTGCTGGCGGGCCAGGATCCGATTTTGGAAGCCGCGATAAACTGGATTCGTGCGCAACCTCGCCCTTAGTCTCCTTCTGGCCGTTACCCCGGCCGCTGTTTTTGCCGCCGATACGCCGACCGCCGAGGCGATCCTGGATCGCTATGTCGAAGTCACGGGTGGCAAGGCCGCCTACGAAGGCCTGAAGACCGAGATGACCACCGGCATCATGGAGATGAAGGCCCAAGGCATCAAAGGCAAGATGAGCGGCTTCCGCAACGCGCAGAACTTCAGCTACAACGTGGTCGAAATCGATGGCGTGGGCAAGATCGAGGAAGGCTTCCACGAGGGCATCGCCTGGGAGAAGTCAGCCATGGCTGGCGCGCGAGTGAAGACGGGTGAGGAAAAAGCTTTCTACATGCGCGAAGCGGTCCTGGCGCGCGACGCCCGGTGGCGCGATGTCTACAGTAAGGCTGAGCTATCAGGCGAAGAAACCATTGATGGGGTCGTCTGCTTCAAGCTCATTATGACGCCCAAGGAAGGCAGCCGCACCGAGACGCAGTACTTCGAAAAAGCCACGGGCTTCCGCAAACGCATCGCCATGGTGATGTCGACGCAGATGGGCGATCTGCCGGTGGAATCCACACTGAGCGACTACAAGGATTTCGGCGGCTTCAAGGCCCCCAGCAAGGTCAGCACGAAGATGGCCGGACAGGAACTTTCAGTGACCATCTCCACCATGGAGTTCAACAAAGAAATCCCCGCCAGCCGCTTCGTGCCCCCCGCCGATGTGAAGGCGATTGCGGCCAAGGTGAAGGCCGCTCCGGCAAAGTAGTTCGACCCGGTAGTGCGGTGCGCTACAGCCCCTTTTCCATCGGTAGCGCCAGCGGCGGCTCCACCATGAACTCCAGCGTCGCCATGGCCGCCATCGCTTCCCGGATGGCCGATTCTTCGCTGGGCTCCACCGTAATCACAAAGGGCAGATTGTCCTTGGTATCGCAGGGCACTTGCAGCACGGCATCCAGGCTGATGCCCTTGTCGGCCAGCACTCGCGAGAGCGAAGCGATGATGCCGGGACGGTCCTTGACGCGGAAGCGCAGGTAGTAGGCCGTCTTCATTGAATCGAGCGGCAGTGGATGGGTGGGTTCCAGCGCGGCGTGGGCGAAGGGCGAAACGCGTTCGTGCGATCCAGCGCGGATCTCGCGCGCCACCCGCATCAGGTCGCTGACCACGGCAACGCCGGTGGGCTTGGGGCCCGCGCCACGGCCATAGTAGAACGTGTCCTGGCCATAGTCGCCCAGCACCCAGATGGCGTTGTAGGCACCTGAAACGCCAGCCAGGATGGTGGAGCGAGGCAGCAGCGCCGGGCGGACGCTCAACAGCAAGCCCTCCGGAGTCCGCCGGGCACCGCACAGCAGGCGGATGGTGTAGCCCAACTGGCGGGCGTACTCAAAATCAAACGGCGTGATGCGGCGGATGCCTTCGGTGTAGATCTCCGAGGGCGCGACGCTTTTGCCGAACATCAGCGCAACGAGAATGGCCAGCTTGGAGCGGGCATCAAAGCCGTCGATATCAGCCGTGGGGTCCGCTTCGGCGTAGCCCAGCCGCTGCGCTTCGGCCAATACTTCGCCGAAGTCCGCGCCCCGCTTTTCGATCTCCGTCAGGATGAAGTTGGAGGTGCCGTTCAAGATACCGAACAGCGCCGACAACCGGTCACCGGAGATGCCTTCGCGCAGCACGGTGTGGATGGGGATGCCGCCTGCCACGCTGGCTTCCATCGCCAGGTTGACGTTGGCCTGCGCGGCCTTGCGCCAAATTTCAGGACCGTGCAGCGCCATCAGTTCTTTGTTGGCGGTGACGACGCTTTTGCCGTTGGCAATGGCAGCTTCAATGATCTCGCGCGCCACGCCGGTGCCACCGACGAGTTCACAGACGATGTCGATTTCCGGGTTGGTGACCACTTCGCGCCAGTCCGTGGTGCGGATCACGCGCTCCATTCCGGCAGGCAAAGCTTTGCCTTCCAGCGTCCGGGAGCAGATGGCGCGGAGCCACAAGGGGAAACCCAGCTTCTGGGTGTTCTGCTCCCAGTTCTCCCACAAGATCTCCAGCGTGCCCAGGCCCACATTGCCCAGGCCGATAATGCCAACGTTAACGGGTTCCATGATTTGAAATTTCCTGATCTCGATCCAGTGTGCCGTCCAACTGGTTATCGGTTGAAATAATTTCTGGCGCGCGGTCGGCCGGTTCCGGCAGGCGGCCCGCGACATTGGCCCAGGCCCAGAAGATGGCCGTGGTCGAGCTGAGGCAACCGGCGACAACGCCGATCAACCGTGGGCTGGTCTGGGTGGAGGCGATGCCCGCCACCATCATCGACACCATCATGGTGGACCAGGTGAGCGTCTCAATGGTCGTAAAGACGCGGCCTCGAAAGCGCGGTTCAATGTAGCGCAGCAGCATCGACATGTTCAGCACGCTGGAGACCGCCACCGCAGCCCGCGAGAGTCCAATCAAGCCCAGCGCCGCGCCGTAGTGTGGCATCAGCGAGAAAGCCACGTAGCTGCCGCCGTGAATGATGTAGGCGAACGACACCCAGCGTTTGTAGCTCGCAAAGCTCAACCGGGGGCCCAGCCAATGCGCGAAGAAGCCACCGAAGACCAGGCCCAGCCCGGCGGCGGCCCAGATTTCGCCAATGCCGGCCGGGCCGCGATGGAAGACTTGTTCGCCAAAGATGCTAAACAGGATCTGCGCCGCGCCGCCGCCGGTGGCCCAGCCAATGCCAATCAATGAAATGCCGAACAGCAGCGGATTGCGCCGCAGGTAACGCTGCCCTTCGAGAAAATCCTGCCACGGGTGCGGCCGGTTCAGTTTGCGCGCACTGTTCTCCGCGGGCTTAAAGTTGCCCCGCAGCATGGAGATGCACCAGGCGGAGAACAGGAACGACATCGCGTTCAAAAAGAACGCCGTGTCATAGCCCAGGGCGGCCACCGAGGCTCCGCCCAAAAACGCGCCGATGGCGGTGGTGGCCCAACCGGTGGTTTGCGTCAGGGAGTTCGCCGAATGGAGCTCTTCCTCTGTCGTGATCGAGGGCAGAATGGAAGACCGGCCAGCGGTAAAGAACGGCGAGGCGGCCATCAGCACGGCGCTCAGCACATAGAGCGGCCAAGTGAGATTCGACTGCGAGGCCGGGATGAACAGCAACGCGATCACAAAACGGATCAGGTCGCTGGCGATCATGACGCGCTTGCGGTCCAGGCGATCGAGAATCACTCCGGCCAGCGGCCCCATGAACAACATTGGCACGGCGCGAGAACTCAGCACACCCGCGACAACCAGGCCGCCCTCGGGATACCGCATGGCCAGGGCGAAGACGGCGATGTTGTTGAAGTGGTCGCCTACCTCGCTGACAATCTGGCCCAGCCAGGTGTAGCGGTAGTTCCGGTTGCGGCCCAGGAGTGCGGGCAGATTCACCGCGAACGATCTCCCGAGGAGACTAGTTTCTCCGCCGTCGCGAGATCACCCGCCTCAGGCGCGCACATCGTCTCCACTTCGTCACCCACGCGGCGGGACCGTTCCGTCACCCAGACTCCGACCAGCACCAACGCACCAGCCGTGATCAGCGAAGAGGTGATCGGCTCCCCCAGCAGCAAGGCCGCAGCCGAGGTGGTCATCACGGGCTGCAGGTAGCTGAAGGCTGACAGGCGCGACGGTGCCATGTGCGTCAGCACGTAGTAGTAGATCATGTAGCCGACAATCGACGAGAACACTGCCATGTAGGCCAGGCTCGTCCAGGCGCGCAAAGTGACCTGGGTAAAGTCAAAACTAAACACGCCCCATATCGTCACCGGCATCAGCATGGCCGCGCTGGCGCAGAAGCCCACCGTGTTGACGAAAAGGCCGTCAAAGTTGGCCGACGCCCGCTTGCCCAGCACGATGTAGCTTGCAAAGGCCATGACGCCGATAAAGAGGATGAAGTCGCCCAGCAAAGAAGCGCCCGGACTGGGCGTCTTGCTCAGTTGCAGGACCAACACGCCGGAAAACGCAATGCCCATCCCCAGCAGCTTGCGCGGCGTGATCTTTTCCAAGCCCAACATCGCGGATAGCAACAGGGTCATCAACGGCGTCAGCGGCAGGATCAATGCACCATGCGAAACGCTGGTGCGGGCAATGCCGACCACAAACAGCAACTGGTTAGCGCCCACGCCCAGGGCACCCAGCAAGATCAACTTCACCCACTGCGCTCGCGTGGGCATTACGGCATCCGGCTTCCGCAACGCAAAATAAAGCGGTAGCAGGATCAGGGCGCATAGCGACATCCGGATCGACCCCAGCAGCAGCGATGGGATCTCCGCCAGCGCGAACTTGGAGAGCGCGTTATTGATCGCCCAGATCAGCTGCACCAGCAGCGCCAGCCCGATCAGACGGGCTTCGATGGCCTCTCCGCCGTGGCTGCGGGAGGCCGGACTACTCGCCGAATCGCTCAAACAAGAACCTCTTCCTGCGCCGTCACGCCTTTCAGCGCCGCGTGGTCGATCTCATAGCCAAAGCCCGGCAGCTCCGTCACTGTGATGGTGCCGCGCCCAGACACCGAGACTTCCGGTTCGATGATGTCTTTCTTCCAATAGCGCTTGGACGCCGAGACATCGCCCGGCAGCACAAAGTTCGGCAGAGTCGACAGCGCGATGTTGTGCGCGCGGCCAATGCCCGATTCCAGCATGCCGCCACACCAGACCGGCACGCCCGCCTTGGCGCACACATCATGCACCTTCTTGGCTTCGGCAAAGCCGCCCACGCGGCCCAGTTTGATGTTGATGATTTTGGCTGCGCCCATTTTGATCGCCTGCTCCGCCTGATGGGCGGAACGGATGCACTCATCCAAACAGATCGGCGTTTGTAGCTGGCGCTGTAGTTCAGCATGGTCAATGATCTCGTCGTGGGCCAAGGGCTGTTCGATCATCATCAGGTAGAACTCATCCAGCGCCTTCAACCGGCCGGCATCGGCCAGGGTGTAGGCCGAATTGGCATCGGCCATCAATTTGATCTGCGGGAAGCGCTTGCGGACTTCGCGCACCACGTCCACATCCCATTCGGGCGAGATCTTCATCTTGATCCGCTGATAGCCGGCCGAGACTTCCGTATCGATCTTCTGCAGCAGTTGATCCACCGAATCCTGGATGCCGATCGAGACGCCACAGGCGATCTCCTTGATCGCGCCACCGCCGATGGTCTTGTAGAGTGGCTCGTTGTTGAGGCGCGCTTGCAGATCCCAGCAGGCGGCTTCCAGGCCGCCGCGGGTCATCTTGTGGCCACGGATATGGCTGGTGCGGGCCGCCACGTCAGCCGGACCCGCAAACTCATGCCCCAGGATGCGCGGGGCAATGTATTCCTTCAGCAGCGGCCAGATGGAGCCGGTCCATTCTTCGTTGTAGAAAGGATTCTCGCCCGCCGTCACTTCACCCCAGCCGGAGACGCCATCGGCGACCACTTCCACCAGAATGATGTCGCGCTCATAGGTGCGGCCAAAGCTGGTCTGGAAAAAGTGGACCAGCGGCATCTTGACGTGCCGCAGGACAATACGATCAATCTTGAAAGCCATTTACTTGTTCTCCCAGGGTGCAAACAGGTAGCTGCCGGTCGATTCGCCACGGTCAAAAGCGACCACGGCCAAGCCTTGCGAAAGGTAGCGGTCAAACTGTTCGCTCACCGATTTCTGAATTTCGCGGGCGCGCGCCGGGTCGGTCCGCTTGATGTCGCCAATGTTGGACGGCACGTCAATGCGGGCCACAATCTCGGGCCGCGGCTCGGGCTGGCCCGCCAGCAGATTGCGGACGCGCGAACTGTTGATGTACCACTCCGGAATGCAACGGTCCGTCGGCAGGCCCGCGTGCAAGGAACTGGATGTGGTGCCGTATTGATTGAAGACAAAGCGTCGAATTACGGCGCCCAAGCGCTCAATGTTGAAGAACGCGTTCTTGAGTTCAAGCGGATCAAAGGTCCACTCAATCAGGTCGATGTCGCGGGTCATTGCTTCATCGCGCTGCGCGAGCTTCAAACGGCGGCCCAGGCCCAGGTCGCGGTAGCCATCAAGGACACCCAGCATGTGGCTGTGGAGGTAGTACTTGCGGCCCGCCTTCAAGCCAGGGATGGCCAGGCAGAACGCCACCATCTTGTCGCCATCGTAGGCTCCAAAGACGTGGCCGCCCACTTTGGAGGCCACCACGAACAGACGCACCGGCAGCAGGTCGATGTCTTCAAAGCCCCAGATGGTCTTTTGGAGCTTGACGGCTTCGACAAACTCGGCATTCTGGGTCAGTTGACGGACCGTGATCTCTTGGCGGCGAGCAGCTGTTTCACTCATTGCGGGTTGGTTCCTTTTGCGGCCACGGCAGCCGTCTTTTCGGCTTGCTTGGCCTCATTCCAGATGGCGTCCATTTCCTCCAGCGAAGATTCCTTCCAGGGGCGGCCCATCTCGCTGAGGCGGTTTTCGATGAAGCCGAAGCGCGAACGGAATTTGGCATTGCTTAAGCGCAGTGCTTGTTCCGCATCAACGCCCAGCTTGCGAGCCAAATTTACCACCACGAAAAGGACATCGCCCATTTCCGCGGCCACGGCGGCAGGGTCCGGTGCGGCGGCCAGTTCGGCCAATTCCTCGGTCAGCTTCGCGAGCACCTGCTGGCTGTTCTCCCAATCAAAGCCCACCTCGGCGGCTTTGCGCGTCAACTGCTGGGCCTCTGACAGCGCCGGCTGGCTTTTGAGAACACCCGCCAGCAAGGATTCCGGCTTTGCCTCGCCCTTGTTTTGCTTCTCCGCCAGCTTGATCTCGTCCCAGCGCTGCTTGACGTCTTCGGCGGTGTGGGCCACGCCGGTGCCGAAAATGTGCGGATGGCGCCGGATCAGTTTCTCATTGATCGCTTGCAGTGAATCGGCAATGGTGAAATGCCCTTGCTCAGAAGCCATCTGAGCGTAGAAGACCGCCTGGAGCAGATAGTCCCCTAACTCTTCCGACAAGCCGGGCATGTCGCGCCGGTCAATGGCGTCGAACACTTCATAAACTTCTTCGAGCGTGTAGGGCTTGATCGAATCGAAAGACTGCTTCAGATCCCACGGACAGCCGTCGGGGCCTCGGAGCCGGGCCATGATCTGCACCAACTCTTCAAATCGGCCACCAATGCTACCGCCAGCGTCTTCCATTCAGGGGGATTGAACCGGAAAGGCTCAAACCTCAATAATAGCACCCCGATGCGGGATGTTATTCTTCTTGCAGCGGCAGAAGGCCAGTATCCCCATGACTGGAACTCTCCACATCACTCTTCTGGACGGATTCTCGGTGTCCGTCGATGGCGTCCCGGTCCCGGAGGAGCGTTGGACCCGCCGCAAAGCCAAGACGCTCATCAAGATTCTCGCCTTGGAGCCGTCACGTGAGCTGCATCGCGACCAGCTGGTGGAACGTTTGTGGCCTGATCTGGAGCCATCGCTAGGCCAGAACAATCTGCACAAGACCCTGCACGCGGCCCGTCGGGCACTGGAGCCGCAACTGGAACCCGGAGCGCCATCCCGCTTTCTGGTGACGCTGGAGCAGCGCCTGGCCCTGCGGGCTCCGGCGGCGTGCCGCGTGGATGCGGTTGAGTTTGAGCAGGCGGCGGCCGCGGCACTGGCGGCGGCTGAACGGGCTCAACTGGCGGCGGCGCTGGAGCTCTACCGGGGCGAACTTCTGCCGGAAGATCGTTATGAAGACTGGGCGGCGGCGGCGCGGGAGCGGCTGGCCCAGCGCTACAGTGAACTGCTGGACCGGCTGGGCCAACTGCAGGAAGCGGCCCAAGATCATGGCGCGGCGATTGAGGTGTGGCAGAAGGCGGTACAGGTTGACCCCTGCAATGAGACTGCTCATCGCGGCCTGATGCATGCCTACGCGGCCAGCGGCCGCCGGCATCTGGCCATTGCTCAGTACCGCTCTTGCGTGGACGAACTTCGCCGCCAGTTGGAAACGGAACCGGAAGCGGCAACGACGGCATTGTATGAGCAGATTCTGGCCGGCGGCTTCCCGGCGCGGCCAGCCGCCATGGCAGTAGCCGCGGGCGCGGCGGTTCGGGCGCATCCGGTAGCAGCATCTGAGGCGGGGGCGGTAGAGCGGCTGGAGGCCGCCGATCCCCCGATAGCGAGCAGTGGCGTTTCCGCTCGGGTGCGGTTGCGTTGGGCGATCGGGGCGACGGCCGGGTTGATCGGATTCGGAGCGTGGGAAGCCTGGCGGCAGTGGCAAGGGTCCAGAGCGATCAACTCGCTGGCCGTCCTACCGTTCTCCAGCGATGCCGCGCTGGAGTTTTTGGCGGACGGGCTGACCGAAGGCTTGATCAACAGCCTGTCTCGCCTCCCGGGCCTCCGCGTGATGGCCCGCAGCACCATGTTTCGCTACAAGGGACACGCCACGGATCCCCGTGAAGCGGCGCGCGACACGGGGGTCCGCGCCTTGGTCACCGGACGCGTGGAACAACAAGGCCAGACCCTGGTGGTGAGTGCGGAACTGGTGGCGGCCAGCGACGGTGCCCGGCTGTGGGGGCGCCAGTACCGGCTGGAGACCAGCCAACTGACTTCCGCCCAGTCGTCCATTGCCTCCGATTTGGCCGCCGCCTTGGCGCTGCAGTTGCAGCCAGAAACCCGCCGCCGCCTGGAGGAGCCGGAAACACGGGACTCAGCCGCTTACCGCAGCTATCTGCTGGGACGGTTTCTGCTCAATCAGCGGACCGCCGAGGGCTTCCGGAAAGCGATCGAGCAGTTTGAACAGGCAGTCCGCCTAGATCCCTCGTTTGCCCAGGCGTACACCGGGCTGGCGGACTGCTACGGCTTGCTGGCGTTCGATACGGTTTCGCCGCGAGAGAACATGGTGCAGGCGCGAGCCATGGCGAACCGGGCTTTGCAACTGGACCCCAACCTGGCTGAGGCCCATACCTCGCTGGCCATGGTGAAGGCTCTGTATGACTGGGATTGGCCCGGGGCTGAGGCGGAGTTCCGGCGCGCCATCGGCCTGAATCCTGGATCCTCCACCGCTCACCATTGGTTTGGCGTCCACCTGAACGGCCAGGGGCGCCACCGGGAGGCCGAAGAGGAACTGCACCGGGCGCTGGAGCTGGATCCACTTTCGCGAATCATCATGGTCAACGCAGCCTACCCGCCCCACTTTCAGGGCGACTTTGCCGCCGCCGAACGCCTGTACCGCCGGGCGCTGGACCTGGACCCCGGGTTTATCGTCGGGCACGAAGATATCGCCTTGCTTTACGAACAGACGGGGCGCCTGGCAGAAGCCGCTCAAGAGGTGGCAACGGCGCTCCGGCTATCGAACGAAGCGGATTTGGCGGCCCAGTTCGAGGCCGAGCCCAGCTATCCAGCCAAGCTGAAGCTGCTGCGGGCTCATCGGATCGGCCAAGCGCAGACAAAGTACGTAGCGCCCATGTTGATCGCCGAGCTATCCGCCCGCCTGGGTGACGCCGAGCAGGCATTCTTGTGGCTGAACCGGGCCGTGGAGCAGCGCGCGGCCCCGCTGGTCTACCTGAAAGTGGATCCCCGCTACCGGCTGATCCGGACTGACCCTCGCTTTGAATTGCTGTTGCACAAAATCGGGCTAGTCTAATTTTCGTTTCTTTTCTTGTACTTCCATTCTGGAAGTGATTTGGAAGCCCCCCGGAACCCCGCCGTACCGGACGGCGGAAGGGGCCTCCTGCATCCTCGGCGTGAGGATTGCATGCACTTGAATTCATTTCTGATCCGCTGCTGGCTGGACGGAGGACGGGCGGATATCTTTATCGCTCAGCACGTCCGGAGCGGCGAGAGCTTCCGGTCAAACGATTGGGCCCAGATTGGCGAATGGGTCCGTTCGGAGAACCATAAAGCGCTGGAGGTGGTCGCGTCGGCTGTCCAGCCCGATCTCGAAGGGCCTGAAGCCGACCCGGAAGTGCTGCCGGCCGCAGAGGGGGATGCCCAGTGAGCGGCCAGGCACATTCCTCCGAAGGCACCAGTCGGCGGCCGGGAGCTGGCGCGGAGGTCTGCCCCCGCGAGCGCGACTACCGCGATGAGCGCTGGCGCAGGTACGTTGAACGGATCGCCGACGGTGATCAGACCGCCATGACGGCCTTGTTCAAAGAAAGCGGGAGTATCTCCAGCTGGATGTCCCGGCGGATTCTGCGGCGCACCGAGGACGCCGAAGAGGTGATGTCCGACGCCTATGCGCAGCTGTGGCGGATGGCGGAGCACTATGATTCAGCAAAAGGGGGAGTTTCAAACTGGATTGTGCTGCTCGTCCGGTCCCGGGCGCTCGACCTGGCCCGGCGGCAGAGTTCACGATCACGCTGGGAAGTGGATCTCCCGCCGCAACACCGGGAACGTTGCCGCGAGATGTCACCGGAGCAAATGGAGGTCCAACGGTCAGAGGTTTGCACTGTCCGGTCCGCGCTGGCACAGATACCGCCCGATGAACGCCACCTGCTGGAGCTGGCGTATGACGAAGAGCTGACGCACGCGGCCATTTCGGTCCGGACCGGTTTGCCCCTGGGCACCGTCAAGACGCGCATCCGCCGGGGCCTGGCTCGCATGCGGGGACTGCTAGACGGAACAACCCGCCGGAGTGCCGCCATGAGTCCGGCTAAATTTCGGGCCGCCTAGGGCTTTCCACTTTTGGAGGAGGGCGGAGTGGTGTGCGGACTGCGCCGATAAGCCTTGAGATGCGGTGGGTTCTCCATCTCGTGGTGCTGTTGTTGGCTCTGACCGGCCTCTGTCTCCCGGCCACCGGGCAGAGTGGCGTCGCCAGCGTGCGCATCCAGAGCTCGCCAGCCGGGGCACCGTTCCTGGTGGATGGCGTGCGCTACGTCGACGCCGTCACCCTGCCGTGGGTGATTGGATCGCGGCACACGTTGGACGCGGTTGGCGTCTCCGCCCCGTTGCAGCTGCCAGTGGAGTACGGCTTCATCAACTGGACGGAATCGACCGGGTTGTGGACATCGCCCTCCCCCACCGCCGTCGTGACCGCCAGCCCGGTGGTGACCCAGTACACGGTCTCCTATGCCGCTTCCTATCGCGTCGAGATCGAGATCCCGGACAGGTCAATCGCCATTCTCAGCAGCAATTCGCAGGAACTTACCCAGGCCGTGCAGTACATTGCGGAGGGAACCGATCTGCTGCTGCAGGCGAACCCCGGCCCGGGCTGGTTGTTCGTCAGTTGGGGGCCGGAGTATCCACCGTTCGGCCCGAACCCGCAACCCAGCCAGGTCCGCGTCAAGGTGGTGGCACCGATAGTTTTGCGGCCCTGGTTCGGTCGGGCACGCGTCGTCTCCTTTGACACGGTTCCGGCCGGGCTGAACATCTACATTGACCGCACGCTCAGCCCAACCCCGACAACGCGCGATTGGGCGTTTGGAGGCCGGTATCCGCTCAGCGCCCCCGATGCCCAACAGGACCAAGCGGGCCAATGGTGGATCTTCGATTCCTGGAGCTCCGGCGGTCCGCAGACTCAAACCTACACGGTTACCGAAGCAGGCAACTTTGCACTGACCGGCCGCTTCAAGCCGGGCTACCGGGCCATCTTTGAGACCTCACCCCACGGTCTGCGATTGAACATTGATGGCCGCGAGAACTGGCCCAGCTACCAGTTCACCTGGGCACTGGACAGCGTAAAGACGATTGCCGCGCCCCGGGAGCAGGCCGACGCTTCCGGACGCCGCTGGCGCTTTGCCCGATGGGAGCATGGCGGCGAGGCGGCACAGGCCATCACGGTGAAGGGCGACCTACGCTGGAAGGCGGTCTATGAACTGCAGCCGCGCTTGACGCTGGAATCCGTGCCGAGCGGCCTGACCATGGAAGTAGATGGCCAGCCTTGCCGAACCCCCTGCCAGTTGGATCGCGACCGGGGTGCGACGCTGCGGGTGACACCACCTCCGGTGATCCCGCTAACCGCAGACAGCCGCCTGGAGCTAACTGGCGGTGGTGAACAGACCGTGGCGCTCACCACCGACCAGCGAGTGCGTTTTACTTACGCCCGCACCCACCGGCTCTCCACTGCCGTCATTCCGGCTGAAGCGGGAATGATCGAGACCCTGCCTGTATCAACCACTGGCTTTCTGCCCGAGAATGCCGTTGTCACGGTCAGGGCGGCGGCCGAGCCGGGTTATCGCCATGTCCGCTGGGAAGGTGACTACCCGGTGTTGATGTCCGGTCCTCGGGCAGTGCGCGCGATCTTTGAGCGAACGCCTTGGAGCGCCGGTGCCCGTAACGCCGCCGGTACGGACGTGGCGGCTCCCGGTGGGCAGATCGAGATCATTGGTCTCAACCTGGCGCAGGGCGAGGAGGTGGCGGTCAGCCAGTCCCCGGTTCCCCAGATGCTGGCGGGGGTCGTCGTGCTGTGGCAGGACCGGATGCTGCCCCTGATCTCCGTCACTCCGGAGCGGATTGTGGCCGTTCTGCCTTGGGATGTACCGGAAGGTAGCCACACGCTTGTGGTGCGGCAGGCAAGACAACCCGATGCGACGGCCCGGTTCACCGTGGAGACCATCGCTCCCGGCTTGTTCAGCAATGCCACATACCTTGAATCGGGCGACGTCCTGCTGGCGGCAACGGGGTTGGGCCCCTATGACCGGCCACTAATGGAAGGCTTTGCGCCGTCGGCTGAGATGCGCTTGGCCGGACTGCTGGAAGTACTGGTTGACGGCACGCACATGCTGCCGCTCAGCGCCATCGCTTCGCGGACCAGCGTGGGACTCACGGAGATCCGCCTACCCGCTTCCGTCCCCGGCGACGCCACCATTCAACTCAGCATCGGAGGCCGCCTCAGCAATATCGTCCGCCTCGGGCGTCCGTAGCTAGCAGGCTGCGGAGAGGGCGCCACCGGTGCCTGCGGGATTCAGGTTGGGCCTACAATGGTGGCCATGGTTGCAGGTCAGATTCCGCTGGAAGAGTACTTGTCCACCACGTACCACCCTGACTGCGACTATGTCGACGGTGAGTTGCTGGAGCGGAACGTGGGAGAAGTTGCTCACGGGCGGTTTCAGGGGCAGTTGGCAAGTTACCTACTAAGCCTGGAGCCGGTGCTTGGGATCTGGGTAGCAATTGAGCTGCGCGTGCAGATAAGCGCACAGCGTATTCGGATTCCCGATATCACCGTCATGTTGGGCGAGCCGGAAGGACGGATCGTTACCGTCGCCCCGTTCCTGCTGATCGAAATCCTCTCGGAGTGGGATTCCCTGCGCACCATTCAGGACCGCATCGACGACTACCGGGCGATGGGCGTACCGCACATCTGGGTGATTGATCCGGAGACGGCGACGGGTTGGGATGCGTCAAGCGGGGCTCC
>JAPKYX010000031.1:0-2309 GCA_026394075.1 Acidobacteriota bacterium
AATGGCGGATGCCGCGGGCAAATTCGGTTTCCGGGGGTTGGGCGGCCAGGCGTCGCGCGATCGCTCCTAAAGCGGTGGTCTTGCCGGTGCGGACGATCACCGCAGTGCCGATGCCGGTCTGGACGGCGGTGCCCAGGAAGACGCTGTTGGCGGCATCGGCCATGGAGTGAGCGCCCGCCGGCAAGTCGGTGGCGGCTTTGTCTACAGCGAGCGATTCGCCCGTGAGCGCGGATTCGCGGACGCGCAGGTCTTTCACGTCCAGCAAGCGGCCGTCGGCGGGGATCAGGTCTCCGGCGTTTAGTTTGATGATGTCGCCCGGCACCAGTTCCGCGACGGGGAGCGCGACTTCCTTCCCATCGCGAAGGACGCTGGCGGTGGTCGCCACCTGCTTGCGGATATCTTCGACGGCGTGGCGGGCCTGAAATTCGGTGTAGAAGTTGAGGCTGGCGCTCAATAGGACGATCGCGATGATGATGGTGCCACCGATGGCATCTCCCAGCACGATGGAGAGAACGCTGGCGGCGAGCAGGATCAGCACCAACGGGTTCACGAAGAAGCCCAGAAACCCCAGCAGCACGGCAAATCGGGATTCGCCTGCCAGGCTGTTGGAGCCGAACTTCTGACGCCGTTGCTGAGCCTCAGTTGTTGCGAGGCCGGAGGGCGAGGCGGCGAGCTCGGTCATGAGCTCCGGGAGGGGCCGGTCCCAGAAGTTGTCGGGCGGTTTGGCGGACGGCATGATGGGCGGGCTCCTGCGGTGGCGATTCTCCCCAATCAGACCAGCAATTTCGGTACCGTTACGGTATGCCTACCTTGATCGCGAAGCCCACGCATATCCCGGTGCCGGGAAACAAGATTATTCACGAGTACGCCGGCCATCTGAATACCGGTGAGTCCGGCATCTCGATTGCCCATATGCGGTCGCCGGAGGGCTGGAGTGAGCCGGGGCAGCGGCCGGAGTTCACTGAATACACGATCGTGCTGAAGGGCACCATGCGGGTGGAGCACGTGGACGGCGTGACGGAAGTGAGCGCCGGGCAGGCCATCATCACGCATCCGGGCGAATGGATCCGCTATTCGACGCCACGCCCGGAGGGTTGCGAGTATCTGGCCATCTGCCTGCCCGCGTTCTCGCCCACGACTGTACACCGCGACGCGGCGTAAGCTATACTCACAGTTTCATGGTCGCTTTCGCTCATCGCCATCATCATCATTCCGGGCATGGCGTGCTCGTGCGGGCGACTTTCTAGCGATCTTGTTTTTCTGCTTCTAGAGAGTGAAGGGCCCGCCGGCAAATGGCGGGCTTTTTCTTTTGCGAAGCGCATTAATTGGGCGGTTACAACATGGATTTGGATTTCAAAAAACTCGACGGCCTGCTCCCCGCCGTTGTTCAGGATGACATCAGCGATCGCGTGCTGATGGTGGGCTTCATGAATGAAGAAGCGTGGCGGATCACGGTGGAAACCGGCGTGGTGGCGTTCTATTCCCGCACCCGGAACAAGCTGTGGATCAAGGGCGAATCCTCCGGCCACAAGCTGCTGGTGCGCGAGATCCGCACCGATTGCGACAAGGACACGGTGCTGATCCGTGTTGAAGCGATTGGCCCGGGCGTTTGCCACGAAGGCTACGAAAGCTGCTTTTTCCGCGCGCTGGACAAAGCGCGGCAGTGGGATGTCGTCGACCACCAGGTGTACGACCCCAAGATCGTTTACGGAGGCTCCAAGTAATGAGCAAACTGAAGCTAGGAATTCCCAAGGGCAGCCTGGAAACGGCCACAATTGATATCTTCCGGCGCGCCGGGTTCAACATCTCGACGTCGTCACGCTCCTACTTTCCGTCGATTGATGACGACGAGATCGAGTGCATGCTGATCCGGGCGCAGGAGATGGCGCGGTATGTCGAAGATGGCGTGCTGGATGTCGGCCTGACGGGCAAGGACTGGGTGCTGGAAACCGATTCGCAAGTAGTGACGGTGTCGGACCTGGTCTATTCCAAGCAAAGCTTCCGCAAGGTCCGCTGGGTGCTGGCGGTGCCGGAATCATCGCCCGTGCAGAGCGTGAAGGATCTGGAAGGCAAGATCATTGCCACGGAACTGGTGGCGTTCACCAAGCGCTATCTGGCCGAGAACGGCGTGACGGCGAAGGTGGAGTTCTCCTGGGGCGCCACTGAAGTGAAGCCGCCGGATTTGGCAGACGCGATTGTGGAAGTGACCGAGACGGGGTCTTCTCTGCGCGCCAATAAGCTGCGGATTGTCGAGACGCTGATGGAATCGAACACGCAGTTGATCGCCAACAAGGCCGCGTGGGCCGATG
>JAPKYX010000031.1:2376-17661 GCA_026394075.1 Acidobacteriota bacterium
ACGTGAAGATGTTGCTGGAAGGCGCGATCGCGGCGTTGGGCAAAGTGGGTCTGCTGTTGAACGTGCACCGCGATGACTTGACGCGCGTGCTGGGCGTGCTGCCGGCGCTCAAAAATCCCACCGTGTCGCCCTTGGCCGATGGTGATTGGGTGGCGCTGAACACGATTCTGGATGAGACCACCGTGCGCCGGATCATTCCACGCCTGAAGGAAGCCGGGGCGCAGGGCATTGTTGAGTATCCGTTGAACAAGATTGTGATGTAGCTATGTCTGAACAGCCTGTTGTCCGCATTCTCGACGCCAAGTCCGCCGGCCGCTTGTTGAAGCGCCGCGCGGCGCGCATGGAAGAAGCCGAAGCCACGGTTCGCCCAATTCTCGAAGCCGTGCGCAAGCGGGGCGACGCGGCGGTGCTCGAATACGCGCGGCAGTTCGACCAGTTTGAAGGCAAGTCGCTGCGCGTCAAACCGACGATGGATGGCGTGTCGAAAGAGTTTCGCGATGCCGTCGAGGTGGCGTCGAAAAACATTCGCGCGTTTGCCAAGCTCCAGTTGCCGCGGCCTTCGTCGAAGCTGATTGCGCCGGGTCTGCGGGTGGGCCAAGTGATCCGCCCCATTCCCGCCATGGCGGCGTACGTACCCGCGGGCCGCTACCCGCTGCCTTCGACGGTGCTGATGACCGTGATCCCGGCACAGGTGGCGGGCGTACCGTCAATTTCGATTACGGCACCGAAGCCGGTGCCCGAAATTCTGGCGGCGGCTGCCATGCTGGGCGTCGAGAACGTGTTCCAGATTGGCGGCGCGCATGCCATTGCGGCGTTCGCCTACGGCACCAAGAGCGTTCCCAAAGTGGACCGCATTGTCGGACCGGGCAACATCTACGTGGCCGCGGCGAAGAAGCTGCTGGCGGGTGAAGTGGGTATCGATTTTGTGGCGGGCCCCACCGAGATCCTGATCATTGCCGCCGAAGGCCACCCCAAGTGGATTGCGGCGGACATGCTGGCGCAGGCCGAGCATGACACGGACGCCTCGGCGATCCTGCTGACCACTTCGAAGCGTCTGGCGGCGGCGGTGGAAGCGGAGCTGGCCTGGCAGCTGGAGTATCTGCCGACGGCACCGACGGCACGCGTGGCGCTCAAAAAGAACAGCGCGATCCTGATCGTTGAATCGCTGGAGCAGGCCGTGGAGCTGTCGAACCAGTTCGCACCGGAGCATTTGTCTCTGCATCATCCGGAACTGTTGCCCGGCATCATCAATGCGGGCGGTGTGTTCCTGGGAGCATCGAGCCCCGAAGCAGCAGGCGACTACGCAGCGGGCCCCAGCCACGTGCTGCCCACTTCAGGCGCGGCGCGGCTGCGCGGTGGCTTGTCGAGCGCGGACTTTGTGAAGGCCATCGCCACGCAGGAGCTATCGGAGAAGGCGCTGGAAAAGCTGACGCCCGCAATCACCACACTGGCCCGCGCCGAGGGCTTGGAAGCGCACGCGCGTTCGGTTGAGGTCCGCCGTGAGTCTTAGGCCACGGCCTGCAGTGGAACGCATGGCTCCGTACAAGCCACCGGCCGATGGCCGGTTAGGCAAGCTACGGTTGGACTTCAATGAGAACACCGTCGGCGCGTCACCGGCTGTGGTGGCAGCATTGCAACGGGCGTTGACGGCGGAGAGCCTGACTGTTTACCCGGAGTACTCCGAAGCGCGGCCCAAGCTGGCGCGTTACTTTGGTGTGTCGCCGGAGGAGATGCTGCTGTCGAACGGCACCGACGAGGCGATCCAGGTACTCGTCAATACCTATGTGGACGATGGCGATGAAGTGGTCGTTCTGCATCCCTCGTATGCGATGTACCGCTTCTATTCTGAGGTCGCAGGTGCCACCGTGCGCGAGATCAGCTACCAGGCCGGGACGCTCGAGTTTCCGCTGGCCGAGGTGCTGGCCGCGAAGGCGCGCGCGATCCTGATCTCAAACCCCAACAACCCCACCGGCACGGGCATTGGCCGGGAGACGATCCAGCAGATCCTGGAAGCCCACCCGGAGACGGTGGTCCTGATCGACGAGGCGTACTTTGAGTTCTCCGGCGTCACCGTGCTGGATTGGATTCGACGCTATTCGAATCTCTTCGTCAGCCGGACATTCTCGAAGGTATACGGCATGGCGGCGATGCGTATGGGCTGCCTGTTCTCGAATGCGGAGAACGCGGCGTGGATGCGGAAGGCACAGTCGCCCTATAGCGTGAACGCGCTGGCCGTGGTGGCGGCGGCGGCAGCTGTCGACGATGCGGACTACATCGCCCACTACGCTTCGGAAGCGATCGCCGCGCGGGCTGATTTGCAAGCGGGCTTGGCCGCGCTGGGCATTCGAGCGTTTCCTTCCGCCGCCAACTTCGTCTTGTTTGAGGCTGGTTCACGCGCGATTGAAGTTCGCGACAAGCTGCGCGATGCCGGTGTGCTGGTTCGTGACCGCAGTTATGAGATTGCCGGATGTGTCCGTGTGACCGCCGGCACGCGCGCCCAGGCGGCGCGCTTTTTGGAGGAGCTCCGCAAACTATGGTGACCAGAGTATGGTGACCCGCCCTGACGTCATTGTCTTCGACATGGACGGCGTGCTGGTTGACGTCCGCGCGTCCTACCGCGATTGCATCATCGCATCCGTGAAACACTTCACCGGCCGCACGGTGTCGCATGACGACATCCAGCAGTACAAGAACCGCGGCGGCTTCAACAACGACTGGCTGCTGACCCAGGTGATGTGCGAGGACCGGGGTGTGGAAGTGGACTACGCCGTCGTCGTCGAAAAGTTCAACACCATGTTTTTTGGCACCTACATGCAGCGCGAAAAGTGGCTGCCCGCGGAAGGTTTACTAGAGCGCCTGGCGGCGCGGGCGGCGCTCTATGTCTTCACCGGACGCCTGCACGAAGAGGCGCAGATCACGCTGCGGCGATTTGAAGCGACACGCTACTTTACCGGCGTGATCGGCGATGACAACGTCACGCGGTCCAAGCCCGCGCCCGATGGCTTGATCGACATTCAAGACCGGCACCCGGGTGCCCAGTTGCTGTATCTGGGCGACACCGTGGACGACGCGGGTTCCTCCGCCGCGGCGGGTGTGCCGTTTGTGGGCATCGGGCCTCATTCCGGCGCTGCCATCGCCATTGCCGACATCAACGAACTGGAGGCGCTGCTCCCCTAGCCGGGCGCACCCCAAAACTATGCGACAAGCCACCATTGAACGCATCACCAAAGAAACCCAGATCACGGGCACGCTGAAGATCGACGGCAAGGGCCGCTACGACATCTCCACCGGCATCCGATTCTTCGATCACATGCTGGAGCTGTTCACCAAGCACGGCGGCTTTGATTTGACGCTGAAGGCCACCGGCGATCTGGACGTCGATCAGCACCACACCGTGGAGGATGTCGGCATTGTACTGGGGCAACTGTTCGCCAAAGCGCTAGGTGACCGGAAGGGCATCAACCGCGCGGGCTACTTTGTGTTGCCGATGGATGAGACGCTGGCCGTGGTCGCGATTGACTTAGGGGGTCGCCCGGCGCTGGTTTATCAGGACAAGGTGAAGACGCGGCTGGTGGGCGACTACATCACGGAGCTTAGCCCGGACTTCTTTGACGGCTTCACGGTGCACGCGGGTGCGAACTGTCACGTGAAGATCCTCTACGGCCGGTCGAACCATCATAAGATCGAAGCGATCTTTAAGTGCTTTGCGCGCGCGATGAAGTACGCCTGCTCAAAGGACGCACGGCTGAAGGATCAACTGCCGTCCACCAAAGGGCTGCTCGAGAAAACCGCATGATCACGATTTTCGATTACGGCGCCGGCAATCTGCGCAGTGTGCAGAACACGCTGCATGAGATTGGCGCGAAGTACAAGCTGGTGGATGATGTGGCGGGTCTCCGAGAGGCGACGAAGCTGATCCTGCCGGGTGTGGGCCACTTTGGCCAGATGATCCGGACGCTGGATGCGATGCGGGTGCGGGAGCCGTTGCTCGAGTTCATTCGCAGCGGGTCGCCATTTCTGGGCATCTGTCTGGGCTTGCAGGCGCTGTTCGCCGATAGCGAAGAAGCACCGGGTCTGGCGGGGTTGAACATCTTCCCCGGCACGATCAAGCGTTTTGAGCCGGACCAGCGGGTGCCGCACATGGGCTGGGATCAACTGGAGACCGCCCGCCCCGGGACGCTGTTGAATGGCCTGCCGGATGGCGCGCATATGTACTTCGCCAATAGCTACTACGCGCCCGTGATCGCGGAGACAACTGCGGTCTGCACGTATCGCACGCCCTTCAGCGCGGTCATTGAAGCGGGCAACATTCATGCGGTGCAGTTCCATCCCGAAAAGTCAGGACCGCTGGGCTTGGCCGTTGTCCGTAATTTTGTGAACCTCTGATGCTCGCCAAACGAATCATTCCTTGTCTTGATGTCACCCAGGGCCGCGTGGTGAAGGGCATCAACTTCGTCAATCTCCGCGATGCGGGCGATCCGGTGGAGTTGGCCGACCGCTACAACCAGCAGGGTGCCGATGAAGTGGTGTTTCTGGACATCACGGCGTCGAGCGACAACCGCCACACGATGGTGGACGTCGTGTTCCGCACGGCGCAGCGCGTCTTTATTCCGCTGACGGTGGGCGGTGGCATTCGCAGCATCATTGACGCCCGCAAGACGTTGGTGGCGGGTGCGGACAAAGTCAGCGTCAACACGGCGGCGGTGAAGCGCCCTGAGCTGATCACGGAGTTGAGCAATGAGTTTGGTGCGCAGGCCGTGGTGCTGGCCATTGACGCGCGGCGTCGCGCAACGGGCGGCTGGAATGTCTTTGTCAAAGGCGGCCGTGAGGACACGGGGATCGATGCGGTCGAATGGGCAGCACGCGGCGAAGCGCTGGGCGCGGGCGAGATTCTGTTGACCTCCATGGATACGGACGGCGTGCAGGAAGGCTTTGATTGCGACCTGACGCGCACCGTTTCGCGGGCGACGAAGATCCCCGTGATCGCCTCCGGTGGCGGGGGGCGGCCGGAAGATTTTGAGCGGGTGCTGACCGAAGGCGAAGCCGATGCGGCACTGGCCGCGTCGATCTTCCACTTTGGCACTTACACTGTGGCCGATCTGAAAGAGTTTCTGGCGAAGAAAGGTGTCCCGGTTCGTCGATGATTATTCCTTGCATTGACTTGATGGGTGGCGAAGTGGTGCAGCTGGTCCAGGGGCGCGAAAAGGCGCTGACCGGTGGCACGCCGCAGGAGATGCTGGACAAGTTCGCGGGCTTCGACACGATCCAGGTGATCGACCTCGATGCCGCGATTGGCAGCGGCTTCAACGATGAACTGGTGGAGTTTCTCGCCCGCCGGGCCAAGTGCCGCATCGGCGGCGGGGTTCGCACGGCGGAGCGCTTTTTTAAGCTGCTGGAGCAGGGCGCGGACCGCGTGATCGTGGGAACGGCCGCCTTCCAGGGTGACGGCTTGAACACCGAGTTTCTGAAGCAACTCGACGCCACGCGGGCCGTGATTGCGCTCGACTCCAAGGGTGGCCGCATTGTCGTGAAGGGCTGGCGGGAATCGATCAACTTGACCGCGGAAGAAGTGATCGCCCAGCTAACGCCCTATTGCTCGGGCTTTCTGTGCACCTACGTCGACAAGGAAGGCATGATGGCTGGGACGGACCTGGACTGGTTTGCCCGCCTTCGCGCCGCGACGCCGCATGAGATCACGGCCGCAGGTGGCATCACCACGCTCGATGATGTGCGGGCGTTGCTGAAGCTGAACATCCACGCGGCGCTGGGGATGGCTATCTACACGGGCCGGTTGTCGCTGGATGAACTGCGCGTGATGAATCAAACGGCGTAAGCGCTGCGGTCCACGCGAAGCATCGAGCGGAAGTGATTGATACACTCTTTCGCGTGACTAGACACGACAGCCGCCGCCAGTTTCTCCAGTGGCTGGCCGCCAGCCCCCTTGCTGCGGCCGCCCAAACCAACGCCCCGTCACCAAACGAGCCCTACCTGCTGAAGAGCCCGCAGGAGGCGATCAACGTGTTGGAGTTTGAGGCCGTGGCCAAGCAGAAGCTGCCCCCGGCTCACTTTGCCTACATGGCGACGGGCGTGGACGACGACGCGACGCTGCGCGCCAACCGCGCCGGCTTCGACAAGTTCAAGCTGCGGCCCCGGCGTCTGGTGGACGTGCGCGACCTTGATACGAAGCGGACGCTGTTCGGGTCGACGCTGGAATGCCCGATCATCATCGCGCCGACGGGTAACCAGATGGCGTTTCACCCGCAGGCTGAGCTGGCGGTGGCCAAAGCGGCGGGCGCCACCAAGACGCAGATGATGTTGTCCACGGTCACCAACACCAAGATCGAAGACGTGATGCGGGCCGTGGCCAGCCCCATCTGGTATCAGCTCTACGCGACGCAGCGTTGGGAAGTGACGGAGCAGTTGGTCCGGCACGCGGAGCAGGCGGGGGCAACGGTGATCGCGCTGACGATCGACACCAACTCCGGGCGACGTACGGATACGCTCGAACGGGCCAAGCGCTATGACACTCGGCAATGTTCGGCCTGCCACACGCCCACCTATGGGTTCAACCGGAAGCCGATGTTTGACGGCATCGACACCAAGGGGCTGACGACGGGCAACCCGGGCATGGACTGGAAGTTTGTGGACAAGCTGCGGCGCTTTACGAAGGTGAAGTTCATCTTGAAGGGACTGGAGACGGCCGAGGATGCTCGGCTGGCGGTGGATGCGGGCGTGGACGGCTTGATCGTGTCGAACCACGGCGCTCGCGCTACCGAGACGGGTCGCGGGACGATTGAATGCCTGCCGGAGGTGATCGCCGCGGTGGAGGGCCGGATGCCGGTGCTGATCGACGGCGGCTTCCGGCGCGGTACTGACATCTTCAAGGCACTGGCACTGGGGGCCAGCGCGGTGTGCGTGGGTCGCCCGTATCTGTGGGGCTTGGCGAGCTTCGGCCAACCGGGCGTGGAGCAGGTGCTCCGCCTGTTGCGCACGGAGCTGGAGTTGATCATGCGGCAGTGCGGCACCCGCACGCTGGCCGATATCAAGCCGGCGCACGTGATGCGGGGATAGGCGGCCTATCCAGCCCCATGCAGAGCTTGGGGCTTTTTCGCTAAACCGGGAGAAGCCCCAAGCTGACGCATGGGGCTAGGTGAGGGCGCGGCTACCGGAGTTCGTAGCGGACGAAGGCGAAGCGCTTCGAATCCGGGGACCAGGAGTTGACGTTGATGGTGCCCTGCCCGCCGAATAGCTTTTTCAGCTCGATGATCTTCCCGCTCTTGCGGTCCATGCGGCGCAGGATGACGTTCTGGTTGGCCGGGTGGCCGACGGTGCCTTTGGGGAAGCTGACAAAGACCAGATAGCGGCCGTTGGGCGACGGGTGCGGGAACCAGTCTTCCAGTTCGTCGGAAGTGATGCGCTCCGCTTTCGCGTCGTCCACGCCCGCGCCATCCGCCGGAATGCGCCACACATCCCAACTGCCGGTGCGGAGCGAGTTGAAGTAGATCCACTTGCCGTCCCGCGTATAGTCCGGACCGTCGTCGTATTGGGCATGAGTGGTCAGGCGCTGTTCGGTTCCACCTTCCACGGGGATGCGGTAGAGGTCAAAATTGTCGCCGCGCTTGGCGCAATAGGCCAACCACCGTCCATCGGGCGACCAGCCGTGATAGTAGCTGGGCGTCAACTGCGTCACCTGCTTGGGCGTGCCGCCGGTGGAAGGCAACACGTACATCTGCCCCGCCGAAATCGCAAACCACTTGCCGTCGGCGGAGATGCCGTGGTCGTTATTGATGCGGTCCACGGTGCCCGTATCCACCTGCTGCGGCTCGCCGCCCGAAACCGCCAACTTCCACAGCTTGCCCCGCGAATTCAACAACAAATACTTCCCATCGGGCGACCAGTTGGGCGCTTCGAAGAGCTCCGGCGAAGAATAGATCACCTTCTCGCCCGAGCCATCGGCATTCATCAAGGTGATGTGGCTGGTGGTGGGGGCACGCTGCTGTTGGGCGAAGAGGGTGAGGGTGAGAAGTGCGAGGGTCACGGCAAGGCTAGGATATCGCGTGGAGGGTGGAGGCTCCAGAATCTCCCAGGCCTGAATTCGCTTGATAGAGTTCGTTGCGTCGAACAGGATTCAAGCGTTTGCGAGCAAAACGGCCACCGTCTGAAGGATTTCCGATTTCACGCAAGACCGCCGTCAACACTAGCAAGAGCACTCATCAAAGCTAGTGCGATTGATATGTTCTCATTAGCCATGGACAATCAACTCATCGAAGTGGTGAAGGTGGTCGGCGGAGGCATGGCATTTGGCCTCGGGCTTTGGCAGTACCGAGTAGCTCAGTCCTGGAAAAGAATGGAGTTTACGGCTGCGGAGATCGCCAAGTTCCGCGCCGATCCGATGGTCCGAAGGGTCTATTTAATGCTGGACTGGGAGGCTCGGCGTATTGATCTAGGACTGCCGAAAGAGGGTGATAATTTTCCGGTGATAAAGCACTCGCTCGTGGCATCCGCACTCGTTCCACACTCGGAAAAAGAGAAATTTACTTTAGCAGAAGCGGCAATCCGAGACCACTTCGATGTGTTTTTGGAATACCTTTGCCACTTCGAAGCGTTCGTTACCGCGAAGCTAATACAGCCGGATGAATTGCGCCCTTACTTGGAGTATTGGACCAAGAAATTAGCCGGAGAAGACAAAATATCCCGGGAACTGCTGATACAGTTTTGGCGGTTCGTCGACCATTACGGATATGCTGCGGCCCGAAACTTGGTTTGCCGCTTGCACCCTCGCTTGTCGGAAGAGTTTCCGGTACAGAATCCGTGATGAACAATTCAGATCTACTTGTTTTGTTCAGGTCAGTACAAGCCCCTCAAAACACATCCAAATCATTCCCAAACCGCACTTCACCCTTGTAGACCGACCCAATCTCCTTCATGAGCTCCTGCTCATTGGAGCTCCACAGCAGCTGGTGGTAGAGCACTAGCAACTTGGGCTTGGCCCGGTTGGCGATTTCGCCTAGCTGGACTGAGGAGGTGTGGGCGCGGGAGTGGTAGGTTTGCCATTGTGGGGGGCGCTTCTTGAAGCCGGCGACGCTGTAGACCTCGTGCAGCAGAATGTCGCAGCCGTTGCAGGCTTTGACGATGTTGTCGTTCGGGATGGTGTCGCCGGAGATGACGATGACGCGGTCCGGGGTTTCAAAGCGGAGGGCGTAGGCTTCGCGCCATTCGCCGTGTTTGACCAGGAAGGCTTTGACGGTGACGTTTGCGTCTTTATAGATGGTGCCTTCGCGGTATTCGTGGGCGTTGACGAGGTAGGCGCGCGGGTCACCTTTTTCGTCGCCTTTGATGCGGACTTGGAGGTCCTGGCGGTAGGCGGCCAGGATGTGGCGGGCCATGTCTTTGATGCCTTTGGGGCCGTAGAGTTCGAGCGGGGCGTGACGGTCCAGCACGGCGGGGGTGAGGATCAGGTCCGGCAGACCGGCGGTGTGGTCGGAGTGCAGGTGGGTGGCGAAGGCGGTTTTCAGGTTGCTGACGGCGAGCGCGGTGACGCCCTTGCGGGCCGCGGCGGCGGCGCGGCGGACGACGCCGGGGCCGAAATCGACCAGGTAGGCTTGGCCGTTAACGACGACAGCGACGGCGGGGCCGGAACGGTCCGGGTCAGCGTTGGGGGTGCCGGTGCCGAGCAGCACCAATTGGCTGGCGGGGGCGGCTAGCAGGCCGAGGCAAATGAGAGCGGAGAGCATCTGGGGGCATGGTACTGCATGGTGGGTACTGGGTGCGGCGCGGGTGAGTTAAGGCGGGGAGACAGTGGCGTCCGATCTGCTGTGAACTCGCAAGGCTGCGGGATCAGTTCGGCAGGCCCCTCCTGCGGGTCGGGGCTCGGCACGGCTGTGTCCTTGGTTCGAAGCGCTAGTTGCGCTTGAGGGCTGGTGCTGACCGATTTTGCGGGCTCATCGGGCGCGGTGGGGCTTGATATCATTCATCGTAATGACATTCCTTGCGCACCGGTGGGCCGGAGGCCTGATTTTGTTGACCGGCATCGCCTTCGGGGCTGATGAATCGGCGGAGAAGGCGGAGGCCATCTTCAAGGCGAACTGCTATTCGTGCCACGGCGCGGCGCTGAAGATGTCGAAGTTGGATTTGCGGACGCGCGAAACCATTCTCAAAGGCGGCGAGCACGGCGCGGTGGTGGTGCCGAACAACCCGGAAGCGAGCTTGCTCTACAAGCTGGTCTCGGGCACGCAACAGCCGTCGATGCCGCCGGGCAAGAAGCTGGTGGCGGCGGATATTGAGATGCTCCGCACCTGGATTGATCGCGGTGCGCCCTATGACGGCATTGCCCCGGCGGATGAAGACAAGCTGAAGACGCTAGCCAAGCTGGAAGACCGGCCGATCCGGCCGGAGGAGCGGAAGTTCTGGAGCTTTCAACCGGTGAAGCGTCCGGCGGTGAAGGGCGCGGGCTCTGCTGCGGTGGATGAGCTGTGGTTGAAGTCGCTGGCGGCCAAGGGGCTGAAGCCGAACCCGCAAGCCGACCTTCGCAGCCTGATCCGGCGCGCTTATCTCGACTTGATTGGGCTGGCACCGACGCCCGATCAAGTGACGGCGTTTGTGAATGACAAGTCGCCCAATGCATGGCCCAAGCTGGTGGAGCAATTGCTGGCTTCGCCGCATTATGGCGAGCGTTGGGGACGGCACTGGCTGGACCTGGCGCGCTATTCCGATTCGGCGGGCTATGAGTTCGACCGCGACCGGCCCACGATGTTCCACTACCGGGATTGGGTGATCGAGGCGTTCAACCGCGACGTTCCGTACAACGAGTTCGTGCGGTTGCAGTTGGCCGGTGACGAGCTGAAGCCCGGTGATCGCGAAGGGCGAGTGGCGAGCGTCTATCTGCGGCTGGGCCAGGAAGCCAACATCAAGACGGCGCAGACGCGCATGGATGAGCTGGATGATCTGCTGGCCACCACCGGTGGATCGATGCTGGGCATGACGATTGGCTGCGCGCGCTGCCACAACCACAAGTTCGACCCGATTCCGCAGAAGGACTACTACCGCATGCAGGCCGTCTTCTTTTCGGCCAAGCCGGTGGAGGAGCCATTTGCGGAAGCCGCGGCCATTGCCGCGCATAAGACAGCGCTGGCGGAATGGAACGCCAAGCTAAAGGAACTGCGCGCCGCCAAGGGGCAGATCGACAAACCGTACCGGGAGCGGTTGTTGGACGAGAAGAAGTCCAAGCTGCCGGAGTTCTTCCAGATCGCGCTGAAGACGCCCGCGGACAAGCGCACCGAAGGCCAGCGGCTGAACGCCATCCAGGTAGAGAAATTCCTGGTGGTGGACGACAAAGAGTTGCAGCCGCTGCTGAATGCCGATGAGCGGGCCCGGTGGACGAAGCTTAAGGAAGAGATTGCGGCGCTGGACAAGAAGAAGCCCGAGATCCCGACGTTGCTGACGATTGAGGAGAAGCGGGCGGATCCGTCCTACTTCCTCCACCACGGCAGCGTGGATTCGCCGGGTACGGAGATGAAGCCGGGCATCTTGAGCGTGGCGCATGAGGGCGAATGGGCGTTCCCCGACAAGACCACCGGACCGGGCCTGGGCCGCCGGGCGGCGTTTGCCGACTGGGTGACGTCGCCCAGCAATCCGCTGTCGGCGCGCGTGATGGTGAACCGGATCTGGCAGCATCACTTCGGGGAAGGCCTTGTCCGGACGACGTCGAACTTTGGCAAGACCGGCGAGTTGCCCACGCACCCGGAATTGCTCGATTGGCTGGCGAGCGAGTTTGTGCAGCAGGGTTGGTCGATCAAGAAGATGCACCGGACGCTGATGCTGTCGCAGGTCTACCAGCAATCGAGCAGTGATCGCGCGGACGGCATTGCGGCGGACCCTGAGAATCGGCTGTTGTGGCGGCAGGCTCGGCAGCGCCTGGAGGCAGAGATTATCCGGGATCAGATTCTGGCGGCGGCGGGCACGTTGAAGCTGGACCTGGGCGGCCCGGGCGTCTATCCGTTTATTGATCCGTCGCTCTATGCCGGGTCCAGCGGGCGCACGTGGCCGGGCAAGCAGATTGATGACCCGTCGACGTTCCGCCGCAGCGTCTACATCTTCCAGAAGCGCACCATCCAGGTGCCGATGATGGAGCTGTTTGATACGCCGAACGGCATCGGGTCGTGCTCGCGCCGCAACCGCTCCACCATTGCGACGCAGGCGCTGATCCTGATGAACAACGCTTTCGTGCTGGATCAAGCCAAGCGCTTTGCGGCGCGGCTGAAGCAGGAGGCGGGCGATCAGCCAGCGGCGCAGGTGAAGCGGGCGTTTGACCTGACGCTATCGCGCGCGCCGTCGCCAAAGGAACTGGCCGAAGCGGTCAGCTTTATCGGGTCCGCGCCGGAAGGCTTGGTCGACTTTGCGCAGACGATTTTCAACCTGAACGAGTTCGCGTACATCCCTTAGGACAACACCATGAGCCAGCGCTTTCTTTCACGCCGCGAGTTGATGTTCCGGGCCGGAGGCGGCATCGCCTCGCTGGCTGTTGCCGCCGTGCCGGGGAGGCGATGTCGGGCAAGGGTGAAGTGGTGGTGTCGCAGGGAACGCCTGGCGGCATTTTGCCGTCGCCCTGGAAGTTTAAGAAGTATGGCCAGAGCGGCATGGACGTGAGCGAGCTGTTTCCGCATGTCGCCAAGCATGTGGACGACATCGCCTTTGTCCGGTCTATGTATTCGCTGTCGAATGACCACGCTCCGGCGCTGTTCCAGATGAACACGGGCAGCGTGCTGACCGGACATCCTTCGATGGGCAGCTGGGTGACCTATGGGCTGGGCACGGAGAACCAGAATCTGCCAGCCTATATCGTGTTTCAGGATTGGCGCGGCGGACCGATTGGCGGGGCTCCGAATTGGGGCAATGGGTATATGCCAGCGATGTATCAGGGCACGCCGTTCCGTTCGACGGGCGATCCGATTGTCGATCTGAAGCCGCCGGAGGGCATGACGCCGGAACGGCAGAAGCGCTGGCTGGGCTTTCTCGACAAGTTGAATGCGGAGCACGCTGCCAAGAACCCGCAGGATTCCGAGTTTGCGGCGCGTATCGCTTCTTTTGAGCTGGCGTATCAGATGCAGAAGCATGCCACCGATGCCGTGGCGATCAACACGGAGCCGCAGCATATCCGCGATATGTACGGCGTCGACGGCGAGCGCACGCAGTATGTCGGCAAGCAGCTGCTGATGGCGCGGCGGCTCGTGGAACGGGGCGTGCGGTTTGTGCAGGTCTATTCCGGTGGCGGCAACTTCCAGGAAAGCTGGGACGCGCACTGGGACTTGAAGGCCAACCACGAGATGCACTGCGGCGAGACCGACCAGCCGGTGGCCGCGCTGCTGGCTGATCTGAAGCAGCGCGGCTTGCTGGATTCGACGCTGGTGATCTGGCACGGCGAGTTCGGCCGCATGCCGATCTCGCAACGGCTGGATGGGCGCGACCACAACCCCTATGGCTACACGGTGTGGATGGCGGGCGGCGGCATCAAGGGCGGTCAAGTCATCGGCGCGACCGACGAGTTCGGCTATAAGGCGGTGGAGAACCGCAAGTCAGTGAACGATCTCCACGCCACGATGCTGCACTGCCTGGGCTTCAACCATGAGAAGCTGACCTACCCCTACAACGGTCGCAATATGCGACTGACGGATGTCAGCGGCAATTTGATTAAGGAATTGGTGGCTTAGCCACCGCCCCGGCCATCAGACGCAAACCCGCCGCGCTATCATGCCCGAATGAAGCGTCGTGTCTTTTTTCAGGCTGCCCTGTCGGCGGCTCCCATTCTTTACGGCCAACCGGCGCGCCGGTACAAGACGGCGCTGATTGGGTCCGGGTGGTGGGGCATGAACATTCTGCGGGAGGCGCTGGCTTCCGGGCAATGTTCCGCGGTGGCGCTGGTGGACCCGGATTCGAGCCAGATTGCGAAGGCTCAGGCCGAGATCACGAAGCTCTCGTCTGACCAGCCGCGGGTCTTCAAGGATTATCGCGAGATGCTGGCCAAGGAGCGGCCGGATATTGCCATCGTCGCCACGCCCGACCATTGGCATGCGCTACCCACGATTGATGCCGTGAAGGCGGGGGCGCATGTCTATGTCGAGAAGCCGATCAGCCACACGATCGATGAAGGCAAGGCGATGGTGAAGGCGGCGCGGGCGGCGGATCGGGTGGTGCAGGTGGGGTTGCACCGGCGGTTGACCCCACATGGACTTTCCGGCATGGAGTTCTTGAAGTCCGGCAAAGTGGGCAAGGTGGGCATGGTGCGGATCTTCGCCAATGCCAGCGGCGGGGCGGGCACGCGGGTGCCGGATAGTGAACCGCCAGCCGGGCTTGATTGGGATATGTGGCTGGGCCCGGCGCCCAAGCGCGCTTACAACAAGGCCATTCATCCGCGAGGGTTCCGGCACTTTCTCGACTACGCGAACGGAACGCTGGGCGATTGGGGCGTGCACTGGATGGACCAGGTGCTGTGGTGGACCGAAGAGACTCACCCCAAGACCGTCTATTCCACCGCTGGGCGCATGGTGAGGCAGGATTCGACCGATGCGCCGGATACGCAGATGGTGACCTATGAGTTTGAGAGCTTCCGCTGCCTCTGGGAGCAGCGTCACTATGCGGGCGAGGGCGCGGAGAAGCATCTGATCGGCGCATACTTTTACGGCACCGAAGGCGTTTTCCACCTGGGTTATCGCGATGGCTGGACGTTCTACCCGGTGAAGAAGGGCCAACCGACGATCCACGTGGAGCCCCAGTTGAACCAGCCCGACGGGCAAAACATCCGGGAGCTGTGGGCGGACTTTATGACCGCCATTGAGAAGCGGCGGAAGCCAGTGGCTGATATTGAAGTGGGCCACCGTGCCACGGCGGCCTCACTGCTGGGGATGGTGAGCTGGCGCGCCGGGCGGAGTGTCCGGTGGGATGGCCAGAAGTGCGTGGGGGACCCGGAGGCGAACCGGCTGTTGCGGCGCGCCTACCGGGCTCCGTGGAAGTATCCGGAGGCTTGAACGATCAACGCAGTTTCACCGGATGTGCTTGTACATCCAGGCTAGACGGTGGGGGTTGACGCCGAGCGAGTAGCCCGCCTGGATCAACACCCAAACGGTGAGGGCGTGCAGCAGGCCGCCGTTCTTCCAGCGGCGGGGGGAGACGGAGATCTTCTGGGGGAGAAACCGGAGTGGTCCGGCCAGGTGGAGGCGCCGGGCAAGTTCGTAGTCCTCCATGATGGGCCAGGGGCGGTAGCCGCCGGTGCGCAGGAAGAAGTCCCGGCGG
>JAPKYX010000091.1 GCA_026394075.1 Acidobacteriota bacterium
CGGAATGGGCCAGCAGGTTGGCAGTCATAAAGGCGCCGTAGCTGTGGCCACCGACACCAACACGGTTACGGTCGGTGACGCCCATCTCCACCGCCTTGTCGATGGCCGCCTTGGAGCTGGCCACGATCTGGTCGATGTAGGTGTTGTTGACCGTTTCCGGGTCGCCCACGACAGGCATGGCCGTCTCGTCCAGCACCGCGTAGCCATCAAGCAGGAAGAACAAGTGCGAATAGCCGGTCAGCGTCGAGAAACGCTGGCGGGAGCCGGAAACCTGACCCGCGGTGTCGGCATCGTTGAACTCGCGCGGATAAGCCCACACCACCGTCGGCAGCGGCTTGCCGGGTTGATAGTTGGGCGGCAGATAGAGCGTGAACGACAGCGGCACGCCATCCGGGCGCTTGTAGGTGACCAGCTGCTTCTTGATGCCACGCAACTGCGGCGACGGGTCAGCAAAGTTGGTGACAGCGGTCAACTTGCCGGCCGCGTCGCGAATAAAGTAGTTCGGCGGCTCGGTGGGGCTTTCGCTGCGGATCAGCAGACGCTTGCCTTCCTTGTCGAGCGCGCCGATCAGCTCCTGATACTTATCCGGAGCGGATTGGAACAGCCGTTCAGTCTTGAGCGTGGCCAGTGACATCCGGTCGACAAACGGCCGGTCACCCTGCGGTGAAGCGCCATCGCCTTTCAGCAGCACTTGGCCGTCCGCCACATCCACGACGCGGCCGCCGCTCGCGAGGGTCTTCATCTGGATCTGGCCGGGATCCTTGTAGCGATCCTGGACATTGCGGCTGAAGACGGTTTTGGTGGTGCCGCCCTTTTCGACGAGCATGGTGCGGGTCCAGCGCTTGCGGGGGTCGTAGTCGGAAACCAGCAGCCGGCCATCTTCCAGCCACATGATCCCGCCGCCGCCAAAGAAGCCGCCCTGCAGCCGGTTTTCGGTCTTGCCCACTTCCACGGGAGCGGCCTTGGTGGCCAGGCTGTAGGAGAGCACGCGGTCACGATTCGGCACCTTCTCCTTGGGGTTGCCGCCATCGAGCGCCTCCACCCAAACCAGCGTGTCCGGCTGCGAGGGCTGCCAGTTCACATTGCGCGGCCCGGTGGGCACACCTTCAATCGGTACCCGCTCGGCCAGCGGCAACTTCGCCACGGTGTAGGCGAGCGAACCCTTCAGGTCCCACACTTCGACGTCGCGCGTGAACAACTGCACCGGCAACAGGTACGAGTACGGCTTGTAGTGGCGCGTGAGCAGGAAGTGCTGGCCGCCGGGTGAGGGCGAGATGGTGCTGTAGATACCGGGCTTGCCGACGGGCGTTACCTTGCCGGTGGAGACATCCACCAGCGCCAATTGCGCCGTGGCGTAGTAGTCAAACAGCTGCTCATCGTAGCTGCTGGAGAGCATGTCCTGGTAGGTCCGCGTGGGGCCGGCCTTGCCGGTGCTCTCCTGGATCTTCGGTCCCAGAGGCGTTGTGGGCGCCGCCGGAGCTTTCCCGCGCGCAGTGGGCACGGTGGCCACGAGCAGAGTCTTGTTGTCTGGCATCCAGCTGATCGGGTCCAGCACGCCATTCAGGGCCACGCCAGCGATCTTGCGGGCCTTCGCCGTGGCGATGTCGAGCACCCAAAGCTCAGTGGTCGTGTCCGTGGCGTTGGCGACGGAGGCCATCTTGCCATCGGGCGACCAAGCGAGCGCATGCAGTCGCGCATTGGCGGGCACCGCCACCCGAGTGGCCGCGCCGCCAGATAGAGACTGCACGGAGACGCCCGTGGTGTAGGCCGTCAGGTGCGGGCCGTTGGAGCCGGGATCGATGCGCAATCCGGCCAGGCGCAGCATCGGGCGCGACAGGTCGGCGATTGACGGGTTGGCCACGGTATCAAGCAGCAGGATGTGGGTCTTGGCCGGGCTAAGCGACACCTGCGGCAGACGCGGGGCATTCAAGACATCGAGAATCGCCTTGGGTGGCTTCTGGTAGGTGGTTTGGGCCAGTGCGGCGGCGCCCAGCAGCATAAAGGCACTGAGCAGCGGGGCGGCGGCAACAATTCGGTTCAGCATGTTAGTCTCCCTCGGCAAATCCATGTTGACGGCGGTGGTGGGGTCCGTCGAACGCCTTGGTCGACTTAAAAAGTTCGTGGCGGCCGTCTCCCGCCTCGTCTTTCACTTTGGCTTCGAAGGCGCGCAGTTCCGCCGTGGTCATCGGCTTAAACTCGCGGCCCAGCTTCAGGTCGGCTTCAAGCTGCGCCATGGAAGTGACGCCGACCACTTGGGTAGTGACAGGCTGACTGAGGCAGTAGCGATAACACTGCTCCGCGGTCAGGCCCATGTGAGAAATCAAACGGCCTTCGGGGTGTCCGCCGGCCAAACCTTTCATGCCGATGATGCCGACGTGCCGTTCCAGGCACTTGGGCATCACTTCCTTCTGGAAGCTGCGGTAGAAGGCATCGAGCACGTTGTTGGGCATCTGCGCGCTGTCCCAATCAAAGGGCTTCGACAGCATCTTCAAGTGGATGCGCGGGTCCTTGTGGCCGGTGAAACCGATGAAGCGGACCTTGCCCGCTTTCTTGGCTTCGAGCGCGGCCTTCATGCCGCCTTTTTCGAAGATCCAGTCGGGATCGTTGTCGTAGACGCATTCGTGGAACTGCCACAGGTCCAGGTGATCGGTCTTCAAACGCCGCAGCGAATCGTCGAGGCACTTCATGGACCCGGCGTAGTCGCGCTCGCAGTTCTTGGTCATCAGAAAGACCTGCTTGCGCTTGCCGTCGACGGACAGCGCCTTGCCCATAACCTCTTCGGAGTGCCCGTCATGGTAGTCCCAGGCGTTATCGAAGAACGTCATGCCGCCGTCGATCGCGGCATGCATGATGCGGATCGCCTCCGGCTCTTCTTTTAACGCGCCAATATGCCAGCCCCCCAGACAGAGGGCGGAAACAGAGACGCCGGTGCGCCCCAAAACACGAGTGGGAATACCGTTGGCCATAGGCGGATTATACTCGTTTCATGCTCACCAACCGGCGTCAGGTACTGCAAAGTTTAGTCGGCGCGCTCACTGTGCGCGAGTTGATGGAAGGTGCTCAGGTGGCGGCCAAGCAGGCGCCGTCGAAGCTGGCCATGCCGGGCCCCTACCGTGGCCGCGTGGTCCGCGTGAACCACGGCGGGTCCATCATCTCGGGCCAGTATCAGGCCGAACCGGTGCAGCAGATGATGCGCCGCGGCATGATGGAGCTGACCGGCGCTCCGGATTGGCAGTCCGCCTGGAAGGTGTTCGTGCAGCCCGGCGACGTGGTGGGCATCAAGCTGAACCCGGTCGGTCAACCGCATGTGATCTCCGATGCGACGGTGGTGCGCGAAGTGATCGCAGGTTTGGAAGCAGCGGGCGTGAAGCGTCGCGACATTGTGGCGTATGACCGGTACCGCGACCAGTTCTTCCAGGCCGGTTTCGACAAGTGGCTACCCGAAGGCGTCCGCATCCTGAATGCCGCTCCCAGCTACGACGAGATCCAGTTGGGCATGTATGCCAACACGCCGAATGTGACTGGCTATGACCCGGACCACTATATGGAGATGGCGCTCACCCGGCCCGACGTCGACGTGAACAGCCCAGCCGCGCGGCGCAGCTTTGCCGCAAAGTTCATCACCAAGGACGTGAACAAGCTGATCAACCTGCCGCTGCTGAAAGATCACCAATCGGCGGGCGTCACGCTGGCATTGAAGAACCTGTCGCACGGCTTGGTGAACAACGTCAGCCGCAGCCACTCCACCGCATCGCTCAACGCCTGCGGCGCCTTCATCCCGGCCGTGGTCTCCATTCCCACCATCCGCAACAAGGCCGTGCTGCACATCATGGACGGCATCAAGGCGCTCTACCACGGCGGCCCGGGCGCGCGGCCGCAGTTTGTGTGGGAGCACAAGACGATGTTCTTCGCCTCGGACCCAGTAGCGCTCGACCACATCGGCTGGCAGGAGCTCGACGAAAAGCGCCTGGCTGTTGGCCGCTTGAAGTTGGCCGATGAGCTGCCGGACAAATTCTCAACCTTTGTGCGCAAGCAGCCGGAGCATGTCGAGATGGCGGGCGCTCTGGGATTGGGTGAGTGGGATCTGAAGAAGATCGATGTGCGGCGGTTGAAGCTGGGGTAGTGCGAGTTGGAAACTCCCCCCTATCTGATTCGATTAGATAGCTCATCGAACACTCGTCTGTCCGGCAGATGGGAATGGAAGATAGAGCGGTCAGGCCCTTGGCGTAGGCAGAAACCATAGGCGGCGCGGGGTATTCCAGCGCCAAGTTCTACTTGGAAGTGAATCCCCAACATCGCAAATCTATGGGTTCGAGAGTTCCAATTACGACATCGACCCACTTCAGGAAAGTTCGCCAGCAGGGGAATGTCTGTGCTCCGCGAAACAACGACCCAAACGAAGCAACCATTCGGCCAGTCTGATTCATGGTGTAGGAAACGGCGAATGGGCTCCTCGTAAGGGCCAAGATCATTTCGCGGAATCTTCACATCGGCGAGCTGCCACGACGAGACTGCGCTGCGCCAGATTACCGAAAGGGCAAAATATGTCAGCGCCTCAGCATCAATCTGCGGAATGGCGCGGCAAGAGAAATACGAGAGTTGATCCGTGACGCTGGTTGCTTGGGCTCCCAGCAAAATTTCCCTGAGTGGGAAGCGAGTTCGGTCTTGGGCGCAGTGCTTAAGAACCCAGTCCTCGCCATACTTGTGGAATCGCTGCTCACAGTCGCCGCAGAGTAAGGGCTGCTGCGCTTGGTGAGACCCCTGGAAATCCTTCGGCCCGGTTAAAAGTACAGGTGCAGGATTCTGAGCGTCCGGGTCTCGGAGTCGCTTGTATACCGCCTTGGGCAATAGGTGACTGCGCTTCAACGGCTTGATCTGACGACAGAGTGCGCAGGCAGCCACGAATCACACTCGCCTCAGGCAGCCGGCAATTGAGCGTCGATGTACTCGAACTCGGTTGATGGCTGCGGCACCGATTCCCCATTCAACGCCATCCCTTCCAAGTGAAACTCGATCGCCTCGCGGATAAGCTCACGCAGTTCGGCCTCGGTGGTTGCGGCCGCAATGCAGCCGGGGAGGTCAGGAACAAAGGCGCTGCAGCCGGATTCCCCGCGCTCGATCACAATGGCATACCGATTCGTCATGGCTTCTTCAGTCCCGCTTGCTTCATGATAGTTCCCAACGTCTTCGGGTGCACTTCGGCGGACGGGTGTCCGGCGATGGTCACCGTCCCGGACTTCGCCGGATGAGTGAACTGACGGTGGCTCCCATTGACTCGATCGAGCTTCCAACCGTCCTGTTCAATGATTCTCAATACATCCCGAAGCTTCATTGACTCTCAAGTTTAGCGCCTGCCATCCGCAACCCTAAGTCGCCCGCGCCACCAAATCCGAGACCGGGCCGAGCAACTGCGCCCGCGATGTGTCAGCGGGCCGCGAGGTAAGCAGGACGCAGGTGAGGCGTTTGGCGGGGTCGTGCCAGGTGACGGTGCCGGTGGAGCCGAAGTGGCCCCAGGTCTGAGCAGAGCAGGTCTGGCCGAAGCGGGAGGCGGCGTTGGGTTGCGAGTTCAGGGCCCAGCCGAGTCCCCAGGCTTCATTCAAACCGGCGGTTTTGAGCGTCACCATTTCGCGCCGCTGCGTGCGGAAGCTTTCGATGAAGCGGGCGATGTCACGGACGGTGGAGTGCGCGCCACCCCAGGGGGCACCGAGGTCGCGCCAGTATGGGGTGTTCCAGTCAAAGCTGGTCACCTCCGGCACTTCGCAGCGGGCCATCGCGCTGACCGGGCGACCGCCGAGCCCGAGCGAGGTATCTTTCATGGCGAATGGTGCAAAGACACGCTGGCGGAGCCAATCCCGGAAGGGTATATTTGTGACCCGCTGGGCGATCTCGGAAGCCAGCAGGATGCCCATGCTCTGGTAGCTGACGCGCGTGCCCGGCTCAAACAGTAGCTTCGCCTTGCACGCACCCGCGACAAAGTCGGCTAGCGGCGCGTGGCGTTGGCGGAGGGCAGTGTTGTCCGGCACCATGTCCGGGAGCCCTGAGGTGTGCGTCAGCAGATGCCGCACCAGGATCTTGTCGTGCAGCAGCTCCGGAATGTACTGCTTCACCGGCGCATCCAGCTTCAAGCCCGGCACCTCCAGCACGGCGGCCACGGTCATCGGCTTGGTGATGGAGGCGATCAGGAACGGCGTCTCCACTTTGGCCTTGCCGTGCGCGAACACGTGCTCTGATTGGTCCTGCCGGACCAGGAGCGCCGCGGATTCAACGCCACTCGAAGCGATCAGCTTTTCTGCCTCAGCGAGGCGGTTCTTCTGGATGGCGGCCGCCAAAGCAGGCAGCAGTTCGCGGCGGGTGATCATGGTTGATTAGTGTATCCCGCCGCGCGGAAGAAGCTAGTTCCGCCCAGCCGCCCACAGGATGGCATTGCGGACCAGGCGCTGGAAGTTGGGGTTGCGGTGGACGTTTTCGTCGTGGCCCAGTTGCAAATACACAATTCGCGCCTTGGGGTGCAGGCCGATCCAGGCAATGGGGCCGTCGGCGGTGGGGTTGTCGGTGCGGAGCAGCACTTGGACCTTGGGTGAGATCCACATGTTCTTGTAGGTCTCGTCGTGGATGATGAAGTCGTCCACACCTTCGGTGACCGGGTGCTTCTTCACTACCGAGACCTTCACTTGCTCGTCGTGCTTGTAGGTAGACAGCGGCGTTTCCGGCGCGAAGCGGTAGCGGCCGCCCACCAGTTCTTCTGAATACCAGGGCCACTGGCTGTGGCTGCAGATGGCATGGTGCAGCACGACGATCCCCTTGCCCGCATCGGCAAACGCCTTCAAGTTGGCCCGGCGCGCGTCGTCCATATCCTGCACCATGTCATAGAGCACGGCGACGTCGTAGCGCTTGGAGACATCCTTGCGGAAGGCCACCGGGTGCGGGTCGACGTTGGGGGCCAGACGCGGGTCGTCGAAAGCAGTGTAGAAGGCCGGGTGGTGGTCATGGCCGCCGGTGACCACTAGGGTCTTTACGGGTTGGGCCAGCAGCGGAGCGGACAGGAGAACAAGCACCAGACGTCGGCGGAGCAGCATAGGAGCATTCTATCGGGCCGGCGATGCTGGCCAGACTTCGCGATGCCCGGTTCAAGCGGCGTGCGAAACGATCTGAAGCCCCGGAACGCCCCGGTAGTCCTGACGGTTGTGGGTGACCAATGGCAGGTTGTAGAGCAGCGCCGTCGCCGCGATCCAGGCGTCGGCACACTCGATCCGGAAGCCATTGCGCTGGGCAGCAAATGTCACTTCAGCCCACTTTGCACTGAGTGCATCGCTTGAAGCGAGGATTGTGTAGGGGGCGATGTAGTCCTTCAATCGGTCGCGGCGTGCTTGCCCCCAGCTTGCGCTGATCGCCCATCTCTCTAGTTCCGCAAGCGTCATGAACGAAATCACCAGCGGGTGGCCAATCAGATCCAGATCGTACAGCGAAGCGTAAGAGTGGTTCTTGAATTGGAATGAAACGATGTCCGTATCGAGAAGGAGGGGCGTCACGCCGCTTTATCTTTTTGCCGATTGTGCCCACGCCAATCATGGAGAGCGGCCAGAAAGTCCTCAATCGGCTCATCATCAGGCCAGAAATCGCCGCGCAGAACGCTGAGGTCCGTGATGGGCTTTTTGCCCTGCTGCTCGATGATTTCCTCGATCGTCGGTGTCGCGTAGAAGTTGTAGCGTAGGTCGTTGCTCAAGGGATCGTTTTTCGGAATCTCCATCGGCGGCACCTCTGCACTCAGTCTAGAGCAGATCCTGCCTCCTGGTGGCCCGGCGGAACTACCGCTAGCATCCGGGGAACGGCTGGAATAGCATGGTCACATGCAATTCGTGCAGCAAGCGATGCGCCGACTGGCTTGGCCGATGTTCGCGGTGGCGGTTACGGCGCTGCTACCGGCGATTCAAGCGCAGCCGGCAAGTGCGCCGCCGGCCACCGACGGCGCGGCGTTCTTCGAGTCTCAAGTGCGGACCGTGCTGCGGAGCAACTGTCTGGCCTGCCATTCGGTGGCGACCATGAATAGCGGACTTGCGCTCGATTCCAAGGAGTCGCTGCTGGCGGGGGGCAATCGCGGACCCGGGGCCAAGCCCGGCGATTTGCAGAGCCTCATCCTAAAGGCCGCGCGCCACGAAGATGGCCTAGCCATGCCGCCGGGACGCAAGCTGAAGCCGGAGCAGATCGCCATTCTCGAACAGTGGGTGACGCAAGGGCTGCCGGTGCCAGAGACGTTTGCCAAGGCCAAGCGCCGCCAGAGCAACCACTGGGCGTTCCAGCCCGTTCGCCGTCCGGCCACGCCCACCGTCGCGAAAGCTGATTGGGCGCGGAATCCGGTGGACACGTTTATCCTCGCCAAGCTGGAAGAAAAGAAGCTGGCCCCCTCCGCCCCGGCTGATCGCGCCGTGCTGATGCGCCGGGTCAGCCTGGACTTGACCGGCCTGCCGCCGACGCCGTTCGAGTTGCGGGAGTTTCTGGCCGATACCCGGGCCGACGCTTATGAGCGCCTGGTGGACAAGCTGCTGGCTTCTCCGCACTATGGCGAACGGTGGGCGCGCCACTGGTTGGACATTGCGCGCTATGCCGACTCCGATGGGTACACGATCGATGCGCCGCGTGACATCTGGATGTACCGGGATTGGGTGATCAACGCGCTGAATCGCGACATGCCCTTCAACCAGTTCGTAGTGGAACAAACTGCGGGCGACCTGCTGCCCAACGCCACGGCCGACCAGTTGATCGCCACCGGCTTCCACCGCAACACGCCCAGCAACTACGAAGGCGGCATCGACTTTGAGCAGTATCGCGTGGAAGCCGTCGCCGACCGCGTGCAGACCACTGGTGCGACATTTTTGGGCCTGACGCTGGGTTGCGCGCGCTGCCACGACCATAAATATGACCCCGTCACACAGCGCGAGTTCTACCAGATCTTTGCCTTCCTGAACAACGTCGATGAAGTTGACAAAGAAGCCGACCGGAAGTTCTTCAACAAGCCATTTTTAGAGATCGGCAGCGATGCCGAGAAGAAGGCGTTCGCGGACTGGCAACAGGCCGTGATCGATGGCGAAACGCGCCAGCGCAAGTATCTGGAATCCGTGGTCGGCAACCCGGACATGGATGAGGGAGCCAAGGCCATCGCCAAAGAGCTGGATCAACTGCGCCGCAAGAAGCCCAAGCTGCCGCGCACCATGGTGATGCAGGAATTGCCCACGCCACGCGAGAGTTACATTCACCTGGGCGGTGATTTCACCCGCCATGGCAGCCGGGTGGAGCCGGGCGTTCCGGCGGTGCTACCGGCGTTGAAGACCGAGGGCCGCAAGCCCAATCGCCTCGACTTTGCGCAGTGGCTGGTGGACCGGGAGAATCCGCTCACCGCCCGCGTGACCGTGAACCGCACGTGGCAGAAGTTGTTCGGCAAGGGCTTCGTCGATACTGAGAACGACTTTGGTCTTCAGGGTGACAAGCCCACTCATGCCGAGTTACTGGATTGGCTGGCAATCGAGTTTATGGAGCGTGGCTGGAGCCAGAAGGCGCTATTGCGCACGATGGTCACTTCGGCCACCTATCAGCAAGCGTCACGCAATCGGGCAGATGCCACGGCAGTGGACCCCGACAATCGGCTGCTGGCGCGGCAAAACCGGTTGCGCCTGGATGCCGAGATCGTGCGCGATGCGTCGCTGCTTTCAAGCGGCCTGCTGTCGCGCAAGGTGGGCGGACCCAGCGTTTACCCGCCGCTCCCGCCAGGGGCCAATAGCAACACGCAGGTGCAGCGCGAATGGAAGGTCAGCCCGGGCGAGGACCGCTACCGCCGCGGCCTCTATACGTTTATCCAACGCTCCGCGCCGCACCCGGGATTGACGGTGTTTGATTCGCCAGACGCCAGCGTCTCCTGCACGCGGCGCGTCCGCTCCAATACGCCTTTGCAGGCGTTGACCTTGATGAACGACGAAGCGGCGTTTGAGTTCGCCACGGCCCTGGCGCGGCGGATCGTGAATGAATCCGGCGCACCGAGTGACGCGGTCCGGTTGAGCCAAGGCTACCAGCTGACATTGCAGCGCGCGCCTCGAGCAGCGGAGAGTGAGCGGTTCCTCCGCTTCCTCGCCCAGCGCCGCGATTCTGAGCCCACCATCAGTGAGCTATCGCTGTGGACCGCCGTGGCGCGGGCCCTCTTGAACCTGGATGAATTCATGACGCGGGAGTAAGCAAGATGACACCGGAACAGATGTTGCAACTTCAACTAGCCGGCCGCACGCGGCGGCACTTCTTCCGTGATTGTGGCGTGGGCCTGGCCAAAACGGCGCTGGCGTCGATGATGGCCGAATCGCTGTTCGGGCAAAAGAAGCCGCACTTCGCGCCAAAGGCCGATCGCGTGATCTTCCTGTTCATGGCGGGCGGCCCCAGCCATCTGGAGCTGTTCGACTACAAGCCGGCGCTGGTAAAGCATGACGGGCAGCCGACGCCACTGGAGATCTTGAAGGGCAAGCGGTTCGCCTTCATGGATACGTTTTCGAAGGAGACGCCCAAGCTGCTCGGCACGCGGCGGACGTTCAAGCAGTATGGCCAGAGCGGGCAGTGGTTCTCCGACCTGGTGCCGAACATTGGGTCGATTGCGGATGACCTGACGGTGCTGCATGGTGTCTCCACCGAGAACTTCAACCATGGCCCGGCCAAGCTGTTCTCGAACACCGGCTCCTTCCGGCCCGGCCGGCCGTCGATGGGTTCCTGGGTGACCTACGGCATCGGCAGCGAATCGAAGGATCTGCCGGGGTTTGTGGTGCTGCAATCGGGCCCGCGCGGCCCGCGTGGCGGCGCGCAATTGTGGGGCAGCGGCTTTCTGCCGACCTCTTACCAAGGCGTGCCGTTGCGTTCAGCAGGCGACCCGATTCTGAACCTGTCGAACCCGCCCGGCGTCTCAACGGCAGAGCAGAAGCAGACGCTGGACGTGGTGCGGGACTTGAACCAGATGACGCTGGATGAGACGGGCGATGGTGAAGTAGCCACGCGCATCGCGCAGTATGAGATGGCGTTCCGCATGCAATCAAGCGGGCCGGACCTGATCAACATGGCGGCGGAAAGCAAGGAGACGCTGGCGATGTACGGCGCTGACCCGGGCAAGCCATCGTTTGCCAATAACTGCCTGCTCGCGCGACGCCTGGTGGAACGCGGTGTCCGTTTTGTGCAGCTCTATCACACCGATTGGGATCATCACGACGACATCACCAAGCCGCTCGATGCCGTAGCCAAAGAAGTGGACCAGCCGGCGGCGGCGCTGATCAAGGACTTGAAGCAGCGCGGGCTGCTGGACCGGACGCTGGTGGTCTGGTCCGGTGAGTTCGGGCGCACGCCAATGGGCGAGGTCCGCGAGAAGGGTAAGATCGGGCGCAACCACCACATCGATTCGTTCAGCCTGTTCATGGCCGGCGGCGGCTTGAAGCCCGGGGTGGCCTACGGGGCCAGCGATGATTTGGGCTTCTCCCCGGCCAGCGAAGAGATCAAGCTACATGACGTGCAGGCCACCATCTTGAACCAGTTAGGGTTGGATCACCTGAAGCTGACGTTCCGCAGTCAGGGCCGCGATTTCCGGCTGACGGATGTGGGCGGGCGCGTGCTGAAGGGCATCACCGGCTAGCGCGGCAGCAAAGGGTGCGGGCGGGCTGCTATAAGATATGGGCATGCTTCCGACCTCCTGTGTGCGCGCTGCCTGCGTGATGATGGCCGCGCTTCCGATGTTGATGATGGCGCAGCCCGCTCCGGCTCCGGGGGCGCGTCCTGCGCCGCGTGGGATGAAGATGCCCGATCCGCTGGTGGCCGATGATCATACGGGGTTTGTTTCGATCTTCGACGGCACGCTGAAGAACTGGGATGGCGACCCGACCTTCTGGCGCACGGAAGAGGGGACCATCGTCGGCGAATCCACCAAAGAGAATCCGCTGAAGCTGAACACGTTTCTGATCTATCGCGGCGACAAGCCCAAGGATTTTGCGCTGAAGCTGGAGTTCCGGATGAACAACACCAATTCCGGCGTCCAGTACCGCAGCGTCGAGATGCCCGAAGTGGGCAAGTGGGTACTGAAGGGCTATCAGGCCGACATGGACTTTGTGAACACCTTTACCGGCATGCTCTACGAAGAGCGCGGCCGCGGCATCATGGCGCTGCGCGGGCAGTTCACCTACGCCGCGCCGGGGCAGAACTCGCGCGTGATCGGGCAGCTGCAGGACGGCGATGAGCTGAAGGGCTACATCAAGATCAACGGCTGGAACCAGTTCCACGTGATCGCGCGCGGCAACCTGGTGACGCACGTGCTGAACGGCCACGTGACGGCAGCGATGATCGATGACGATATCGAGAAGCGGTCGCTGGAAGGCTTGATCGGCTTGCAGCTGCACGTGGGCCCGCCGATGAAGGTGGAGTTCAAGAACGTCTATCTGAAGAAGTACTGACCCTGATTGAAGCTCCCGCAAAGACGCTAAGGCGCAAAGAGAACCATTTCTTACCTTGCGGCTTTGCGCCTCTGCGGGAACCAAGAATGTTGGCGTCCTAACTATTCAGTGCGCGGTTCATCCGCTGGATGGCTTCGTCCACTTCAGCAGTGCTCTTGAACCCGATGGTGACGGCGTCGACCACACCGCTCTTGAAGACCTTCTGCATGGCATTCTCGCGGTCTTCGGGCGTCGTGAAGCGGCCTTCGCCGATCAGCTTCATGCCCAGCACGCCGACGCCGCGGCTGTGGACGGCTTTGGCGGTCGAGAACACTTCATCGACACTCCCGATATCTTCGGTATCGGTGAGCGCCATCGAATCCATCTTGATCCCCGCGTGATTGGTGCGGAACAGGGCCACGTCCAGCCACTTGTTGGCCGGGAACTGGCGCAGGCCTTGCAGGCCATGCACGGAGGCACCGTGCGACAGCACGACCTTGTTCTGCTTGGCCTCCGAGAAGGTGTCCTGTAGCTTCAGCGTGTCTTCCGGCCACTTGGGGCTGCGGACGCAGTGCAGCAGGAGGATGTCGAAGTATTCGGTTTGCAGCTCGCGGCGGAAACGGTCGATGGTTGTCTTGGGGTCGTCGGTATCGCGGAGGCGGTACTTGGTCATCAGCTTGTAGCTGTCGCGCGGCAGACCCTTCAGCGCTTCACCCAGCATGATGGGCATGCCGTTATAGGCATCGGCGGTTTCAAAGAAGCGGACGCCCTGGTCATAGGCGTGGCGGACAAGACGGGTGAAGGCGGGCTGCCCCAGCTCCCGCTGCACGCGGCCCGAGAAGGTGCCGGTGCCCAAGGCCAACCGGCTGACCTTGACGCCCGAGTTGCCCAGGGGCACCAAGTCAGAATGCGAACGTTTGGCCGCAAAGGCCGGTTTCGCCGCAGTGAGTGCTGCACCAGCGGCGGTGAATAGGAATTGGCGTCTTGATGGGCAAGGCATGGGGCCTCCTTGAACGGTTCAGTCAACTACCGCGATCAATCCCCAAACGATATCATTCTTGAGGCTCACGGGGTGAAGCAATGAAGGAAAGCGCACGGTTCCTGAAGATCGTCGAGTGGTCACCAGAAGATGGCTGCTTTGTCGGCAGCTGTCCAGGATTACTGTACGGCGGCTGCCACGGCGACGATGAGGTGGCCGTTTTTGAGGAGCTTTGTGCTGCAGTCGACCAAGCGATCGAACTCTATCGCCGCGACGGGAAGCCGCTGCCTCCGCCGACCAGCGGGCGGGATTACGCCAGTAAGATGCTGAACGTGGCCTAACCCACAGCCTCCTTACGCAATGATGTCGTGCAGCACGTGGCCATCCACGTCGGTCAACCGGAAGTCACGGCCGCTGTAGCGGTAGGTGAGCTTGGTGTGGTCGATGCCCATCAGGTGCAGGATGGTGGCGTGGATGTCGTGCACGTGGACGGGCTTTTCAACGGCCTTGAACCCGAACTCGTCAGTGGCACCGTAGATCGTTCCGCCCTTCACCGCACCGCCAGCCAGCCACATGGTGAACCCAAATGGATTGTGATCGCGGCCCTTCTTCAGTTGTCCGCCACCACCACCCACTTCGCGGACCGGCGTGCGGCCGAATTCTGAACCGCAGACGACCAGCGTGTCCTTCCACAGGCCGCGGGATTTTAGGTCCTTGACGACGGCGGCGAAGGGTTGATCGGAGTTCTTGGCGTTCACCTTGTGCGCCATGATGTCGCCGTGGGCATCCCAGGGGTCGCCCTTGGCGTAGTAGACCTGCACCATGCGGACGCCCTTTTCTGCCAGGCGCACGGCCATCAGGCAGCCACGCGCTGTGCTGCCGGGGCCATAGAGCTTTTGGGTGGCTTCGCTTTCCTTGCGGATGTCGAAGACGGCCGGGGCTTCGGTCTGCATCCGGTAGGCCACTTCCATGCTCTTGATGACGCTTTCCACTTGCGGGTCAGCGCCTTCGCGCTCCCGGCGCAGGCCTTCGATCTTCTGGAGCAGGTCGAGCTCTCGCCGCTGTTCGGCCAATTCGAACTTGGGGTTGTTGACGTAGCTGATCAGCTTCTTGGGGTCGAAGCTTTTTTCGATAACAACCTTATCCTTGTCCTTCTTGCCGTCCTTGTCATCGGCCTTGGGCATCTCCTCGGGGAGTTCGCCCTCCGCGCCGGTCTGGATCTTGTTGGCGATGAAGCTGCCCTGGTTGATGGCGGGCAGGAAGCCGTTGCTCCACAGTGGGGGGCCGACGGTGGTGGGCACGTCGGGACAAAGCACCACGTAGCCCGGCAGGTTTTGATTCTCGGTGCCCAAGCCATAGGTGAGCCACGCGCCCAGTGACGGACGACCGGCCTGATTGGCGCCGGTGTTCATCATCAGGCAGGACGGTTCATGGTTGGGGATCTCGGTGTGGACCGAACGGATCCAGCAGATGTCATCGGCGACGCCGCCCAGATTGGGCCACAGCTCACTGATGTCCATGCCGGACTGGCCGTACTTCTTGAACTGAAACGGCGACTTCATCAGTGCACCGGTCTTGCGCTCAGTCTTGATACCGCCGCCGGGCAAAGGCTGGCCGTCGTACTTTTCGAGCGCGGGCTTCGGGTCGAAGCTATCGATCGTCGAGCAGCCGCCGTTCATGAACAGGAAGATGATCCGCTTCACCTTGGCCGGGTGATGCAGCGTGGCGTTCAGCACGCCCCCGTCAGGGCTGGCCAAGCCGCCGGCACGCGCCACAGATTCCTGCACCATGTTGGCGAAGGCCATCATGCCGAAGCCATTGCCGATGCGGCGGAGCGCCGCGCGGCGGGTAAAGGGATTGGAGGATTTATGCGGATCCATGATCTTTCCTAGTTAACGAACAAGAACTCACTGGCGCTCAACAGCACTTTGACGTAACGGCCCCAGGCTGTCGGCTCATACTTCACTTCCGGCACGGCGGGACCACCCGGACGGCGGCCTCCCATGCCCATCATCATGCCCTGCCCCATGCCCATGCCGGGAGGCGGAGCGGCGGGGTCCACTGCGTCGGCACCGGCACCGCCGGGATTGCCCTCTTCCGCCGCGGCAGCAGCGCCACCGGGGCTCGCGTTGGCCGTGGTGGCCGGGGCTTCAGCGGCGGGCTTTTCGCTGGCAGGCTTCTCCGTGACACCGGACACCGTGGCGGGCGGCGGACCACCGGGGCCTTTGCCACCCTCGCGGCCTCGGCGGCCACCACCGGCAGGCGCTTCTTCAGCCGCCTTCTTCTTGCGCTCTTCGTATTCGCGCAATGGCTCCGCCTTCAGATACTCGATACCCAACGCGATCTCTTGTTCGGAAGCGTCGCGGCCGTAGACGATGCGGTGGACCTTCTTGATGCGTTCGCGGTTGTTCGCTTCGGCGGCTACGCGCTTGGCGAGTTCTTCGGACTGCACCTGCATGAAGTCCGAATTCATCAGGAACAGCCGCTGCAGCGGCACCGTGGTGATGAAGCGGCGTTCGGCGCTGATGCTGGGGCTGGGGAAGTCAAACAGCAGCAGGTATTCGTCGGTCTTGTAGCGGCTGACCTTGCCGTAGACGGTGCGGCGGGAGACGGCCGGCGTCAGGTCCACCGAAGGTCCGCCCAGGGCCGGGTCCAGCTTGCCGGAGACCATCAGGACGGAGTCACGAATCTGCTCAGCGTCCATGCGCTTGCGGTCGGCGCGCCAGTAGAGGCGGTTGCCGGAATCCTTGGCGGAAGCCACGGCGTCATCGGCGGTGGAAAGTTGATAGACCGCGCTCAGCATGATCTCGCGGTGCAGCTTTTTGGGCGACATTCCGTTCTTGACGAATTGCGAGGCGAGATATTCGAGCAGTTCCGGGTTGGTGGGCCGTTCGCCGGTCATGCCAAAGTTGCTGGGTGTGTCGACGATGCCGGTGCCGAAGTGGGCTTTCCACATCCGGTTCGCCGCTACGCGCATTGTGATCGGCTGCGCCAGGATCATGTCGGCCAATTCCAGGCGTCCGCTGCCTTTGGAGAAGGGCGGGGGCTCAGTCTTTGACAGGACAGTCAGGAAGTGACGCGGCACCTCCTCGCCCAGATTGAACGGGTCACCACGCAAGGCCTGGGGCAGATTGACGGGCTTGTCGGCGTCCTTGACACCGTGCAGGTAGGGGTAGCCCGGTTCGATCTTTTTGCGGGCTTCTTCGATGTCCTTGCGGACCGCGGCAATCTGCGCCTGGCTGGCGGCCCCGATGCGCGATTCCAGGCCCCAGCCCCGGAAGGCCAGTACGCCGGGCTTGCCCATGCGGCCACCCATCATCATCATCGCCACCGGATCTTCACTGTCGGACAGCATGCGCTGGAAGATCTCGGTGTGGAAGTTGGTTTGCTCTTCGCTGAGGCTCTTCAGTTGGAGCGCACACCCGGGGCAGAAATCTTCGTTGGTGACGAAGTTGCTGGGCTTATTGGTGCGCTTCTTGGCCTTGGTGCCGTCCATGGCCTTGGCCGCGATCACTTTGTTCTCTTCCTGGATGTCGTTGCGGAGCAGCATCACCGCCACCACTTCTTCCTGGAACTTTTCGGCCAGCTTCTTGGCCTCGGCCGCCGTGCTGGAGGGCTTGGCCATCATCGCTTGCCACGGCTTCTTGTAGCCGTACTTGTCGGTGGTCTTCTCCATATACTTGATCCACCGGCTGAGCAGTTCGAAATCGAGCTTGCGGGCTTCCACCACATCGGCGATGTCTTTCTTCTGCGGGCCTGCGACTTCCCAGACTCCCTGCAGGTAGTTCGACGTCAGCAGTGCCAGCGATTGCCCCAACTGGGTGCCGAAGTTGGTCTGCATCTCGAACATGATCTTCTGCTTCAAGTCGATCTGGGCTTCGATCTTTTCCGCCTCGGCCACCACCGATTTGGGGGCCAACGGGTACTCTTCGTAGACGGTGTTGGCGAAGACGCCCGCCAGTGCGTAGTAGTCCTTGGTGGGGAACGGATCGTACTTGTGGTCGTGGCAGCGGGCGCAGGCGACGGTCAGCCCCAGAAAGCCGCGCGTCACGACATCGACGCGGTCATGCCGCTCATCAGCGCGCGTCACTTCGGTGGAGCCGTTGTCGTAATACCATGGGCCGAGACCCATAAAGCCAGTGCCCGGCAGCATACGGTGGCGGACCTTGGGGTCCATCAGATCACCGGCCAACTGCGCCCTCACAAACTGGTCAAACGGCATGTCGTCGTTGAAGGCCTGGATCACCCAGTCGCGATAGACGTGGGCGTTGGGATAGGGGTTGTGGCCGCGGCGCATCGGGTCCAGGCTGCGGTAGTCGTCTTCGCCGTAGCGCGCGACATCCAGCCAGATGCGGCCCCAACGCTCGCCATATTGCGGCGAGGCGAGCAGTCGGTCTACCACTTTGGCGAAGGCCTCGGGTGAGGCGTCCTTCTCGAAGGCGGCGATCTCTTCAAACGTCGGCGGCAGACCGGTAAGGTCCAGCGAGGCACGGCGGAGCAGATCGCGCTTGGAGGCCGGGCGGACCGGCTTCAAGCCTTCCTTTTCCAGTCGCGCCAGCACGAAGCGGTCGATGGCCGTGCGCGCCCACTTCTCGTCTTTGACGACGGGCGGCGCGGGGTTCTTCAGCGGCAAGTAGGACCAGAACTGGCGGAGCTCCGGGGGAATGACATACTTGCCCCCTTCCACCTTGGCGGACACGGGAGCCGTCGCGGACTTGGGCCACACCGCACCGCCCTTCACCCAGGCGGTGAGGTCGGCGATCTCCGCGTCCTTCAGCTTGTTGCCCATGGGCATCTTCAAGTTGGGGTCGGCGTGATTGATGGCCGTGATGAGCAGGCTTTTCGCGGGGTCGCCCGCGATCAGGGCCGCGCCGCGTTTGCCGCCCTTTGCGAGGGCCTCCGCGCTATCCAAGCGCAGCCCGCCCATGGCGGAGTTGGTGTGGCAGCCGAAGCAGTTCTGCGCCAGCACGGGGCGCACTTTGGTCTCAAAAAACTCAGGAGTGCTGGCCGGGGCTTGCGCCCACAGGGCCGAGGTGGCGGTAAAGACCGGCAGGGCCAGGTAACGCACCGATTCCAGCAGGTGTCGTGTCGCCTGCTTTAAAGCTTTCACCAACGTGGGCTGAGTCACCATCATTCGCTCCGTCAAGGCCGTCTCTACATCAACTTCTTGTGTGAACCGTTACTCAGCCAGCGTTGCCGCCAACCGCTTGGGATCAATGCGCCACAAAGTCTGTCCCTGTCCGGGCAGATTCGCCAACCATAGCGAGCCGAGCCCGGTCTGGATCATCCCGCCACCTTCGCCGACAAACTGTTTGACGACTTTGTCGGTGGACGGATCGATCTGCGTAATCGGGAACCCCACCGTACTGACCCAGAGGGATCCGTCGCTAAAGGCGAGACTGCCTTCGGCATCCGGGATACCGAGGTCAATCGTGGCCGTGGACTTGTTCGTCTTGGGATCGATGCGGACCACTTTGCCATCTGCCGCCGCCAGCACCCAAATCGAGTTGTCACCAAAGACAGCGGCGGAAGGCCGGCCCAACACCTCAATGCGTTGCTCCACCAGATTGGTCCGCGGATTGATCCGGAGCAACTTATTGTCGGTGGGGCTGGCGATCCAGAGTGAACCCGCCGCCGACACCAGGGAGCGGCAACCGGCGGGCAGCCGCAATTCCGACACCACCGCGTTGTCTTGCGGGTCGATGCGGCTCAGCGTGGTCTTGTCATCAGATAACAGCCAGATGCTGTCTTCGGTCGAAGCAATGGCCGGGGTGGCGCTTCCCGTGCCGTAGGGCAGCGTAGCCGTCACTTTGCCGGACTTCGGTTCGACGCGGGCCACGGTCATGTCGCCACACTGGGTAACCCAGAGACTGCCAAAGGCGTTCAGCAACCCGCAGGGCTGCTTAAACTCCTTCACGGGCTCTGCGGCCTTGTTGGTTTTGCCATCCAACCGCAGCAACGTACCCAACGTCCGGTTGGCCACCCAGGCGCTGGACGCGGGGCCAGGCAGGAACCACATGGCCGACGCCGCACCCTCTAACTTGAATTCCGCTTCGGGCTTGAGGTTCCCGAGCGGGATCTGAATACCCGGAGTTTTGATGCCGGGCTTCGACGGTGCGGCCGGACGTTTGGGGTCCTTAGCCGCAGCGCCCGTCGCCGTCATCGAAAGAGCAATCGCCGTAGTGGCGAGGACAGCAGCGGCGCGGAAGGCCCGAAGGCCCCGCGCCGCCACTTGCTGATCACGAAATGGAGAAGCCAAATGCATTCCCGATCTAGAACTCATACCGCAAAGCGAACTGCATGACGCGAGGTGCCATAACGCCGGTGAACTGACCGAACGTGGTGGGATTGGCCAGCGATAGGCTTGCGGTGGTGAAGTTGACGTTGTTGAAGGCGTTGAACGCTTCCGCGCGCACCTGGACACGATGTCCCTCGAAGGGTAGTTTGAAGTACTTGCCCAGCGAAAGGTCGAAATTCGACATCGGTGCCATACGCAGGATTGAGCGGGTTCCAGTAGATCCCGGGTATTGACCCATGAAGGCGTTGGCCGCCGCATTGGTTGCCCGGAACAGGCTGGGGTTCCCTGCTTGATTGTACCCGACACCATTTTCCGGCATCGCCGTGCCGGGCCGCAGCATGGCAATGGCCGAGTTGAGGTAGTTGGTGGGGTAGATGCCGCCGTTGGTGATCACCGTGGGCAGGCCGGAGCGGTACCGCCACAGCATGGAGGTCTGCCAACCGCCCACCACCTGGTCCAGCCAGCCGGGGGCGTTGTGCAGGAAGGTCTTGCCTTTGCCGAACGGCAGTTCCACCACGGTGTTGGCCGTGATGTTGTGGCGCTGGTCAAAGTCAGACGAGCCGCGGAAGGCGTTGGGGTTGAACGAATCCTGGATGACGCCGCCGGCGGTGCCAGAGGCTGATTCCGCGGTGGAGGCGATGTCGATGGAGTGCGACAGGGTGTAGTTGAAGTCAAAGCCCCAACCGTTACTGACCGCGCGGCGCAGCACCAATTGGCCGCCATGGAACGAACTGCGTCCCGCATTGGACCAGGCCACATTGCCCGCGTTCTGTAGCGCGAAGAACGTATTGCAACCGAAGGCGCTGATGCAGCTGCCGTCGGGCAGACGTTCACGATCCATGTCGTTCAACGCGTCCAGATCGCTGCCGCCGTAGGTGCCGTAGGTGGTGTTGAAATAATTGGCCGTGGCGCTGCCCGGGAAGGTACGGTTGGCGGCCTTGCCGAAGACGTTCTCGATGAACGGAACGTTGGGCAGCAAACCGGGGTTGGCGCGAACTTGAGCCGGGGTCAAGCCCTTCTCGAAGGCGTCACGCAACACACCGGCCGCCTGCGCCCAGGTCTGACCCGACCGCGGATCCTTAAACTGCGTCAGCGGCTGGAACACGTCCACCTGCACCAGGCTCTTGCGAGCCAGGCGACCGACGTAGCCCACTTCGATGGTCATCTTGCTGGGCAGCTGCCGGGCGTAGCTGACGTTCAGCAGCATGGAGTACGGGGCCACCAAGTTCGGGAAGACGCCCGAGAAGGAGCCGAAGCCGCCCAGAATCGTGGGGGGCGTAAAGGGGAAAGCAGCGGCCGGGGCCGTCGGCAGCGTCGGGAACGTGGTGCCGTTGTAGCGGGCCGAATCAGTAAAGTTGGTGTTGCGGGGCTGGGTGACCGGGCTGGCCAAGCCGGGGGATCCGGCGCGGTCGAAGTTCAGCACCATGTCGCTGCCGTAGCGGTCGTAGAGCATCGACGCTCCACCGCGGATGACGCTCCCCTTGCCGAACATCTTGCCGAACAGGCTGTCGCTGACCGGCGCGTAAGCGAAGTTGAAGCGCGGCGCGAAGTTGTTGTTGTCGCGCTGGTACCAGCCTTGGCCATTGTTGACCGGACCGCCCAGTGCATAGGTGAGCGCCGCGTTCGGCATCCGGGCACCAGAGATGCCGGCATTGGATGCGCCGACGCGTTCGGCGAAATAGACGTCCAGGCCCGTCGTGGGCACCACCTGCACACCACCCCGCTCATAGGGGACCTGATAGCTGCCGTAGCGCAGGCCATAAGTCAGCGTCAGGTCGCGGCGCATCTTCCAGGTGTCCTGGATGTAAAACTCATACTCGCGCGTGCCGAAGCTGCGGGCCAGCGGCTCACCAAACGGAACGGCCTTGCCGTCACGGCCGAAGTTGTAGGTGGCGGAATAGCTATTGAGCAGCCCGTAGAGTCCACCCAGTGCGCGCTGCGCCGGCTGAATCTCGGAAAGGGCCAAGGCGGAATTGCCGGAGCGCTGCTTCAAATACACGTTCAAGGCATCCGTGATGTCCGCGCCCAAGCCCCGCAGCGTGTTGCGGCCGAAGGAGTAGGCGGGATAGGAATTGGCGAAGGAGTTGCGATCATTCTGCACGAGGCGGAAATTGACTCCAGTCTGTACCGTGTGGGTGCCCTTGGTCCAGGTGAGATCGTTCACCAGGTTGGTGGTGGGGATGATGCGGCCAAAGCCCCGGGTGAAGTTTTGCAACGTCGACAAGCCATCAAAGGTCAGCGAAGCGCCGGGCGTGCCAGATTGAGCAATGCCCAAGCGGGTGTAGCCGTAGCTGAAGACATTCACGAGTGAAGGAGACAAGACGGCCGTGTAGCGCGCCGCCAAGCCCTTGGAGTTGTCCAGATTCTTGGCCGCCGCGTCCTGGCCGGGAAACTGCGCCAGCACCTCGTCGCGAACATTGTTGCCCAGCGTGCCGCGCAGCATCAGAGTGTGCTTGGCGGAGCGGTCCAGGTTGAAGTCCATCTTGGCCACATAGGCCTTGTCGTTGCGCGTCAGCGGCGCATTGAAGCGGTAGACGCCAAAGTTCAGCCCGCGGTCGGAGCCGGACTGTAGATCATTGGCCACGGGATACTGCTTCATGATGCCCTGCATGGCTGCGCTGTAGCCGATCCCTAGCGGATCAAGCGACTTCACTTCATCGGGCGTCAACTGGCCAATCTGTCCGTTGTTCAGGCGGAACTGCACGATGCCCTGCTTCAGGGTCTCGGTGGGGACGTTGCGGGACTGGGCCGCGGCGGAACGATCCTTGCGCTCTTCCCAGTTGGCGAAGAAGAAGATGCGGTCCTTAATGATGCGACCGCCCAGAGAGGCACCGTACTGATTGCGGATCAGGTTTTCGCGCTTCAGGCCGGAGCGGTTGGAGAACCAGTCGTTGGCCGCCGTCTTGACGTTGCGGTGGAACTCATACAGCGATCCATGGAACTGGTTGGAACCACTCTTGGTCACCAGCGACACCTGGCCACCGGCCGAACGGCCTTGGTCAGCGCCCTGGCCGGCGATCGTGACACGGAACTCCTGCACGCTATCGAGCGGTACCGGCAGGGCGGCATTGAGGCCGGCCGACGTCGTCGCCGTCATGCCAGCGGACTGGTTGTCGTTGACGTCCACACCGTCCAGGGTGACGTTGTTCTGGTCACGCTTGGCACCCAGCACTTCGCCGGTGGAGGCGACGCCGGGCTGCAGGCTGAGCAGTTCCACGATGTTGCGGGTCTGCAGCGGCAGCTGGCGCACCTGAACTTCCGTAAAGGCGTTGCCGATGGTGGCGTTGGTGGTGTTGACGCTGGCCGCTTCCTCGGTGACGTTGATGGTCTCCGACACTTGGCCCACTTCCAACTGGATGTCCAGGGTCAAGGGAACGTTGATCTGCAGCCGGACCTGAGAGGTGTAGGTACGGAAGCCGGGCTTTTGCACTTCCAGCTTGTAGTTGCCCGGCGGCAGCTGAACAAACGAGTACGCGCCCGTCGCACTGGCCAACGCTTTGCGGGCGGCGGCGGTGTCGGTATTGGTGATGCTGACGATGCTTTCAGCGATGGCGGCCTTTTGGCCGTCCGTGATGGTGCCTTGAAGCGAACTGGATTGCGCGGCCAATGGCAGGATGGCGCACATCAGTCCAATGATTATCTTTTTCAAAACGAAGCCCCCTGAAGTAGATGCTTCGCCCAGACAATGGGCGAAAAGGGCTCAAACGATGAGGAACGCGATGCGGGGCGTTATACGGAAAACCGCGCTTCGACGCGAAGCAACGGCTTAGAGGAAGCATAAAAGAAATCGATTGGGGGCGTCAAATAGAAAGAGGCTATAATCCTTATTCAGCCCGCTCCGTCAGCGGAACACCCCGTCCAACCGCCCTTCGGCCCCTGTTTGCGCCGCATTCTTCCTGATCGGAGTACGCTTTCGTGAACGCAACACCTATGTTGTGGCCGGTGTTGATTTTTATGGCGATCTCGCTCGCCATCGGCCTGTATACATACACGCAGGTGCGGGGTTCCAGCAAGAACTACACCGTCTGCGGCAAGGCGATGCCGTTTATCGTGGTGGGTACGGCACTGGCGGCCCAAGCCATTGATGGCAATGCCACGTTGGGCAATACTTCAATTACTTTTGGGCAAGGTCTGTGGAGCGGATTGGTAATTCCTATCGGATTGGCGGCAAGCCTGTTCATTGTCGGGCGATTTCTTGCAGCGCCACTGAACCAGATGAACTTGCTGACGCTACCCGAGTTCTTTTACCGGCGCTATGGACGGGTGGCGGAGTTGCTGGCTTCGCTGCTGACCATCGTTTGTTTCATTGTGCTGGTGGCGGGCAATCTGTCGGCGGTGGCGTGGATTCTTTCCGTGGTGACGGGCTGGTCCTATGGCCAATGTCTGATTTTCGGCACGACGGTGATCTTCCTCTATACGATCGCCGGCGGCTTGTACGCGGCCATCTGGACGGATTTCCTGCAGATCCATGTGGCCATCGTCGGCTTTCTGGCGGCGGCGGGGTACATCTTGTTCACCCGTGGCTCGGACAACATCGCTGCGGCGCTGCCGGCGGCGACACTGAGCCTGGATCAATTGACCACCATGGCCGGGGGCGGCCTTCCGAACTGGGCCAACATGATCTCGCTGGCCTTTGGCAACGCCATGGCGCTGGACTTTATGGAGCGCGTGTTTTCAGCCAAGAGCCCGGACACGGCGCGGCGCGCTTGCTACTACGCGGGTGTCTGGACGCTGGTGATTGGCTCCTGCGCCTCTTTGATCGGCCTGGCCGCCATTTCGGCGGTGGGCAATGTGGGTGACCCGCGCATGGTGCTGCCGGCGTTCGCCAGTGGCCACTTGCCTTACTGGGTGGGCGTGCTCGTGTTCCTGGGCGTGCTGGGGGCGTCGATGTCGACGGCCAACGGAGCGATGCTGGTGATCGCCGTGGTGATGGCGCGCAATGTGTGGCAGCGCTGGAATACCAAGCCCGTCTCCGATAGCCTGATGCTGTTTCTGTCCCGAGCGCTGGCGCTACCGACGGCGATCGCGGCCGCCTGGATCGCTTATGTGCGGCCAGAGCCGGGCATCTTGCTGGTGGTGGCGTTTGACATTGTGTTTGCGGGTTGCGTGATCCCGCTCTTCTTTGGGGTCTACTGGAAGCGGGCGACCCAAGCGGGTGCCATTGCGAGCATCGCGATGGGCACGCTGGCGCGTCTGATTTGTTACTTTGCGGTACCGGCTGTGTGGGCTGGCCTCGATACGTTGCTGCCGCCGGTGGTGAGCGCGATTGCGTTTGTCACGGTGAGCCTGCTGACCGAACCCAGCACCGAGTTGCGGACCGAATCTTTGTTGGTGGAGGCGATGGAAGGATGATGCGATCAAGCTGGATGGCCTGGATGTTGGGCGTTTGCCTGGCCTTGGGACAGGAGGCGCCACCGGCTGCGGCCCCGCCGCCCGCCCCGCCCAAACAGCGCCCGCAGCGTCCGCCGCTGCCGGGAGTGAAGGAAGTGCAGAGGCCGATGTCGGTGGTGACACCGGAAGCGGTCTTCTCCGTGCCCGGAGTACCGGATTGGCTGATCGATACGCCGGATGCGGTGTGGGTGTCGAACAAGCCCAAGAATTCGATCTCGAAGCTGGACATCAAGACCAATACCGTCACGGCCACCGTGACCGTGGGCGAGAAGCCTTGCAGCGGCTTGGCCTACGGCTTTGGCAGCGTCTGGGCTCCCAATTGTGGCGACAAGACGGTCTCCCGCGTCGATGACAAAGAAGCCAAGGTGATCGCCACCATCCCGGTGGGCCCGGCGGATTCCGAAGGCGGCATCACGGCCTCGCCTGAAGCGGTGTGGATGGCCACCGGTGCGGAAGGCGACAAGGTGGCGCGCATTGATCCCAAGACCAATACCGTGACGGCTGAAGTGCCCGTCCCGGCTGGTTCACACACGGTGGATTACGGCGAAGGCGCGGTGTGGGTGACGCAGAGCAAAGGCAAGCTGCTGACCCGCATTGACCCGAAGACCGCAAAGGTGACCGACCAGATCGAAGTGGGCCCCGGGCCGCGCTTTCTGACCGTCGGTGAGGGCTACGTTTGGACGCTCAACCAGGGCGACGGCACGGTCTCCAAAGTAGACCCGAAGACGCGCAAGGTGGTGGCAACGATCACGGTGGGCGTGCCCGGCGGCGGCGGTGAAATTTCGGCGGCGGGCGGCGCGGTGTGGATCACGGTGTTCCAGATCCCCATCTCGCGCATTGATGCCAAGACCGACAAGGTGACCCATCAGTACGCCGGGCCGGGCGGTGACGCGATTCTGTTCGCGCATGGCTCCGTTTGGCTTTCCAACCTGCGCCAGCAAAACGTGTGGCGCCTTGATCCTGCGAAAATTACTCAATAATGTCAGACCAGATTCTGTGGGAAGAAACTGTGCACGGCGGCCAGACCTGGTCGCATGTGCTGGAACGGGGCCAGGCGTTACGGCTGACCGATGTTGAAGGCGGCGCGAATGTCAGTGCTCTGTTCTACAACGCCAAACAGACCGACGAGCGCTACAACATGCCCGACACGCTGAAGGCGCAACACATCGCGCGGCTCACCGAAGGCTTCGTGCTCTATTCCGACATGGGCCGCATCCTGTGTTCGGTGACGCAGGACACCGTGGGCTGGCATGACCCGATCGGCGGCACGCTGTCGGCCGCACAGGTGAAAGCCAAGTACGGCGAAAAGAGCTACCAGGAGCATCGCAATGGCTGGACCCAGAGCGCTCGTGAAGGGCTGCTGCTGGAGCTGGCCAAGTATTCGATGGGTCCGCGTGACATCACGCCCACGCTGAATTTGTTCAGCAAGGTGCAAGTAGATGAAGCCGGTGGCATGCACTACGTCCCGGGCAACTCCAAGGCCGGTGACACGGTGGAACTGCGGGCGGAGATGGATGTGCTGGTGGTGCTGGCCGCCAATCATCATCCGATGGAGCCGGGCAGCGTGTATGCGCCGAAGCCCGTGCAGCTGACCGTGAAGCGCGTGGCCGCACCGGCCACCGATGACCCTTGCCGATTGTCCCGGCCCGAGAATGGCCGTGGATTCATCCTGACGGAGCGCTACGGACAATGAGCACCCCGACCAACATCTCTCTCGACGTCGTCCTTCCTGCCGGCGACGGCTTTAGTGGCGTCGTCAAGGCGGGCCAGCGTTTCCGCATCATTGACCTCGAAGGCAATCAGGCCGTCGACACGTTGTTCTACAACGCCGACGACTATGAAGACAGCTACTCGGCGGTCGAGACCATCTGCGCGCAGCGCAATATCTATCTGACCAAAGGCACCAATCTCGTCACCCAGAACGGCAACGTGCTGATGACGATTGTGGACGACACCTGCGGACGGCATGACACGCTGGGCGGGGCTTGTTCGCAGGAGTCGAACATGGTGCGCTACGACATCGGCAAGCGCCACATGCACGCCTGCCGCCAGACGTTTCTGCGCTATGGCAAGCAGGAAGGCCTGGAAAAGCGCGACATCACGCACAACGTCAACTTCTTCATGAACGTTCCGGTGACGCCGGAAGGCAAGCTGACGTTTGAAGACGGCATCTCGGAATCCGGCAAGTATGTCGAGCTGGAAGCCCGGATGGACACGCTCGTTGTGATCTCGAATTGCCCGCAACTCAACAATCCTTGCAATGCGTACAACCCGACACCCGTGCGCTTGCTGATCTGGAAGCCGTAGCTAGCAGTGTTTAAGAAAGTCCTGATCGCCAATCGCGGCACCATCGCCTGCCGCATCATTCGTACCCTCCACCGGATGGGCATTGCGAGCGTCGCCGTCTATTCGGACGCCGATGCGCATTCGGCCCACGTCAAGCAAGCAAGAGAGGCCGTCGCACTGGGCGGCGTCCGCAGCTATCTCGATGTGGAAGCCGTGCTGGCGGCGGCCAAAGCCAGTGGCTCCGAAGCCATCCATCCGGGCTATGGCTTCCTGAGCGAGAACGCCGCCGTTGCCGAAGCGTGCGAAGCGGCGGGCCTGGCCTTTATCGGGCCGACACCCGAGCAGATGCGCGAGTTCGGGTTGAAGCACCGGTCCAAGGAGATTGCGGCCGAGCAGAACGTGCCGCTGCTGCCGGGTACCGGACTGTTGGCGCAATGGCAGGACGCGGAAGCGATCGGGTTTCCGTTGATGCTGAAGTCCACCGCTGGTGGTGGTGGCATCGGCATGCGCTTGTGCCGCAATGCGGGAGAGCTCGAAGAAGCATTTGCGGCGGTGGAGCGCTTAAGCCGCGCCAGCTTTGCCGATTCCGGCATCTTTGCCGAGCGTTTTGTGGAACACGCGCGACACATCGAAGTGCAGATCTTTGGCGATGGCCAAGGCCGCGTGGTGGCGCTGGGCGAGCGCGACTGTTCGACCCAGCGGCGCAATCAGAAGGTGATCGAAGAGACGCCCGCGCCGGGCATCTCAGAGGAGACGCGCCAGCAACTGTTCGCCGCCGCGGTGCGCTTGGGCCAGGCGGTGAACTACCGCAACGCGGGCACGGTGGAGTTCATCTACGATGCTGACCGGGGCGAGTTCTACTTCCTGGAAGTGAACACGCGCCTTCAGGTGGAGCATGGCGTCACGGAAGAGGTGACGGGCGTTGATCTGGTGGAGTGGATGGTCCAGCAGGCGGCGGGGGAGAGTCCGATCCGCGAAGTGGCTCCGTGCGGCGCTTCCATTCAAGTTCGCCTCTATGCCGAATCGCCATTGAAGGAGTTCCAGCCCAGTTCCGGTGAACTGAGCCACGTGGCGTGGCCCGCCGACGCGCGTGTCGAAACCTGGGTGGAATCCGGCACCACCGTGCCGCCCTATTATGACCCGCTAGTGGCCAAGCTGATCGTGCGCGGCAGTAACCGTGCAGAAGCAGTGGCGGCGCTCGAGCAGGCGCTGGCCGCAACAACACTGGCTGGTATCGAGACCAATCTCGACTATCTGAGTGCCATCGCGCGCAGCCCGGAATTCCATGCGGGCACCATCACGACGGGCTTTCTGAAGACGTTCGATTACGCCACGCGCGCCATTGAAGTGATCGAGCCCGGCACGCAATCGACTGTCCAGGATTGGCCCGGCCGCCTGGGCTATTGGGACATCGGCGTGCCGCCCTCCGGCCCCATGGACGACCTGGCGTTCCGGCAGGCCAATGAGATTGTGGGCAATGCGCCGGATGCGGCGGGCTTTGAGTTCACGCTGATTGGGCCGACGCTGAAGTTCCACTTCGATGCCACCGTCGCGCTGACGGGTGCGGACATGGGCCTGCCACGTTGGGTCCCCATCTCCGTGAAGGCGGGTGAGACGCTCCGGTTGGGAGCCGTTGCGGGTGCGGGCGCGCGGGCTTATCTGGCCGTGCGCGGAGGCGTCGATCTGCCGCCCTATCTGGGTAGCCGCTCCACGTTTATCCTGGGCAAGTTCGGCGGACGGCAACTGCGCACCGGTGACCTGCTGCGCTTTGGCGCTGCTGCGGTGGCGGAGCCTGCTCCACTGGCTTTGCCGCCGGTGTATGACAATCACTGGACCATCGGCGTCACCTACGGCCCGCATGGTGCGCCGGAGTTCTTTACGCCGGGCGACATCGAGATGTTCTTCGCAACCGATTGGAGAGTGCACTACAACTCCGATCGCACCGGCGTCCGCCTGATCGGCCCGAAGCCCGAATGGGCGCGCTCCGATGGCGGTGAAGCGGGGCTGCATCCTTCGAACATCCACGACAACGCCTACGCGGTGGGCACGGTGGATTTCACCGGCGACATGCCGATCATCCTGGGCCCCGATGGCCCCAGCTGCGGCGGCTTTGTCTGCCCGGCCACCATTGTCGCGAGCGAGCGCTGGAAGATGGGGCAGTTGAAGGCGGGCAACACGGTCCGCTTTGTGCGCATCCATGAGGAGCCCGCCATCCTGCGTCAAGCGCCGGGTGTGGTGGTTCGCGCCGATGGCGACGAGTATCTATTGGTGGAGTTCGGGGCCAACAAGCTGGACTTTGAGCTTTCAATGAAGGCGCACTCACTGCGCCGTCAGTTGCGGCATCCGGGCATTGTGGACTTGACGCCGGGCATCCGGTCCTTGCAAGTGCACTACAACCCGGCGCGATTGCCGCGCCAGGAACTGTTTGAGCTGATCGACGAAGCGCAGTCGCACTCGATCCGCGAAGTGCCGTCGCGGACGGTGCATCTGCCGTTGAGCTGGGATGACCCATCGACGCGTGACGCGATCCAGCGCTACATGCAAGGCGTGCGCGCCGATGCGCCGTGGTGCCCGTGGAACATCGAATTCATCCGCCGCATTAATGGTCTGGAATCAGTGGACGACGTCTATCGGACGGTGTTTGAGGCTAGCTGGTTGACGCTGGCGCTGGGTGATGTCTACCTGGGCGCTCCGGTGGCGACGCCGCTGGACCCGCGCCATCGGCTCGTCACCACCAAGTACAACCCGGCCCGCACCTGGACGCCCGAGAACGCCGTCGGTATCGGTGGAGCGTACCTGTGCGTCTACGGCATGGAAGGTCCGGGCGGCTATCAATTTGTGGGCCGCACCACCCAGATGTGGAACACCTATGGCGGCGAGCGGCCCTGGCTGCTGGACTTCTTTGACCGGCTGCAGTTCTATCCGGTGAGCGCCCAGGAGTTGCTGGAGCTGCGCGCCGACCGGCGCTTCCGGCCGCGCATTGAAGAAGGCGTCTTCAATCTCGACACGCACAACGCGTTTCTTGATTCGATTGCTCCTTCGGCGGCGGCCTTCCAATCGAAACGCGACCAGGCGTTCCGCGAAGAGCGGGACCGGTGGGGCGAATACATTGCTCCGGCGCTGGACGACGTGCCGCCGCCGAGCGAAGATGCGCTGCCGGAAGGCGCGAGCGCGGTCCGGTCTCCGATCACGGCCAGCGTGTGGAGCATTGCCGTCGAGCCCGGCCAGCAAGTAAAGGCCGGTGATCGCATCGTGGTGCTGGAGGCGATGAAGATGGAAGTACTAGTGACGGCTCCTTGTGCGGGCGAGCTGATTGAGCTGCGCTGTGTGCCGGGCGCAATGGTGCAGCCTGGGCAAGTACTGGCGGTGGTGCGATGATCGGGGACCGGCCGGTCTGGATCTCCGCGATCCCAGCCAAGCCCGCACGCGTGGGTCCGCTGCAAGGCCTGACGTTCGCCATCAAAGACAACATCGATTACGGCGGCGTTCCGACGACGGCGGGTTGCCCGGCCTATGCCTACACGCCGGAACGTTCGGCGCCGATTGTCGAAGTGCTGGAAGGTGCCGGGGCGGTGGTGCTGGGCAAAACTAATCTGGACCAGTTCGCCACTGGCTTGGTGGGTGTGCGGTCGCCCTATGGTGCTTGTTCCAGCGTGTTCAACCCGGCCTACATCTCGGGCGGGTCCAGCTCCGGCTCGGCGGTTGCGGTGGCGACGGGACAAGTGGATTTCGCGCTGGGTACGGATACGGCGGGTTCCGGACGAGTGCCGGCGGCGTTCAACAACTTGATCGGCTGGAAGCCGACGCGCGGCGTGATCTCAAATGACGGCGTGGTACCGGCGTGCCGGACGCTGGATTGCGTGTCGGTCTTTACGCGCGATGTGGCGACGGCGCAGCGGGTCTGTGATGCGGTGGGGACGCCGGGTGTGCCGGCGGCATGGTCACAAGCCGGGTTCCGGTTTGGCGTGCCGCGTCCGGAGCAACTGGAGTTCTTTGGCGACGCCGAAGCGGCGAAGCTGTTTGCCGCCTCCATGCACCGGCTGATTGCTGCCGGTGGCTCGCCCGTGGTGATCGACTATCAGCCGTTTCTCGAAGTGGCACAACTGCTCTATTCCGGCCCCTGGGTGGCGGAGCGCTATGCCGCCGTGGGCGAGTTTCTGGAGGCCCATGGCGAGCAGGCCCACCCGGTGGTGCGCGACATCATCCTGGGGGCGAAAAAACATTCCGCCATCGATACGTTCCGCGCAATGTACAAGCTGGAAGATCTCCGGCTGAAGACGCTGGCCGCCTGGAAGCAGATGGATGTGCTGTTGCTGCCGACCACTGGCACCACCTACACCATTGAGCAGGTGGAAGCTGATCCGGTGCGGCTGAACTCGAACCTGGGCTACTACACCAACTTCGTCAATTTGCTCGATTTGGCCGCGCTGGCGATTCCGGCCGGGTTCCGGCCGAATGGTCTGCCGTTTGGCGTGACGCTGATTGGCCCGGCCCAGTCTGACCGTTCGCTGCTCACCTTAGCCGCGCGCCTGGAAGAGGTGCAAGTGGCGGTGGTAGGCGCGCACTTAAGCGGCCAGCCCTTGAACAAACAGCTGACCGAACGCGGCGCTCGCCTCATCAAGACTTGCAAGACCGCCTCAGACTACCGGCTCTACGCACTGGCCAACACCACGCCGCCGAAGCCCGGCCTGGTGCGGGAAGCGGGCTTTCAAGGCGCCGGGATTGAGGTGGAGATCTGGGCGATGCCCGTGGCCCGCTTCGGCAGCTTTGTCGCACTGATCCCGGCACCGCTGGGGATTGGATCGTTGGTCCTTGATGACGGCAGCACGGTGAAGGGCTTTATCTGCGAACCGGCTGGACTCGCCGGTGCACGCGACATCTCGGGCTTCGGCGGGTGGCGCGCGTATCTGGCCTCGCGATAGGTCCGGCCCAACCCGGGCCGGGTGCCATATACTTGGCATTTCCGGAGCCCTTCATGAACCGTTACTTCCGGCGCGTCAGCGCCCTTTTCGCCACGATCGCCAGTGCCACGCTGCTATCGGCCCAGACTCCAGCTGCCACACCTGCGGCGACACCGCCTGCGCCTGCGGCCCCCAAGCCGAACCACAACATCCATTACCGTTTGGGGCCGGACTCGCTGGAACAGGAAGGTGTCCCGAAGGGCACCATCAAGGGACCGTTCACGCTGCCCAGTGAAGTCTACCCCGGCATGCAGCACACCTACTTCGTCTATGTGCCCGCGCAGTACGATCCGGCGGAACCGGCCAGCTTGACCGTCTTCAACGATGGCCAGGCGATGATGCATCCCCAGGGTGATGTGCGCTTGCAGAATGTGATGGACAACCTGATCTACCGGCGCGAGATTCCGGTGATGATCGGCGTCTTCATCAACCCCGGCCGCCGCCCGGATCAGCCGGAGCCGACGATGAGTGAATGGGGTGACCGCACCACCAACCGCCCCGCCGAATACAACACGCCCGACGGCAAGTACACCAAGGTGATCGTCGATGAACTGCTGCCCGCTTTGAAGAAGGAGTACAACATCTCCGACGACCCCGAACGGCGCTGCATCGGCGGAGCCAGCTCCGGTGCCATTGCCGCCTGGATGGTGGCCTGGGACCGGCCGGACCAGTTCCGCAAGGTGATCAGCGTCGTGGGCAGCTTCGTCAATCTGCGGGGCGGGCACATCTTTCCGGAGCTGATTCTGAAGTCAGAAAAGAAGCCGATCCGCATCTTTATGCAGGACGGCCGCAATGACAACCGCGGCCTGGGCCGCACTGGCGTCTACTCGCAGGATCGGGACTGGTTCTACCAGAACATCCGCATGATGAAGGCGCTGACGGCCAAGGGTTATGACCTGAACTACAGCTGGGGCATCAACGAACACGGCCAAAAGATGGGCGGCCCCATCATGCCCGAGATGATGCGTTGGATCTGGCGGGATCACCCGGTTTCCGATGACCCCAACGACATGGTGGAGCGGTCGTTCCGGGAACCCAAGGCAAAAGCCAAGCCAGTCAATTAGGCACCGCTGCGCCACTGCAAATGGAAAAGGGCCGCTCGGGTTGAGCGGCCCTTCAGCTTTTGTTCGCCGGGCGTGGTGAGCGCCCGCGAGGTAGGTTAGAACACCAGCTTCAGCGCGAACTGGATCTGGCGCGCCGGAGAGGCCAGGCTGGTGACGGTGCCGTAGTTGGTGTTGGTGACATTGGAGTTGGGAGCACCCAGGTTCGACTTGTTGAACAAGTTAAAGAACTCGGCGCGGAACTGCAGGTTCATCGTTTCCCACGGCATCGGGAACTCCTTGTGGAGGCCGCCGTCGAAGTTGTAGATGGCGTTGCTGACCGCGACGTTGCGGCCCATGTTGCCGAAGGGACGCGAGGGGTCGTTGGCGTTGGCGACGTTCGGAGCAACCACCGCGGCCCGGTTGAGGTAGTTCGTGGGGCTACGCTCCGGCGAGTAGAGGCTGCCGCCCAGGTAGTCGGGGCGATAGTTGGGGGCACCGGAGACCTGGAACGCGGCGGGCGGGCTGTAGGTGAGGTTCACCGGTTGTCCGGCGGTGGCCGTATGGATGGCCGACAGGCGCCAGCCGCCGAACACTCCGTTCATGAACCAGTTCGGGGCGGCGTACCGGCGGCCCTTGCCGTAGGGCATTTCCCACACGGCGGTGGTGGTGTTGTTCCACGGCTGGTTATAAGCGCCCAGTCCCTTTTCAGCAGCTAGGTTGCGATAGTTGACGCGGGAGTTGTCGCCATTGAAGGCTTCCAGGTGGCCCGAGGCGTTGTCCATCGCCTTCGACCAGGTGAAGCTGTTCAGGAAGTAGAAGCCATTGTTGTACTTCTTCTCAACCTTTATCTGCAAGCCATGGTAGGTGGAGAAGCCGGCGCCATAGGAGATCTGGATGAAGTCGTAACCCTGGATCGGACGGCGCGCCAACAGTGTCGAATTCTCGCCGATGGCGTTGGGCCGGGACTGGTTGTAGTCACCCAGAATCATCAGCCCGTTGCCGCGGTTGCCGACATAGCCGACATCGAGCAGCCAATCCTTGGCCAACTGCCGCTGAATGGTGACGTGCCAGCTTTCCACATAGCTGGTCTTGAAGTCCGCCGGGGTGTAGTTGGTACGGGTGAGCAGGGTGGAGAAGTTGGCCGGGCTGGCCAGGTTCGGCGGATAGCCCTGCTGCGTCAGGCGGAAGCAATTGCGGTAGTTGTCGCCGGTGCAGGCCGGCTGACTGGCCAACTGGTTGATGCTGAGGTTGACAATGTTCGGGCCGTTGTAGCCCAACAGATTTTCACCACCCATGCGGTTGAAGTGCACGTAGCTGATGCCATAGCCGCCGCGGACCACCGTCTTGCTATTGGCCTGGAAGGCAACACCCAAGCGGGGCGCGAAGTTGTTGCGGTCCGGATTGACCAGGGCGCGGTCATAAGCGCTGCCGTCCTTGGCCTGGATCAGCGTATTGTTGGCCGGATTGAAGTTGGCGATACGGTTCTGCGCTTCCCATTGCGGGGTGGCGTACTCGTAGCGGAAACCCAAGTTCAAGGTCAGCTTTGAGGAGACCTTGAAGTCGTCCTGCAGGTAGATGAAGTGCATCCGCTGGCGGTAGTTCAACACGATCTCATTGTTGAGGCTGTAGCTGGAACGCGCGCCCAGCATGAAGTCCGCCAGGTTGTAGAGATTGCTGGCGCCGGAGGTGGTGGGGCGAGTGAACTGGCCGCCGTAGCTATCGGAGCCGTACTGCGGGTTGAAGTCGAAGATGTCGGTATTGATCGACTGATATTCGTAGCCGGTCTTCAAGGAGTGCTTGCCGAGAATCTTGGAGTAGTTCACCTTGGGGTTCACCACAAACGGGTTCTGGAACTGCGGATTGGAGCCTTGACGGCCCATGGTGGTGAAGCCGGCGATGCCCTGCGTGGTGAGACCGCCGCCGATGGTGGGCGAATTGGGCAGGCCGGCGATGCCGTATTCCTGCAGCATGTTCGGGCGTTCGCCACCGATGGCGGACTTGCCACCTTCCGTGCGTCCAACCGCGATGCGGAAGTCAATCAGCGAGGTGGGCGACAGGTTGTAGTTGAAGCCGGTAGCGATCTGTTCGTTGATGGCCCGGACGTAGCCGTTGGCGTCGCCGCCGGAGTTGCCCGGGATGACATGATCTTCAAAACGGACCAGCTTGCGGTTGCTGTAGCGGACGAACAGGTTCAGCTTCGAGGACAGGTACTGGTCGTAGCGGATATCGCCTTTGTTGTCGTCCCAGTTGGTGGGCGTCAGGCGCTCATAGTTGTTGGACGGAGCAACGCCGTTGGCATTGCCACGAATCGGCGCGGGCAGATCGCCCAGCACGCGGCGCGCAAACGGCGTGATGGCGCTAGCCGGAACACGGCCATCGGTGTAGGTGTCGCCCGTGAGCGGGTTGCGCACCGGAACGCCCAGGTTGCCCTGGCGCTGATCGAGCGAGGGGATGCTGGCGAACACGAGCGTACGGTCCACGCGGCGCAGGCCTTCGTAGTCGGCAAAGAAGAACATCTTGTCCTTCAGGATGGGACCGCCAAAGGCGCCACCAAACTGGTTCTGCACCAGGATCGGCTTCACGCCGGTGGCGGGCCTGAAGAAGCCCACGGCGTTCAACTGCGTGTTGCGGAGAAACTCCCATGCGGCACCGTGATACTGGTTGGTACCGCTGCGGATGGAGGCATTCACCACCGCACCACCGGCGCGTCCGAATTCAGCCGAGAAGTTGTTGGTCTGGACTTTGAACTCTTCGACGGCGTCCGGGTTCAGCTGAACCACCTGGTTGGAGAAACCCTGGTTCGATGTGCCGTAGGCGTTGTTGTCCACGCCGTCCACCATGAAGTTGTTGTGCGAGCTCCGGAGGCCGTTCACGTTGAAGGAGGCATCGCGGTTCAGGATATTCGACTTGCGGACGCCGGGCGACAACAGGGCGAGGTCGGCATAAGCGCGACCGTTCAGCGGCAGGTTGACGATCGCTTCGCGCCGGACCACTTGGCCTCGGTCGCTGGAGTCTGATTCCAGCAGCGCCGGAGCTTCACTCACGGTGACGCTTTCACTCACGTTGCCTACTTCCAGCAGCAGGTTGACGCGCTGGCGGGCATTAACGGTGAGCGTGAATTCCTGAGAAGCGGCCAGCTTGAAGCCGGGCAATTCACCGGTGACCTTAAAGCTGCCGATGCGCAGGTTGAGGAACAGGTAGCTGCCCGAGTCGTCCGTGCTGGACACGTTCCGGACCCCGGTCCGGGTGTTTTCAAGGGTGACTTTTACGCCGCGAACGGGAGCGCCGGAACTATCGGCGACAGTACCCAGAACGGTAGCGGTGTCGTATTGCGCGAAGCAAGTAGCGGCAAAAAGCAGTGCCGCCGCGAGAGGTTTAACCATGCGACTAGGCTATCGCATCAGTATTTCGTTAGGATTACGGTCGCTCGCCGGCCGCGATACGGCGTTTGATGTCAATCAGTTGGGGGCCGCACTGAGCCACTGAAGGGGCTAGATAGTGGGCCCCGGCGGCGATCAGCCGACTGGGGTCACCTTCCTCGTTGCCCGTGTCAGTGAGGCCGATTGTCCACAGCCCGGCATTCAAGCCTTCGGCCACATCGGCGGGCGTGTCCCCGATCTTGACGCAGGCCGAAGGCGGGTAGACACCCAGCTTTTGCAGGTTGCCGAAGATCATCCACGGCGCCGGGCGGCCTTCGCCCACGTCACCGGGGCAGAAGTTTGATTCCGGCCGGTAGCCCTGCTCCGCCGCGCGTGCCACCAGGATCTCAAGCATCGGCCGGGTGTAGCCGGTACTGGTGCCGATCTTGACGCCATCGCTCTCCAGTTGCTGGACAACGTCCAGCGCCCCGGGCAGCAGTGTGGTGAAGCGGTCGAGCACTTCCATCTGCCGCGGTAGAAACTCGGCGTAAAGCGTATCGAGGTCCGGCCCCTTCCAGGACGCCGCCACGCGTGGTAGCGCCAGCAGAGCGGCCAGATGATCCCGCTTGGGCAGGCCCATTGGCCCGCGCGCTTCCTCGCGGGTGAGCGGTAAGCCGTGGGCGGCAAACGCCTCCTCGATGACGACAATTGGCGCCAGGCTGCCGTGGTCCACCATCGTTCCAGCCCAATCGAAGATGACGGCCTTCAGCGTGTTCATCTAGGCCAACCCCAAGGTTTCGGTGACCATCTTTTCGCCAAAGGCGAACGAAAGAGTCATGCCTTTGCCGCCGGTGACCATGGCGATGCGGACGTTGGGTTCGGCGTCCACGTCGATGAAGTCCTTGGTGGCATGGCGCGCGTAGATCCCGTGCCAGCGCTGGGCGATCTCCGGCTTGGGGAAGCGCGCAAACTGGGCGAGATACTTCAGGATCAGTTCGTCGATCTCGGGCTTGTCGAAAGGCTCCAGCGCCAGGTCATATTCGTGCGAATCGCCGAGCGTCATCTCGTTCAGCGATGTCTCGGCCACCATGACATGGATGCCCCAGCGGTTGTATTCGGGCATCTCGGCCGCGATGCGGGTCTTCAGTGCCGGGAGCGTGTCGCAAATCTCAAAGGCCGGGTAGAACTGGAGCGTCAAACCGGCGGCCAGCGACGGCCCCAAGCGCCAATCCGCGGGCTGAGAGCCGGTGCGCATCATCTGGAGCTTGGTCTTCTTCAGCGGCTCCGCGGCAAACACTTCCGGGTAGAGCGTCTCAAAGTCGATGCCGGAGCAGACGTAGACTTGTTCAGCTTTGATGGTGCGCTGCGCCGTCTCCACCACGCCCGCCGACACGCGGCGCACCGGCTCACTGAAATGGCAGGTGACATCGAAGCGTTCGCTTAAGTAGCCGGGGATTTCTCCCACCACCAGGCGGGAGTCGACGGTGATCTCCATTGGGCTCCACATCGCGCCACGCAAGCCGTCGGGATTGGCAGCCGGGCTGCGGCCCAGCACTTCACCGGGGGTGTGCCATTCGCACTCATAGCCCAGCGCCGGAGCCTTGCCGATAAACTCGCGCACCACGGCTTCTTCGTCCTCGCGATAAAGCAAGTGCAAAGATCCGGTGGCGGCATACGGCAGCCCGGCATCGTCCAGCACTTCGCGCCACAGGTCGCGGCTACGCAGCCCCAGCGCCAGATTCTGGGCCTTCAACCCGATCGGCCACACCATGCCGAAGTTGCGGACCGAAGCGCCTTGCGCGCGCGCCGACCGTTCAAACAGGACCACCGACTTACCGCGCTTGGCCGCGGCGTAAGCGTGGCCTAGACCGACGATGCCACCGCCGACGATGGCGACATCATATTGCTGCATGCTTCTTCTCTCCTGAAATTCCATTGTGTGGCCAAAATGCCGCCACCTACGGCGGCCACCACCACCAGCAGGTAAAACACCGCGTCCCACCCAAAGCGCGTCGAGATCATCGATGCCACAAACGGCGAGACAATCTGCCCCAGTGAGCCCACGGCATTGGTGAAGCCGCCGGCCGTCGCCGTCACCTCCCGGCGGACCGAATCCTGTACGCCCGCGCCCGCCATCAAGGTGTCGGGCCCAAAGGTCATCATCCCAATCAAGGCGATGCCCACGATATTGCCCCACCGGCCCAGGCTGGCCAGCGCCGGATGGATCAAACACAGCGCAGCCAGAGCGAACATCATCAAGGCACCCACCGGGAAGCGGCGTCCACGGGCCACGCGATCCGACAGCCAGCCCGCCAGAATGACACCGGTGAAGCCCACCAGCTCAAAAATCGAGGACGTGTAGCCCGCCTCCGCCGCCGGATAGCCCAGCCGTTGCGTCATGTAAAGCGGCAGCCAGAACAGGAACACATAGCGCGCCAGCTTCACCGTAAAGTACATGCCGGTGATCACCAGAATCGCCTTGGTCCGCAAGACTTCGCCCAACCCCTGCCACTGGCTGAGGCGCGGTCCGGTGCTTTCGACCAGATCGGCCGGACGGTCCCGCGCGACCAAGGCAAACGCCACCGCCAGGGCCGCCAGCACCATCGCCGGCCACCAGACACCGCGCCGCCATCCGAGCGCCAACATCAGCGGACCAGTAGCCGCCCAAGTGGCAAACACGGTGGCGAAAAAGCCGCCCAGCACCATGTTGGTGCCCCACAGGCTCATCGTCATGCCCCGGGTGCGGCCCTGAAACCAGTTGGCCATCAACTTCAACAAGCCCGGCCAGCCGCAGGCCTGCGCAAAGCCATTGATACCCTGCAAAATCGTCAGTTCCCAGAGTGAGTCGGCTTCCCCCATCAGTGCGGTGGCGGTGGCCGACAGCAGCATCCCGGCGGTGACGACGCGGCGCGGGCCCAACCAGTCTGACATCAGGCCGCTAGACAGCTGTCCAATGGCATAAAACAGGCTATAGATGAACAGTGCGTTGGCCAGTTGATCGCTGGAAAAGCCTTCGTCACGCGAAAGTAACGGCATTAAAACCGAAAAGTTTTTGCGGCAAAAGTAGAAGCCCGCGTACGATAGCCAAGTGATCACAAATATGCGGGTCTTCATGAGAATTCTCAATGCTAGCTTGATTATCGTTGCAGCCGTATTACAACTTCAGGCCGAGACAAAAGTAGTCATCGTGGGCGTCGATGGGCTTTCTACGGATGGTGTGCGCACGGCAAAAACGCCTCGGCTCCACCAATTGATGGAGCGGGGCTCCTGGACGCTAAAGGCCCGTGGCGTGATGCCGACGGTGTCGAGCCCCAACTGGGCTTCGATGATCATGGGCGCGGGGCCGGAGCAGCACGGCGTCACCTCAAACGAGTGGCAGCCGGACAAGTTCGAGATCGCTTCTGTGTGCAAGCAGCCGGACCACGTCTTCCCGACCATTTTTGGCGTGCTCCGCGCCGCACGGCCGAAGGCGGAGATCGCTGTCCTGCATGATTGGGAGGGCTTTGGCCGGCTGGTGGAAGCCAAGGCTCCGCAGCGTCTGGAGCATGTGCTGAAGTCCACCGTCACGATGAAGAAAGCGATTGAGCATTGGCAAGCCGCAAAGCCGGACCTCTTGTTCGTGCACCTGGACGATGTCGACCATGCCGGGCACCGCTACGGCTGGTTGACGCCGGAATACTATGCGGCGGTGGAAGAAGCCGACGGCTTGATCGGCAACATGATGGACGCGATTGGCCGCGACGCGGTGCTGATCATCATCTCTGACCATGGCGGCGTCAACAAAGGCCATGGTGGCTTGACGATGACCGAGCTTGAAGTGCCTTGGATGATCGCCGGGCCGGGCATCAAGAAGGGCGAACTGACGTTGCCGGTCAATTCTCTGGATACGGCACCCACGGTGGCGAAGGTGATGGGCATTGCGCCGCACGCCTGTTGGACCGGGCGGGCCGTGAGTGCAGCGCTCAGCAAGAAGTAGCGACGCCATCCATCGAGGCCGCGGCGGCGACCAGTTTTCGGCATACACTGGGTCTTTCTAAACCCATGAACATCCGAGAAGCCGGCGCGGCACTGCGCGCTAAACAGGTCTCTTCGGTGGAGTTGACCACCGAATGCCTCCGCCAGATTGACCGCCACAATGCACGCGTGAACGCTTTCCTGACGGTGACCGCCGAGGCCGCGCTGGACGCCGCACGCGCGGCGGATGCGGAGCTGGCGGCGGGAACCGACCGTGGTCCGCTGCATGGCATTCCGATCGCGCACAAAGATCTGTTCGATACCGCCGGCATCCGGACCACTTACGGCAGCAAGATCTTCACCGATCACGTTCCGGAAGCCGACGCCGACGTGGTGGCGATCTTGAAGCAGGCTGGTGCGGTGTCGCTGGGCAAATTGGGGCTGCATGAATTTGCTTACGGCATCACTTCGTCCAACCCGCACTTTGGCCCCGTCCGCAACCCCTGGGATACCGAACGCATTCCGGGCGGCTCCTCCGGCGGTTCGGGCGTCGCCACGGCGATGGGCATGTGCTTCATGGCGACCGGAACCGACACCGGCGGGTCGATCCGCATCCCGGCGTCGTTCTGTGGCGTCTCCGGCTTGAAGCCGACGTTCGGCAAAATCTCGACCGCGGGCTGCCGAGCGCTGTCGGAATCGCTGGACCATATGGGTCCGCTGGCGCGCACGGTGGACGATGTGGCGGCTTCCTATGAGGCGCTGACCGGGCGCGGTTGCTCACTCGATCTACCCAAGGGCCTGCGGCTGGGCATTCCACAGAACTTCTTTTTCGACCATTCCCTGCCGGAAGTGACGGCGGCCGTGCATCGGGCGGCGCAGCTTAGCGGCTGCGAGATCGTCCCCGTCTCCATTGACGCCGCTGAGGATTTGGTGGACCTGGCGCTGACGATCATCTTTGCCGAAGCGGCGGACCAAATGGGGGACCTGTGGGACCGGCGGAGTGAGTTCGGGGCCGATGTACTGGCCCGCTTTGAACAGGGCCGGGCGCAGGATCCAATGCTCTACCTGCGCGCGCAACGCCACCGGGTGGCCGCCTCGCGGCGGTTCATGAAAGTCTTTGAGCAGTGCGACGTGCTGCTGACACCCGCTTCGCCCACGCCCGCGCCCAAGATCGGCGACAACCTCCTGCAGCTGAATGGCGTGGACTACGACCTGCGCCTGGCCACCACCCGAGTTGCCCGTCCCATCAACCTGCTGGGCATCCCGGCGCTATCCCTGCCAGGCGGGCTGACCGCGGAGAAGCTGCCCATCGGCCTGCAACTGCTGGGGCGTCATCATGACGAAGAAACGCTGCTGCAAGTGGGCGCGCAGATGGAGCAAGGCATCGGTCCGCTGACGCCGGTCTGGGAGTAGCGGCGCGGCCCGGATTTCGGCGAAGTGCGGGAGAGCTTGGAGGGATCTGTGCCCTCCCGCCTGACCCGTCGCCTATAATCGCCACATGGAACTTTCTCGCCGCGCGCTGCTGAAAAGCGCTGCTGTTGCTCCCGCTGCTCCGGCCGCCTTTGCCGCCAATGACCGTGTCCAGGTGGGTGTCATCGGTTGCGGTGCCCGCTCCCATGAATTGATGAACGCGCTGATGCAGCATCCCAGCGCCGTCATCACCAAGGTCTGTGATGCCTACAAGGGCCGCGTGGAGCGCGCGATGGAGCGCACCAAGGCCACGGCGGCAACGAATTGGCGCGCCATCCTGGACGACAAGTCGATCGATGCCGTCGTCGTCGCTTCGCCGGACCACTGGCACAAGACGCACATCGTTGAAGCGCTGAAAGCCGGCAAGGATGTCTATACCGAAAAGCCGCTCACCTACCGGGTGGAGGAAGGCCTGGAGATCATCGAGGCGGTGAAGGCCTCCGGCAAGATCGTGCAAGTGGGCAGCCAGGGCGTCTCGAGCGAAGTGCAGAACAAGGCCAAGCAGATGATCGCCCAAGGGCGGTTGGGCAAGGTCACCATGATCCGCGCCGCCTACAACCGCAACACGGCGGGCGGCGCGTGGATCTACCCGATCCCGCCCGATGCCTCGCCCTCGACGTGCGATTGGGAGATGTTCCAGGGGCCGGCCGCCAAGCATGCCTTTTCGCTCGAACGCTTTTTCCGCTGGCGCTGCTACAACGACTATTCGGGCGGCATCGCCACCGATCTGTTCGTCCACTTGTGCACCACCATCCATTACCTGATGAACGCCCGCATGCCGTCACGGGTGGTGGCGCTGGGTGAGCTTTACCGGTGGAAGGAATCGCGCGACGTACCCGATACGATCAACGCCATTCTGGAGTATCCGGAAGGCTTTACCGTGAATCTGAGCTCGACGTTCAACAACCAGTCCAGCCAGGACGCCAGCTTCCAGTTCCTGGGCACCGAGGGGACGCTCTCCGTGGGTGACTCACTGACGTTTACGCCGGAAGCGCCGGAAGAGGACAATCGCTGGATTGTCGAAAGCTGGCCCTCCAAGTTGGAAGACGCCTACTATCGCGACGCCAAGGTCCGGGCGGCGGAGATGCCGGGGATGCGCGCGCCGAAGCTCCGTTCCGGTGGGGAAGTGTACCGGCAGGGTGGCCTGGAATCCACGTACACGCACTTCGGCCACTGGCTGAACGCCATCCGTACCCGCAAGGCGCATTGGGAAGACGCCACCGTCGGCCATCGCGCCGCGGCCTGCGCCCATATGGTGAACCAGTCCGCCCGCGAAAAGCGGATGGTGGAGTGGGATTTCGCCAAAGAGAACATCAAGCGCGCCTAAAACTCAGTCATCGTACGGAGCGCCTTCAGGTGTTCTGCGTAGTGCCATCAACTGACCCCGCCCTGTGCGGGGTCTTTTGCTATCGGAACCCAACAAATTAGCCGAAGAACAAAGGTGAGAAGGAGTCTCAAAGATCGAGATGCTCACCTGGGAACTTGGCGCTGCCTTAGTGGCCGGAACCGCGGCCATTGCGGAGGACTTGCGCCATCGCACCATCTCGAACTGGATCCCGATCACCGCGCTGGCGGCCGGGTTGACGCTGCACGTCTTCCGGACCGGACTTTCCGGGCTGGGCACCAGCCTGGCGGGCGCGGCGTGTGGGTTTGCCGTCTTCTTGATCTTCTACCTGATGGGTGGAATGGGTGGCGGCGACATCAAGCTGATGGCGGGTTTCGGCGCCATCCTGGGTCCGTCACTTCTGTGGACGGCCGCTTGGTGGACGGCGATCATCGGCGCACTGGTGGCGCTGGCCGTGATCGTGGCCGTCAAAGACAAGACGAAACGCTCGATTCCCTACGCGCCGCCAATCGCGTTAGGGGCGTGGATCGCGCTGGCAGGTCAGGGAAGTTAGCCGGACATGGATCGTCGCTTCATTACGGTGTTGGGGGTAAGCCTGCTGTTTGCGCTGGTCGTCTCAGGCATCTTTTATCAACTCTCCAAGGGCGGTGGCGGCGGCGGCTCAACGGCGGCCGCCGAAACCAAGGATCTGGTGGTGGCCACCAAGCCGCTGACGGTGGGTTCCACGTTGAAGGCGGAGGACGTCAAGCTGATCAAGACTCCCGCCTCGGCCTTCCCCAAGGGGGGCTTCTCGAAATTGGAAGAAGTGGTGGACCGGCCCATCATCTCGAACATCCTCATCGATGAACCGTTGGTTGAAGGCCGCATTGCCGCCAAGGGTGCGGGCATGGGCCTGGCCCCCATTATTCCGACGGGCATGCGCGCCGTGTCGCTGAAGGTAAGTGACGTGGTGGGTGTAGTGGGCTTTGTGCAACCCGGCCTGCACGTGGATGTCCTGGTGACCGGCCGTCCCCCCAGGGCCACGGCTACGATGACGGCCACGGTACTGCAGAACATCACGGTGCTGAGCTCCGGCCAAGCGCTGGCCCCCGACACCAAGGGCCAGGCGATCAGCTATCAATCCGTGACGCTACTGGTGACGCCGACGCAGGCAGAGATCCTGACGCTGGCGCAAACTGAGGGCCATATTCAACTGGTGCTGCGGAACTCCAGAGACAGTGAGATCAAGCCGACGCCGGGCTCGGATGGCTACAAACTCTACGGCACCGCGGCTGATCGAGTGACGGCGGAGCGCATGGAGGGCCCCAATATCGACCTGGCCGAGCCAGTAGTGCCCAAGCCGCGCCGCCGCGCGCCCACGCCGAAGGCAGAGGCCAAGGTAAGCGCACCGTTTGTCCCTCGTCTGGTGCCCGAGGTGCCCAACGAGATCATCATGATCCGTGGCGATAAACGGACCACAGAAACAGTGGCCCCGGCCCGCCCCGGTGCCACGCGAAACCAGGCGCCCGTCGATCCGCCCCTCGACGGAACGCCTAATCCCAAACCTGAGGGGACTCCATGAAGCTATTGGCTGCATTTATCGTCTTAGTGGCCGCCTTTCCGGGGTATGCCGAAGATCCAGGCCCCGGAGCGGCCACGATCACCCGTACCAGCGCGCCGGCGCTCTCGACGGCGGACCTGCGCGTCACCATGGGACGCAGTCTGTTGATCGACTATCCGCTGCCGATCCGCCAGATCTCCACCAGCGATCCACTGGTGGTGGACGCGGTGGCGGCGACGCCGGAAGAGTTTCTGCTGCACGGCAAAAGTCACGGCACGGCCACGGTGGTGGTGTGGGCCCGCAGCGGCCAGCGCACCATCTACAACGTCACGGTGGAACACAATGTCGACCCGATCAAGCAGCTGTTGAAGGAGACCTTCCCCCGCGAAGACATTCAAGTGCGGGCGGCCAAGGATGAGGTGACGCTGATGGGCCGCGTCAGTACGAAGGAAGTGTTTGACCGCGCAGCCGCGATTGCAACACCGCTGGCCAAGACGGTGGTGAATAATCTCCAGATCGAGTCGGCACCGGTCGCCAAGCAGATTGTGCTGCGGGTGAAGTTTGCCGAAATCAACCGCAATGCGGGCAGATCCTTTGCGGTGAACCTGGTTCCGCTGGGGACCGGCAACACCATAGGCCGCGTCACCACGGGCCAGTTCTCGGCACCGAACGTGACGATTGAGGGTGGTGAAACGCGCGTCGGCATCTCGGATGCACTGAACATCTTTGCGTTCCGGCCGGACCTGAACCTGATGACCTTTATCCGCGCCCTGCAAAGCGAAGGCCTCTTGCAGATTCTGGCGGAGCCCAATCTGGTAACCACCAGCGGCAAGGAAGCCAGCTTCCTGGTGGGTGGTGAATTTCCGATCCCCATGGCCCAGGGCGGTGCCACTGCGGGCGCCATCACGATCATCTTCCGCGAATTCGGCGTACGGCTGACCTTTAACCCGGTGCTGACCGATCACGGCACCATCAAGCTCTACGTGAAGCCGGAAGTGAGCACGCTTGACCTGTCGAACAGCGTCACCATCTCGGGCTTCCGGATCCCGGCCCTGGCCACGCGCCGCGTTGAAACCAACATTGAGCTGACACAAGGACAGAGCTTTGTGATCGGCGGCCTGATCGATGACCGCGTCACCGAAACGATGTCGCGCATTCCGGGCCTGTCCAGCTTGCCGGTGCTAGGCGCGCTGTTCAAGAGCAAGGATTCCAGCCGCTCAAAAACCGAACTGGTGGTGATTGTGACGCCCGAGTTGGCCGAACCGCTGCCGGCCGGCACGCCATTGCCGACGCCCTACTTCCCCCGCGAAATGATGCCGTCGCTGAAGGCTCCACCGCCCGGCCCGGTCAGCACCAACCAAAGCCCGGCCCAGCGCAAAAAGGCTTCCGGCAGGAACAAGACCGTCGCGGTGGCCGCGGTACCCAAGATGACCATGTCGGCCGATAACACCAGCACCACTGGGGCGACTGGGACCACGATTGGGGCCACGGCGAGCACGGCAATGGCCGCTGCGGTCGCATCGGACCAGCCGGTGGCTCACTCTTCTTCGGCCCCCGCCCAAGATGCCGGGAAAGCTCTGGTGCCGGTGCCGCAATCGACGCCGCCGCCCACCGCTCCGCCAGTGGCCGCCGTGGAACCTCCCGCACCGCCCACGCGAGGCTCCACTGTGGTCCGGGCGGCCCCGGCCCCCAAGCAGATCGCAAAACCGGAAGCGGTCCCCGGCATGCAGGCCGCCGCGCCCGGACCCGTAAAGTCAGACGCCGCGCCGGCGCCCTGGCGCATTCAAGATAGCGGGTTGAGCGCGATTCCGGGCTACCGCGCCAAACCCACCGTAAGGACTTGGTAACACCTTGCCGGACTTTGACCTGGAATGCCTGTTCATCTGCCCTGACCGTGAGCTGGCCGACGCCTTCTTGAAGACCGTGCCGGCGCTGCGGACGTTTCAGGTATTGACGGACTTGAAGTCCTATCCCACTGAGCAGGCGCTGGAGATGCGGTTGCGGCAGATGAATCCGCAACTGGTCCTGCTGGATGTGGCCAGCGACCCGGCCGCCTCCGGGACCATCATCGAATACATCGTCCGGTCCCGCCCGGGAACGCAGGTGATCGGCCTGCATACGAGCAACGATTCGGAAGCGATCCTATCCAGCCTGCGGCGCGGGGCGATTGAGTTTCTCTACGCGCCGTTTGACCAGGGGATCCAGCGTGAAGCGATCAGCCGCATCCGCCGCCTGCGCAAGCCCACGCAAGTGGAGGAGCGGGA